>CAYPZJ010000314.1:0-6309 GCA_964414635.1 uncultured Spirochaetia bacterium
GTACCCTGGTCAATTGGTGCGTATGAAAATTAGAAGGAAGGAGCTTGGGTAATGCGTGTCAAACTGTTTGTGGGAAATTTCGTTTTATGGATCTTATAATACTTGGTTTTGGGGGATGTAAATCCTTAACAACGTTTATGGAAATACAAGGCACCTTACAAGTAGAAAGTCCAGAACATGAAAGTCAATTGGTTGAGCCTTATCCTCTTTTTACTTGGACCCATGATGGAGATGATCAATCCTTTGATTCATATTCTATTATGCTAGATAACATAGTGGTGGCAGAAGACATTCCAATCAGTGCTCGTTCCTGGACAAGTACCGTTTTTGTTGAACCGGGTATGCATACTTGGCAAATTGTTGCGGTAAATGAATTTGAGCGTAATGCATCCGACCTCACCGAATTCGAACGGATTGAACTTATAGATGGTATCTATGTACGTAGTTTTGATGGGGATGACTCCAATTTAGGGACACCTGACAATCCGTTGCGAACTATCCAAGCGGGTTTAGTACTTGCAGGGAAAATTTATGAAGGAGAAGGACTTATTCATGTTGCGGAAGGAAATTATGTAGTGGATTCTTCTCAAGAAGATTCGTTACTGATGATTGAAGGGGTTTCAATTCTGGGAGGGTATCCACAAACAGATTGGGATACAGCTGCACGGAATGGTTTTACCTATCCCACCATTGTAACAGATAGAAGTCAGCAGCAGGTAGAGGATACCAAACATGCCAATCGAGTGTTGGAATGTGATGCAACCATTACTGCTGTCACACATTTGGATGGGTTAACCTTACATGCTGGTGGTGGAAATTATTCCGTTGGTTTGTTTTTGAATAAAGCCGCCCCTACGATTATTCAATGCGCTTTTTATGGTGGCACAGGCAGCGAGGAATCTATTGGAATATTAAGCATTGGGTCCATGGCTTCATTTCAGGAATGTGAAATAGATGGGGGCTCCGGTGTTAATACCACAATGGGCATCTATATCACGGAAGAAAGTAATCTAACCATTAATTCAAGTACCATTCAAGGGGGAGAAGGGCGGATTACTAATGGAGTATTCGCTTCACATTCTCATCTAACTATCTATGCACAATCCACGATAGAAGGCGGATCAGCTCAAGAACATTCCCATGCGATTCGATTACTCAACTCTGAAAGTACACTTCAGGATTGTACCATTCATGGTGGGCAAGCAACGGAACGAAGTTATGGGATGTTTGCTAACAATTCCAAATCCTATATAGAATCTTGTGAGGTGACGGGTGGAAATGCGAAATATTCGTATGGTATGTATTATGAAACCGGATCGGAGAGTATCATTGAGACGAGTACTGTTCAGGGTGGAGAAGGTGAGATGTCATATGGAATATACAATTTGGAGTCCACGGTTGATATAATAAGAAATCCACTGATCCATGGTGGAAATGGTATGGTACTTTGTCAAGGTATATATAGTGAATTAAGTACAGTACTCATCGAAGCTAATAAGGTTGATGGAGGTGATGTGGATGTGAATCGGGGTGGTTCGGCGACAGCTATTTATAACCGATCCTGTAATCCTATAATCAGAAACAATATTATTTATGGTGGTGCGTCTAGCAATACTTCAGGAATAAAAAACTACATGGCATCCCCCATTATTCAGAATAATACCATCAATGGTGGAAATCCCATTGGACCGTGTACGGTAGAACACTTTATATATGGAGACTTTAATGGCTGTGCTTCTGGAATAGACAGCTATGGAGAGTGCCATCCCATTATTCAAAATAATATCATTTTTACTACTACACCAGATCCTGCTGTCTGTATTAAGGAATTTGGTCTCAATGCGAATCCTACCCTGGTGTCTCATAATAACCTCTTCCAGTGCTTCCCTTATTGGGATTTGGTCGAATGTCCCCCCAATCAAGATATTTGTACCGTACAGCAAATGAAGGATATGACGTATACTTCGGATAATGTATTTATGGATCCCCAACTCGAAGATATCCCTCAAGGTTTGTTGCAATTAACAAGTTCTACTCCATCAGAGGTTAGTCAGGGAGCAGCAAATCTAGAGTCCGAGTTTACGCAGGACTATAAAGGGGTGATTCGCACGGAGCCATGGTCGATTGGTGCTTTTGAACAAGACAATTGATTATACCACATATTACATAAAAAGATAAAATAGGGAGCCGAATTATGCTACATCAGTTTTCCAGATTGCTATTACCAATCCTATTCATACACTTCGTACTTGTTTTGTGTACTGATCCTCCGCAATTTTCAGAAATACCCTTAGATTTTGAAATCTATGAGCCTTATGATGGGATGGTTCTATTTGATCCCCAACCGGATTTTTCCTGGAAATCCTTTTCAGAAGGTGTAACGTATCTTGAAGTGTACATAGACGATGCACTTGCAACTACCATTACTGATATATCCCAAACCCTCTGGTCTCCAGAACAGTCGTTGGCTGTTGGAGAACATTCGTGGTATCTTATACTTTACAATAATTTTGAAAGAAAAGAAACAGCACATACACCATTTTTCATTGCTCCCCTTATTCATTCCTCTGATCAAACCTTTTGTCCAAAAGGCACTCCTCAAATCACTTGGGAAGGAAACGAGTTATTTCATTCGTACGAAATCGAGCTGAGTTCCAATGGAGAAATGACCAATTCCGTTGATTTTTCCAATTCGATTCTCAGTGAAATAGTGACTGAATCAACGTTTTCTTTGACTTCCGATCTGATTCAACCTACGTTATATTGGCACATCCGAGGATTGGGGACGTATAATGACACCGATTATCAAACACCTTGGAGTGATGTTGCCCTATTAATTGAAAATGTGGAACCTCCGTTACCCGTTATGATTAATACGCCCACCGCAATATGCCTGACCCAAAAAGCGAATTTTTCATGGGAATTGATACCGAATCACGTTTTAGAATTACAGATTACAGATGATGTGGATTCATTTGAACCCTCCTTACTTGCTATCCAATTTGAGGAAACAAACCAAGCCTATGCTTTTTCCGTACCGGATGACACCTCTGGAACTGTAATATACACTTGGCGCGCTCGGTTTATATCGACAGACTCCGCTTGTGTAAGTGATTGGACATCTGTAAAAACGTTTGAAGTACATTCTCCACCTGTTGTTTCTAACCTGCAAGCAATTGGGGCGACTTGTTTTAACGGCGCTCAGGATTACATTTTCTCCTGGGAAGGAGGAACAGTAGATCTGATTATTACGAATCAGGAATTAGGATTTACCCATGTGGAAGAAGCAGCTGAGTCACCCTTTACTACTCCGATGATTCCGGGTAATTATACCTGGCAGGTTCTTAAAAAGAGTTCAGGAATCTGTTCAGACACGATAGCAATAGGTAATCCTATTTCTATCCTAGAAAAACCAGCAATTCCTGTTCTTGTCGCAGCGTCAGACTGTTCCAGCTACGATGGATTTACCGATGTATTATCTTGGACAGCAGTTACGGCGGAAACCTATCAAATAGAATTACGTCAGGGACCATTAGTCGATGAAGCAACGTGTATCTCTGAAATAGAATCCTATGATCCTGAGCCTAATTTGGAATTCGGTACTTGGATTTGGGCGGTTCAAGCATGCAATGATATGTGTTGCAGTGACTGGAGTACTTCGGATTCGTTTCAGGTTAGTTTTCCAAACCCAGAATTAAATCCGACCGATAGCTGTGAAGGGGAGCCGGTTCTTCTAAATTGGACGAGCACAGCGCAAGCACAATACCAGGTAGATTTCTGGGATGGTTCGATATGGATCCCTACGTCCATTTCTTCTACCAACGATGAAGCGGTATATGCTGGTACACCTGCACCTGCTGTAGATATCTACAAATGGCGTATTCAAACGGAATATGATGGATATACGAATGATTGGTCCGAAAGCGATCCCTATACAATACATACAGCCGCACAACAGCCTACTGCACTCAATGCAGAAGATGGGGTTGTTGGGGATAGCATTCAACTAAGTTGGGATAATGGTTCAGGTTTTGGAACGTATACGGTGGAAATTGATTATGGATCAGGTTGGGAAAGCAATGATATTTCGGATATTACTTCCACAGGCGCCCTGTTGAATGCAACCACAACAGGAACCTTTCCCTGGAGGGTTCAACATAGTACACCCTGTGGAATGGAGGAAAACAACAGTACGGTAATAGTAGAAACCGCGTGCACTCCTCCCACACCCCCTACCCTTGCTGACATTTCCAGCTGTGGATCGCATAGTATTCTATTTTCTTTTACAGGGGGATCCGGAGCGGATTCATATACAATAGAAGTGTTAGATGGTGGATCAACGGTTCAGACGTACCCTAATATTTCCACCACCCTGCAAAGCTATATTATAGAAGATGCTGGTAGTTTGTCACCTGGTACTTACACATGGCAAATTTTGGCACATGGCACCGGTTGCGATGCTGTCAGTGGAGAAGCAGGACTTGTTATTTCCAATCCTTCGGGTTCAACAGATACATTTATTCAGAAAATAATCGCAAGCGATGTGTCCAGCAGCGATCAATTTGGGAAAGCAGTTGCCATGGATGGCACATATATTGTTATTGGAGCACCAGGAGCTAATGCGGTATACGTGTTTGAGAAAACTGGTGATAGCGCTTGGGATTCAGGTACGTGGGTTGAACAGCAGAAAATTTCAGGCTCGACGACTTTTGGTTCAAGCGTAGCGATAGATGGACTTTTCCTTGCAGTCGGCTCCCCTAGCTCCAATGAAGTGGTTGTATATGAACGAATCCAAACGGATACAGCTCCATTCTGGGTTTTAAACCAAACCTTATCCCCATATGATGGAGGAGGAGGTGGTTTCGGTACCGATGTGGCACTCTATGAAGACCGATTGGTGGTCGGCGCTCCAACTCGTACTGGAGGGGGTGGTGTATATGGGTTTTGGTACGATGGCAGCAGCTGGATTGCAGATACTCCCGTAATCACTTCAAGTGACATAGAAGCGGGGGATGAATTTGGAGAACATATCGATTTGTATGGTGATTTTCTTATTGCAGGGGCTGAATTTGCGGATGGTACGTATAAATCAGGAATGTTCTGCCCACCATTTTGTTCAAATACACCTGCCGATGTAGGTGCTGCATATGTTTTTGAATATACGACGCAGTGGAATCAACAAAGCAAACTTACACCCTACAACCTTTATGAATCAACACCTTGGTTTGGTAATAGTGTGGCTATTTATGAATCAACAGCCATGGCATGTGCTCCTCATCAGGATCGTAACAGTTCCTGTGGACCTTCATGTAGGGATAAAGGATCGGCACAATTTACGGATGGAAGTACCTGGACTGGATTTGATAATTGGAGTTACCCAAGTGATACGGCAGTTGCGTACGATCGTTTTGGGATTTCCGCTTCCATGTATAATAGCCAAGCCATTATCGGAGCGGAAAATAGTGAAGGGTTATATCCGTCTGGCGTAGCATATTTGTTTGACCATTCTACTGGATCAACCTGGGTACAATCCTATCGTTTAATTCCTTCTGATGGAAACTCCGGGGATGCCTTTGGCTATGCGGTGGATAACTGTGGATGTAATGCTGTGGCAGGAGCACCAAATCATGACCCATCTGGTAAGAGTAATGCAGGTGCGGTTTATATTTATGATTAATCGTACTTTTTAATTCGGACAATCCAGAATTTCACTTGATGGTAAGCGGAGCTGAGTCTCCATAATGGTTATTTCCATTATTAAATGTGGAGAAGACTCTGGCAATACTTCCTAATATTAAAAAACGTGTTCCATTCCCACAACTTTACTTCCATATAGATAATTTTTATCTTGACTTGCGGAACTATATTTTATTCTCTTTTTAGAAAAGGATCCACTTCCATGGCTGATAACCCATCCCCTAACACGCCGCAAACCCGAAGATACATCAGTCGAGGCGGATTACTTTGTATCATCTTTCTATTCTTCTATATTCCTTTTTTTACTTCTCACGGGTTGGAATTATTTAGCTATAATTTAGTAGATTTTCCATCCTTTTATTAGAGTATTGGAAGAACCTTACCAGATGAATTTGTGAAATTCCATTCCATCGGTTTTTCTTCTCTTTTTTTCCTTACAAATAGCACCAAGAAAGCATTTTGCTTATCTTAGTGCTATGCAAAAAAATGTGTTAAACACAATAAAGAATACAAAAATCCTCCTCAAAAAACAACTCCAATTGCCATCGAAAGCACTTGGCGCATTGCTTTTCTGGGTCTTTCGACCTTTTATGGCACACAACACAACCAAAC
>CAYPZJ010000315.1:0-6300 GCA_964414635.1 uncultured Spirochaetia bacterium
TTACAGCAATCAGAAAAGATACAACTGGTTGCAGTATTATTTTTGTTTGTCACAGCCACTTCAATTTTTAGAACCCTCGAGAATAGCTTTGAACAGATCTGGCGGGTTCAATTTTATCGCTCTATCCTCGAGAAATTCAAGAATTTCTATGTGATAATAACCCTGGGACCTATGTTCCTCGCTACCACCACTTATTTTTTGTTGGCTCAGCTGCCTTCTGTTCTTGTAGTACTCTTTCCCTTTGCATCCACAACGGTTGTATTTTTTCTATTATATCAACTGCTACCCCATACATATGTATCCTTAAAAGCGTCGATAATCAGTGCGATTGTGGCAGGGATTTTATTTGAGTTGGCAAAATTGTTATTCAGCAGCTATTCTGAAATCATCGGGAAACAATCAATGGAAAATCTGTATGATTTTCTATGGTTACTGCCGTTGTTTTTTCTCTGGATATACATTTCCTTTATCATTGTTTTGTATGGTGCCATTCTCACCTACGTGATTCAAAACCACCACACCCTACCAAAACTCCGTTTAAGCTGGCAGGATAATAGGGAACTCGAAAACCTAAATTATCGACTTTACTTTGCACTCAGTGGTTTACAATGTATCTATTTGGAGTTTTATGAAGGTAAAACACCTACCCCGTTTGACCGTGTGTTAAGCTATACCAAAGCGGATAAACTGGGTATGGCGGATCTCTTAAAATCAACACTGCATGTACTTCATGAAGGAAATATCCTAAAAACGCTTCCCAAAGGACAAAATATTGCGTATACGCCAGGATATCCCGCGGATATTCTCAAACTCAATCAGGTACTTGAAGCCTTGCATATTCAGCAGATTGCACCCGAAAAACATATACTCCCGCAATTGCAATCCCTGATTAGTCATTTTAATGAAAATTTAATACAATGTACCACATCCTTTACCAACGATCAAACGCTAACTGAACTACTAGTTTACCCCGTTCAGAAAAAGAATCGAACCGGTGAGTCAGATAAATGAACCATTCAGCCAGTTATTGGATTGATCATCTACACTTAAAAAAACACCCCGAAGGTGGATATTACCGAGAAGTGTATCGTTCCCCACTTATATTGGATAGAACAAATCTTCCCGGTGAATTTACTATCAATCCACCTGCCAGTACTTCCATATACTACCTACTTGAAAAAAAAGATGTGTCGCATCTGCACAGGCTCAAAGCCGATGAGATCTGGCATGCCTACGAAGGGGAATCACTTTTTATTTTTAGCATTGATCCTAATGGTAATGCCTTCCAAGAAAAATTAGGGAATTTACCCGAACGGGGAGATAACATGCAGGTACTCGTTCCTGCGGGTAGGTGGTATGGAGCTTATTTGGAATCAGGTAGGGGATATGCGCTGGTAGGATGTACCGTGGCTCCGGGATTTACCTTTGCGGATTTTGAATTAGGAGAGCGAGCTACCCTCCTAAATAAATTCCCATCCCACAGCGATATGATCAAAAAATTAACTAAAAAGATTCGCGTGGATTAAACTTAACCAGATTATTCTTTACCTGGTAGCGCTTTGTACTCGCGATAGCCATAGATTGCCATCCCAACACCACCAACAGCACCAATAATTCCTGCTCCTGTTAATATTCCAAAAATCAAACTGTGGGTAGCAGGGATGATTAAAAGAATCAGCGCAAGTAAAGAAATACCCAGAACGGATATCCCTCGCCCTTTTGCTTTATCTTTGAGAGATAGCAAACCAATTAATGCACCTGCTCCAAATATCCCATATAGAATGATACTTCCAACGGTGGATGACAAGAATGCAGATACAATGACAAGAAACAGACTTAAAACCGTTATTGATATCCCATAAACTAAATTTTTCGCACTTCCGGGGTTTTGAGCCATAAAAATCTCCTTCATATGGCGGCTGCCAAATTGCCTTAGCTAGGTAAAGGATACTCCAAATTACCCCAATTGTCAACTATACAATGGACTCATTTCAGAACGTTGTTTGGGGAAACGTTGAAATCATTCGATACTCCTAACGATGTACGGATTAATACTATACGATGGTATACAGATCATAAGGAGATTGGAATCCTATATCTATTTTTACTATACTCCCTATAAGGTTTATGAATCCATTTGGAGTAGTGTGATACTTGGAATAACTATTCATACCGAAATACAAATGGTTTTCAAACATAAAGGAGCAAACCTTCTATGAATCCAGTGTATGAGCGGTTTGTCCGTGATTTTAAAGATAAACATATTTTAATTATGGGTTTGGGAGTCTTAGGAAGGGGGATTGCTGATACTCGTTTTTTTTCGGAAATGGGATGCTCGGTTACAGTGACGGATTTAAAAACAGAACAGGAACTAGCGGATTCATTGCACCAATTAAAGGAATTCCCATTAATTCGCTACGTATTGGGAAAACATGATGAACAGGATTTCAAACGAGCAGATGTGGTAATCAAGAATGCCGGCGTGCATCGCAACTCCCCATATCTCCGCATCGCACAGGAACATGGTGCTGAAATCTATATGGATGAAGCGTTATTTGCTCTGTATTCTCCTTCCACATTGGTAGGAATTACAGGTACTCGTGGAAAAACGACCACAACCACGCTCATCGGAAAATTTTTAGAAGCAGGAAATATTCCAATCCTAATGGGAGGGAATTTACAAGGGAAAGCTACGTTACCTTTGCTAAAGGATGCAACAGAGAACCATATTGTAATATTGGAGCTTTCCTCCTGGCAATTACAAGGTTTTGGAGATATCCAGCGTTCCCCACATATCGCGGTGTATACCAATCTCTATCCGGATCATCTCAATTATTATAATTCCATGGAATCCTACGATGCAGACAAACGCCTGATTTACTTATTTCAAAAACCAACGGATTATTTATTGGTAAATAAATCCCAACCCAAAGCATCAGAATGGGCGGCAGAAGCACCCTCCCAGGTAATTTTTTTTGATAGTTATGATGTCCCCGACGATGCAAATATCCAACTACTTGGAGAACACAATCGGGAGAATATCGCTGCTGCTTTGGGAGTTGCTGCGTTATTCAATATATCCCAGGAACAATGTTTACACGTGCTCGAATGTTTTGAAGGTGTGGAACATCGAATGGAAACCGTTAGCATTGTGAATGGGATTCAGTTTATCAATGATACTACCGCTACAACACCCATAGCAGCGATTAAAGCGATCCGTTCTCTCAAGCAACCCATTCATCTTATTGCAGGGGGATCGGATAAAAAACTGGATCTCACCCCATTTGTAACGGAAATACTTACTAATCCATATGTTAAATCCATCTATTTGCTAACAGGTACAGGTACAGATATCATGGAAGCAATCATGAAAACTCAAGAAAATGAAAAAATTTATAGGCGGTTCCAATCTCTGAAAGACGCTTGCGAAGCTGCATATAAAAATGCACAGAACAATGAAGTAATACTCTTATCGCCTGGATGCGCAAGCTTTGGATTGTTTGTAAATGAATTTGACCGAGGAAATCAATTTAAACATATTGTACATGTCTTGGATCAATCCAGCTAGGGGTGGTTTATATTTGATAATGGTTTTATGGGCAGCACGCTTAGACAGCATCTAAAAAGGTGTTGTAAAGATTTGCCAAGGTATTTTCCTAACTGATTTTATGTAATGCAATAGTATGAGTGATTATAGACATGATGGGAACCACTTGACACAGCATGGAATATACACAGTTGAATACATGCATATACCGGAATATTGTATTCAGACTTATTGAGAACCAAACCTGATCTGCAGTAGTTAAAGGGGAAATCCCCTTAAATGTTTGATTATATATAGTTAACCGTTAGCATAGGTTGAAAGTCATAACCTTTTGGATATGAGCAGTTGAATGATTGTGTAAGGGATGGTGAACCATGAATACACGAATTTATGTATTGGGATTCATACTGGTTATATTTCTGACATCGGTGGTGTATGGACTCAATCCCATTGAAGATCTGGAAGTAGTAGATCGACCTGATGATAAAGGAAATGCGTTTCTGGTATCTTTTTTTTATGATGCTCCAGAAGCAACAAACACCATCTTTCAAGTATATGTTGCAGAACCCCTGAACCTTGTATATTTATGGAGGTTGCTGGGGTCGACGGAATTTTTTCGTACCGAGTATCTTGCTTCCCAAACCCCGAAGGACCACACCGATGTATCCCAAGAACCTCTTGAAATGGTAAAGAAAATCTGGGGCTTCCATCCATCCGCTAAGATCCGCCATCTTAAGGAAACATATGAAGATAAATATCCTAAAGTATTCGGTTGGGGTGAAGATACCCATCTACGTCATGTTATTTTAGTGGATCGCTATTCCAAATATGGAAAGAATACCATGGTGGAATTGGGAAAGACGTATTGGATTAAGGTTAAAGTATATAATAAGAAAGGTGAATCGCGATTTAGTGAACGGATTGTCTGTGTCACGACCGAAACGGGATGGTTTAAAACAGGATATCTTTGGATTTTTATCTTTGCGATATTGTTTGCATTTAACGTGCTTTTATTCATCAAGTTGGCTCGTTCAGGGCGAAGATTATTCATCCGGAAAATTGCAGGATTGGAAGCGGTGGAAGAAGCAGTGGGACGTTCTACAGAAATGGGGAAACCACTATTATTTACACATGGATTTGGTCATGTTGGAGCATTAAACGTAATTGCTTCCTTAAATATCCTTGGGAAAATAGCGGAGCGAGTGGCAGAATATCGTTCCATCCTTAAGGTAACCAATACAGATCCCATCGTGATGTTGGTCAGTCAGGAAAGTGTGAGTGGAGCATACCGTAATCAGGGAGTTCCTGATCTATTCCATACGGAAAGTATTTATTATATCTCCAGTGATCAGTTCCAGTATGCAGCCGGTGTAAGCGGGCTTTTGTTACGGGATCGTCCGGGCGCAGTTTTTTATATGGGTGGATTTGCAGCCGAATCGCTGATTATTGCGGAAACGGGTGTTTCAGTGGGAGCTATTCAAATAGCAGCCAGTGACTCGTTTACGCAGCTTCCTTTCTTTGTGACCACCTGTGATTACACCCTCATGGGAGAAGAATTGTACGCTGCTTCTGCATACCTTTCTGCTGAACCTAGGTTATTAGGAACGATTAAAGCCATGGATTATGCAAAGTTGTTTGTGATGATTATGATTTTTGTGGGGAATATCCTTGGGTTTTTTATAGATGAATCGATGAATGTGATTAAACAGTTGCTAACACCCTGATTCATCATTCCCACATGCGTTGTAAACAAGCATTGTTTGGGATTAGTATACAAGTACTTCTGGATCAGACCGTGTTAACCTTACTTGTGTGGGTGAATTTCATTTTTTGGAGAATAACCAATGGGTTTGTATAAGTTACGTATCCCTCTAACAATAACACTGGTAACCGGATTGGCTGGTTTTTTCTTGTTTTTCTCACCGCATCCCAAAACAGAATACGTTGTGGAATTGATTTATAAGAATTTACGATTAATGGGTGCTGTGGCATTCTTTCTGGGTGCGTATAGTCTAATCAACTTACATTATAAAAAGATCAAACAGCGTCAAAAAGGCTGGGCTTATTCAGCAGTGTTCTTTTTTGGTTTGCTCATGATGGTATTTGTTGGGTTGTATAATGATGGGAGAGGGGCATTTACTAGCATGATCACCAAAACGGAACTTCGAGATCAATACATGCATATTTACCATAATCTTGAGGATTATAAAGAGATCTACAAACAAATCGATTCGGCTGGTGTAGCGTATGAGTTAAGTGATGAGCAAGTAATGAAATATGCGGAAGCCTTGGAATGGGAAGAAGCGGAAATCATTGAGCATCGTCGTCGGTTGGCTCGCTGTTATGATTTTTTTCATGAGATTAAATTGATTGATCCGGATGATGACATGACATATACGCGCTTATTAAATGAGAAAACCACCGCAGTCTATTGGATATTTCAAGCGATTGTCATTCCCTGTGGAACGGCTATGTTCTCCACCCTTGCTTTTTTTGTTGCATCCGCTGCCTACCGTTCCTTCCGCGCAAAAAATACCCATGCGTTGATGTTACTAATTGCGGCTTTCATTGTGATGCTAGGTAAGATTCCATTGGGTAATATGATTAGCCCGTATATTCCTGAAATGGCAAATTGGTTGCTTAGTGTACCCAATATGGCAGTAAAGCGTGGTATTATTATTGGAATTAGCTTAGGTGCTGTGGCAACAGGTTTACGTATAATTTTTGGATTGGAACGAACGTATTTGGGAGGA
>CAYPZJ010000316.1:0-6287 GCA_964414635.1 uncultured Spirochaetia bacterium
ATGGAATGGAATTTCACAAATTCATCTGGTAAGGTTCTTCCAATACTCTATTATTTCGATTCATCGAATCAGAAAACATCCAATCTTTAAATATATGTAGTAACTTGAGAAAAACCGCATTAAAACCAAAAAAAGCATATATTAAAAATTATTAGATGTATCTTCAATTATATCCTTCATAGTCTGTCCTAGTTTCTCTATAACCATAATTCGTTTGGTCTGCAACCTTTAATTCCCTTCACCCTTTGGGATTGCGTTTTTTGTAATTTAATCTCCCTATCACTAACCTCTAAACAGGTTACAGGGGAAGGAATTTGAAAACCAACCACGATATGAAGTACGCTACCGTTTTCCATTCCTTCTTACTATACTTAGTACTAGGATATCAATGAGGATTTATGATGACGACCAGTAAAAACCAACCGAATGAAATGAAACCTACTCCCTTCAAACAACCACGAGGGTACCTTCGCTCACCGTTGGACCTACTTAAATTAAACGGACGCATGTTTTATTATATGGTACGGGTTCCCTGGTTTAAAAAAAGTGCACAAATCAGTCGTTCCTATAGTGAAAAATTGATGCTAGCGGTTACTGGCGTGAGTTCGTGTAATTATTGCAGCTATTTACACACAAAAACAGCTCTTGCTAGTGGCGTAAATATTGAAGAAATCAATCGTGCACTGAAAGGTGAATTGGATAATTTTACACCGGATGAAGCACCAGGGCTGGCATATGCACAACATTGGTGCGAGCAACGAAGCTATCCGGATAATGAGGTACGAAACAATGTAGTAAAACATTATGGAGAGGACAAAGTACGACGGATGGAAGCGTCTATGATGATGGTTTATTTTGGGAATCAATGCAGTAATACACTGGAAGCATATCATCTAGATTTGGTTACAGAAGGGAAATTCTGCTTCATACTAACGTTGATACCCACGGCACCTATCGCCTGGATGATTAAAACAATAGGAGAATTCAGACATAGCTGATAGCAATAATGAGGATATTCCAAATAATCCTGGTAGATCATAGGAAGTTGTCTAGGTTGTATGCATTCGGTTATGAATAAACGCGGGTAGATCCTGATGCGTACGGAGTAATTCAATATGTGCGGTTTGTTTAATCTTCTTGGGAAGCGGAGCCAGCTGTTTATCAAAATACGTCTTTAATTGGGGATTGGTATCCATTTGGATGGAATGACGCCGTTCTTCAATACAAACTTTCCCGGTAACTCCTGAGCCCGCGAAAGGATCCACTACAATCGATCCAGGAAAAGACAACCCTCGAATAATCCGTCGAATGAGTGCTGCAGGTTTTTGAGTTGGATGCCCCACCCGCTCTTTTGAATTGCCATGCAATCGTCCAATCTCCCATACATTCGTAGGGTTTTTACCCTTATCAATGGTAGCGGGGTTCAAGCGTTTATCTCGTTTATATGCTGCTTTGGTGGATTCATCATAAGGAATCCGTACCGCATCTAAATCAAAATAATATCCCTTCGTTTTACCATACCACACAAGTTCTTCATGCCGATTGGCAAAAAAGCGATGCGCACTCATTCCGTATTTATAATACCAAATAATAACATTCACTAAACGTAAGTCACTGTGATGACGGATGTGATGCATCAACTCCAAAAGGTCACCACTTTTTTCACCTTGATATTGCATCCCACCAAAAATAACGCAATTCCCTGTTGGAGTAAGCAACTGAGGAATTAATGTAATCCAGTGCTTCGCCCAGGAAATATAATCCTCATACTGATCCCAGGTATCCATGGCTAGATTGTAGGGTGGATCAATTAGAAGAAGCTGAATTGACTCTGGTGGAAGTGCGGAAAGTAAAGTGAAAGCATCCCCTATGCATATTTGATGATAGGTTTTTGAGGGAATAGAACTGGATACATGACTACTATGCTGGATTCCATCTCGATTTTGTTGGTTCAGTGCTCGGAGTCCGGAATTAAAATGGGATCGATTTGCCATAATCAGGCGTTCCTATTCGTACGCGGTTCAAATATACCGTTCTAGAATTACCATGTCAAATACAACGTTCCCTCTATCAAAGCTATTTAGCATTCTACTTTTCATCAGGTAAGCGTAAGCCTTATCGCTACCAATTAATTTTGATAGACCAAATGTTGGGATGGTCTAATTATCAAAAATCAAAGAGATAGCAAGCTGTACATTGCACATCCCTATATTGACATCACCACCGATTTCCGCTACTTTTTCGTAACGAATGAGGAAGCATTATGCTACCAGAACTAAAAACATCCATTCCCGGTCCGAAAAGCCGTCACCTTCTTGAACGCCTAAAAAAAGTAGAAAATCAGCATATCACTTTTCAATCTGAAGAATTCCCGATCGTGTGTAGTAAAGCATCTGGATGTAATGTATGGGATCCCGATGGGAATCGGTTTTTAGATCTGACCTCCTTTTTTGGTGTATCAAGTTTGGGTCATAAAAATCCCGTTGTGATGAAGGCAATCAAATCGCAGTGTGACTCCCATATTCATTCTATGGGTGATGTGCATCCAACGGAATCCAAAATACGTTTTTTGGAAATGCTACAAAATATTTTACCAATAGGACTATCCGGTACCATTTTATCTAGTTCCGGAGCCGAAGCAGTCGAATCCGCTATTAAAACCATGTTACTTCATACTCGTAAACCAGGATTGATTGCCTTCTCAGGGGGGTATCATGGTCTTAGTATGGGAGCACTATCGAGTATGGATTGGAATTTTTTTACACATCCCTTCCAATCCTGGCGTACTTCTCATACCCAATTTATGCCCTATCCTAATTGTTATCGCTGTCCTTATGATAAATCGCATTCCACCTGCCACTTGTATTGTATCGAACAGCTAGAACAGCAGATCGACCATATGACAAAAAAACGGATCGAACTCGGCGGGATTCTGCTTGAACCCATACAAGGGCGAGGAGGGGTTATCCCACTTCCTGAAGGATATTTAAAACAATTGGAGCACCTATGTCAACAGCATGAAATTTTATTATTATTAGATGAGATATTTACAGGCTTCTACCGCACCGGATACTGGTGGGCATGCACAAAGGAAGGGGTCGTTCCAGATATACTTTGTATGGGTAAATCCATCGCGAATGGTGTACCGCTTTCCGCATGCTGTGGTAAAGAGTCGGTTATGCAAAGCTGGGGGAAATCAACAGGTGAAGCAATTCATACCTCCACTTTTCTTGGAAATCCATTGGCTATGGCTGCCGGTTGTGCCGTGATTGAAGAGCTACATAATTTAGAGGATACAATTCACAGTCGAGGAAAAGATCTGCAACGCTTACTACTCAGTATTTCCGAGCAAGCAGATTGGATCGGTGATGTTCGGGGAAGTGGAATGATGTGGGGGATTGAATGTATCGATCCAGTAACCGATGAAGCCAAACCTGATGGGAAACGGGCTCAATATATCATGCAACAGTGCCTGAAACGTGGGATTTTAGTTTTAACAAGTAGCAAAATGGGACAGGTATTGTCGTTGACGCCTCCATTTGTAATAGAACCTAAAGAAATGGAGCATGCCATTTCAGTAATATTTGAAGTTGGAAATGCATACAGTAAAAACGGATCACCATCATCTTCACTTTGAAGTAGGGGATAAAGAAACATTTCAATTGAAAATGGACGGATTTTCCGGATCCATGGATTTGCTTTTGTATCTAATTGAAAATGGAGAGATGGATATTCTCAATTTAGATTTGGAGAGTCTGACAGATCAATATTTGTTGTTTCTATCCCTGCTGACGATTTTCCCGTTGGATGATAGTGCTGATTTTTTCAATATGGCAGCACATCTACTGTATTTGAAATCATTGAAACTAATACCTTCCGTCCATGACGAGGACATAGAGGGATTTGAGATGGATGAACGTCAACGTTTTGTGGAACAACTGTTGGAATACCAGCGATACCGTCAGGCACTCGAGATTTTGGATAATAAAGAACAGCTTAATTTATTCCCCCCACGATCGGAACCTATTTTAGCTTTGCATCCAGATGAAGCACCTACGGAAGAAATTGTACCCGTATCCTTGTTTCATTTGATCGAAGCGTTCACAAAATACTTGAAAAAACCATTGGATCGGAATTTTGCTGTTATGAATGAGGATCCAATACGGGTTGAGGATAAAATAAAAGAATTGAAGGACTTTTTTACCAATCAACCGCTTCTGACCGCATCAATCACGTTTGAAGAACTGATTGAATCAGCCGAATCGGTACTGGAGATTGTAGTAATATTTCTCGCTCTACTTGAATTGGTAAAACAACGATTTGTACGGTTGGTACAACCGGAACTTTTTGGTACGATATATGTCGAACGGAATGTAGCGAATGCCTTATGAAAATAAAAAAAGAAACCAAACAACTTTTTGAAGCTATTTTATTTCTAGAAAATCGCCCGCTTTCTCGGGAAGTTTTAATCGACCGGTTAAACATCCGTGAATGGGAACTAGATTGGTATATCGAAGATCTGAGACACGAATGTGCTCGTCGTGAATCGGGGTTGGAATTGGCAGAAACCCCAGCAGGAATAGGGTTTAAGCCTATCGATATACTTCAACCCATGCTACAGATTTACTATCCGAAAATCCGGAAGAAACGTATTTCTAAATCATCACTAGAAACGCTGGCTATTATTGCATACAACCAACCTGCAACAAAAGCAGAAGTCGAACGGATTCGGGGTGTAGATTGTGGCGGAACGATTCAAACCCTGCTCCAAGAAACCCTTATAGAAATTCACGGAAGGAAAGAAATTCCTGGACGTCCCTTGCTTTATCGAACAAGTGATGAGTTTCTTATCCGATTCGGGTTGAAATCCATCAAAGATCTACCCGTATTAGAAGAAATAAAGAGCCTAGAATTCCAGCTCGGTGATCCGAAAGACACCGAATCGGAAAACGAAGAATTGGTCCAGGAAGATCTTCCATTAATCAAATTTTGATATATCTCGGGTTTAGAAATCTACCAATTTTATTCCACCGTATAACATAAACCGACTGATGTGTCTGGCTCCCCTGAAAAAATCATCGTCTAACTTGGGAATGGGATTGGATATGGTAGGCTGAAAACTAATGAGAAATTGAAACTGGAGTTTTTGCTCTGCTATAAAATCGATAGGGGTTGTAAAATTTAATCCAATCCCCAATGTAAGTCCTACATCCCCCCGTTTTATAGGAAAACGGGTATCATCAATTTTATATGACGATCCCGTGTCTGTTCCTTGCATCCGATGGTTTATGCGTATACCAAATACAGGTCCGAAAAACGGATATAAATCCAGCGGAGTATCGTCTAATTTATGAATGAAAAATTTGAGTATTAATGGAATACCAATGTAAGTGGTAGAATACACAAAACTTTGACTCCAGATATCAGTATTATCAGGATAAGTCTCCAAATCGAAAAACAGATTCCGCTTCTCTAGGGATAATCCCAGCTCCAACCGTATCTGAAAAGCATTCGTGGATTTTCCAAATCGCTTTTCTATATAACCACCTAATGCAGGTGCAAATCGAGGTTCAGCTTCTGTATTCGAAGTAAAACTGACTCCTGCTCCAACACGAACACCAACATATAAACCCGCTCGATCACGAAGGGTGAAAATTCGTCTTTCACTTTTTTCGCTTTTCTGGAGCACCCGCTTTCCATCATGATATACACAGCGTACCTGCCAAGAATAAATCCCAATTTCAAGATCTTTAGGAGTGTACTCGGTCTCCAGACCTCTCCATACGGGGTCTTCCTCATCATTAATATACACAACATAGAACAGATTATCGCTTTGTTCTGCAATCGGTTTCCATTTTAATGTGGGAATATCTTCCTCGGATTCCAATACAACTGAAAACTCATTTGGTGGGCTAATCAGTTCAGGACTCGGAATCGAATTCAACTTAAACAATCCTTTTTCTGAGCGTATCGTTTGAAAATCATTCCGAGCAACCACAAACCAATCATGACGAGTAAAGTCCCCCGGTTGGGCTTTATAAACAAAGGAAGTGTCGGTGCCGGTATATAGAGAATCTCCATCTAAAAATAATTCATAATTATCTGCATTGGTTACATCCGACCACTGAAAGGATATGATTGGATTATAAATGACTCCCTTCTCTGGCGGATAGACCAGTTCTGGCTTTGCAAGACCGACATGGAATTCCGAGGTGGGTCCTCGCACATAATCCCCCTCTTTCATAACCATGATGTACATCTGATAATACCCATATGCAAATTCTTCA
>CAYPZJ010000317.1:0-6246 GCA_964414635.1 uncultured Spirochaetia bacterium
TAGAGCACCTTAGATCGGACTTGTCTTTTTTACATAACTAGCAGGATCCCTGTTACAGGTTTTGCTTTTTTTATTTAATTCCCGTAATAGTGGTTTCCCAGCAATGCTGAGCATGATTCGTTTGATTAGTAAATTAAAAAAGCCACGTTTTTTAAAAGGCATAGAATATCCTTCTTCTAAACGAAATCGTACAGAGAACAGGAACGCTTACACTCCTGTATGTATCCACCGAATTTTTTTCGGCGACAACATATTTGGATATGGTTCAATCACGTATGCTTGGTTTGTTTCTACATTCCTTTCCCTTTACATACGTACAAGATATATAGAAAAAAAAAAGAATCCAAACCAAGTGGAAGCATTTATGAATATATCATACCATGCGTTGAATATTTTTTAGGATACGCACTTCCATCAGATGATGTTATATTCCTGCTTGATAGTTTGCGACCGCTTCTGCAGAACAAATCGCTTTGGCATAGAGTCGAAACATTTTGCATTCACCTTGAAGGGTGGGAGCCATGTATCCAGTGCTACTCCCATTAATATCGTGGAGGAATGGATGGAAACGGGACCATCCATAAGGACGTGTTGAGCCTCCGTCACATAAGAGACCATCGACAAGCACAGAAATGATATGGGGTCCACCATCCACAATCCAAACAAGGTGGTGATCTTGACCTGGTTGTATACATCCGTGGTCGGTATCCCAACAGGCTGTGTGTAAGCCGCATCCTTCTACCAGACCTCCGGGGGCATCGCTCAGTGTCCCTGTAAGCTGTAACGCTAGTTGTTTTCGGTCGTTTAAATACACAAGGATTCCCTTTCCGTTTTCATCCCTGCTGTCAAAGAGGATTTGGTAGGCTTTCATAGTATGGAAATGTACCCAGAATTCCAATGTGAATCCTTCTCTGTTGGATAATACAGGAAGAGTAGGTAAAGAAACTGGCGCGTTATCCATACATTGATCACCATCACAGTGTAATGCAAGCTGATCAGTTGTTGTTGTCGTATTCGTAAATTGATCCCATAAACCTTGTATTAATTGAGGATCCAATTGATGAACCCGGGCAATGGACTTCTGTGTTTCTGTTATATAAAAGGTTCCCTGATCTTCAACCAGATCGGGATAACTCATGCGATTCCCCAATTGATCGTCATACAATAGGATTTCAGGTTGAGACCAGTATATGTTCCCATCTCGTTCAATTCCCCCACAGATCCATGCAGGATTACGACTATCATACGTTTTTCCACCATGGTTATGAAACCAATATAAAAAATTTCCATTGGATGCTTTCCATACAAAGTTAGCTGCACGGGGATTTTTTATGGTTCGTTGGCCGGGTCCATACGTCATATATTCATGATCCGTCCAGGTTTTGCCTCCATCGCGACTGTAAGCATGACAGGGGAATCCATCAATGGTGCGATAGGTGGCAAACAAGCTTCCATCGGATAAACCTGCAATCGAGGATTCCTCAGCAATAGGTCCTTTTGGTGCACGTAATCCATAATCCCCTTCTGGAAATACTTCCCAGGTGATCCGATGCGGGTTCGATTCGGTGAGAATATTGGGAGAACTCAGAAAACAGGCTTCCGATTTTTCAATAAATGTTTCACCCAGTATACCCACTTTGGAAAATCCTAAATACATTCTATTGTGATGAAGAATAGGTTTCCCGACACCCCAAAAAAACTGTACGTCTCCCCCATAGGCGTTTTCGCGATCAATTGCCATCGAGCGAAGGGGTACATAATACCGATCGGACGACCATGTTTTACCTCCATCATCAGAAAACCGATATGCAAATCTACCTAAGGTGTCTACACGATTGCTTGCTTCGGATGTATTTGCACGTACTTCACGCATATTATCCGCGTTATACGTGTAGAACACATAGATTCTACCATTGGGAATACAAAACGGTAACGCCCAGGATGCTTCAGGACCACTACTTGGTTCTATATCAACAGGATTACTCCATGTTTTTCCCTGATTGGTACTCCGGATGGAAATCACATGTTGCCCATGACTTCCTTCTTCTTCTTTGCCAGTCGTAAGTACCGCAACCCACGTTCTATTTGGATGGATTACAATATAAGGTTGATCACAATAGCCCTCACTGGGGATTTCAACTCCCAGTTTGATATTTCGTATATCATCCATGGACAATCCTTTTTTGTGAAGTTGATTTTATTTTTCAAGATAGTTGACCGGCGATAGAATTTGCCCGACTCAGCATTCATCCTTATTCTGCTGCCGGTTTGGTGCAAGGTTCCGTATTTCGTCAATCGGTAGGGCTGTAAATTTTTGAATATGCTCAATTGGGATACCCTCTTTAATCATCTTACTGGCGATGTTTCGCCTTTCTTCCGAATGGCCTTTCTCCATCCCTTTTTCCATCCCTCGTTGTTCTAATTCATCAGCCCAACTACGGTATTCTTCTTGTATCACGGGATGCTTACTTTTTGTGAATGCAATTACTTTTTTTTCTTTCATTGGTGTACAACTCTTCTCATTTCAGGTTTAATCGGTATCGCTTTTAAGATTTTTTTCAAGGTTCCGTATTTCGTCAATCGGTAGGGCTGTAAATTTTTGAATATGCTCAATTGGGATACCCTCTTTAATCATCTTACTGGCGATGTTTCGCTTTTCTTCCGAATGGCCTTTCTCCATCCCTTTTTCCATTCCTTTTTCCATTCCTTTCTCCATCCCTTTATCCATCCCTCGTTGTTCTAATTCATCAGCCCAACTACGGTATTCTTCCTGTACCACGGGATGACTGACGCGTTGTTCGATTGTTTCCATAATGGTCTTCTCCTTAGTTGTCATTGTTTGAAACAAATACTGAAAAAACACCCGAAGGAAATTTCGTAGCTCTGTTTCACTCTGTGCATCATTTAACATCTCAAGGATTACAACTAAATACTGCTCCAAATCGTGGTGAATATGTTTCAACACACGGAGTAGCACTCTAGTATAAACACTTCCCTTAAATGATTCATCCGAAACAACGTTTAAATCAAACAAAAGAAATTTAAACTGAGGTAAAAACGATGCTAAATCATGATCTGTAGCCACATTTGTAAAATAATCCCCCAATGAATCCGGTTTCGTCCATGGAGTTTTACCGTGATAAAACAAAATGGGAACAATCGGGGTTAAAGATGGTTTCTGATCCTTCCGTTCGGTATCCCAAATTTGCACCATATATCCAAGCAATTGCAATAACACCCAGCTATCAGGAAACGATTTATGCTCGATTAAACAATATATGTGAATAGATGAATCATCGAGGGGTACTTCAAATAACAAATCTGAAAAATATTCCCGCAAATGTTCATCTATAAAGGATCGATTCACGAGTTGAAGTTGATCTAGTTGTAATCTCTGATAAAGGCTTTCAGGTAATATGTTTAGTAATAGATCCGCTGCTCCGCTTGGATTTCCAAAGCGTTCCTTGATGATTTTATCATGCCCTTTATCTGTCATCTTCATAGTATATCATGAACCCGATATTTTTTCAAGACATCGATGGTTTCAGTACGCAGGTCTCTTGTTTACCATATCCATACCGAAAATAAGGGAGTGATACCGGGCTTTCAACGCTAATTATAAACATTGTATGAAGATAAAAGGAAGTGCCGATACACTCGCTAGTGTGTCGCATGCATTACGGTGTCGTCAAAAAATCATGCATACTCGTCACATCTTGGTGTTTATAATAATAGATGGAATGGATTCACCCATTTCACACCCGTTTGCAAACAGGTACAAAAAATCAAAACCAAACGAATTGGTAGCCTATTATCTATACTGAAATCACCAAAATATAGGTGGGAATTGGTAGTTGGCTCCTTTCACAAAACATCAAACTTGATTCATAATATAAGCAGTATTAAGGAGGCATCGTATGAAAAGAGTGATGAAGCGTACTATTTCTGTTAAGTGGTTTCTATTGGTAACAGCAATTATGATGTTTGCCGCAGCGTCGGTATTCGTATGTAACCAATTTGCCAGTGGCCAACAAGTTAAAACTCTATTAGAAAAAATAAATACTGTCAATACAAATATGATGGTGATGAATGATAAAGATGCATTGGATAACGCGCTTGCAGTACAAACAGCCCTTCGGAATGTGGCAGATTCGATTGCACCTGCGGTGGTAAATATATCCAGCCGGAAAACATTAAAAATGCAGGATCGATACTACGGATTGAATGATGATTTTTTTCGTCATTTTTTTGGGGATCAATTTCGCATGCCTGAGCAGCGTGAGCATACCCAAACCATGCTTGGAAGTGGATTTATTATCAGTGAGGATGGCTATGTTTTAACCAATGCCCATGTGGTTGCGGATGCTGAGGAAATTGACATTCAGCTGGCTAATTCCTATCAGTTATATCGAGCGGAGATGGTGGGTATGGATGAGGGATATGATTTAGCATTGTTAAAAATTACTCCTGAACAGAACCAAGTTCTTCCGACGGTTCCATTGGGAGATTCGGATGAGGTCGAAGTTGGTGACTTTGCAGTAGCAGTTGGAAACCCATTTGGTTTATCTGGTACATTTACGTTTGGAGTGGTGAGTGCAACATTACGATCGGATATTAGTGCAGGGATGCCTGCAGCAGGCAAACCAAATCAACCCGCACCAACTCGTATGTATATTCAAACCGATACACCCATCAATCAAGGAAATAGCGGGGGACCGCTTGTCAATATTTTCGGACAGGTGGTTGGAATGAATACGGCTATTTTGAGTAGCAGCGGGGGATCCATTGGAATTGGATTTGCCTTACCTGTAAACACAATTAAAGAAAAGCTTCCCCAGTTAATTGATGGAACGGTTCAACCAGAAGATTCAGGATTCATTGGATTGAGTATCAGTCCGTTGAGCCCCGATCAATCTCGCCATTTAGGGGTGAGCCAAGGAGCGCTTGTGGTGGATGTGGTTCCGGATGGTCCTGCAGATCAGGCGGGAATCAAACCGGGTGATGTTATTGTAAAAGTGGATGATACCTTTATTCGGTCAAGTTCCGATCTTGTTTGGAGTATATCACACAAAGATATTGGGGTGGATGTGCAGGTATTGCTCGTCCGCAATGGAGAAGAGGTTCATCTACCAGTCCAGGTGGGTAGCAAACAAGAAATTATGGAGATAACGGGTGCGGAAGGAAATGAGTCGCCAGAAGCGCTTCCTGGAACCATCCAAGGTTGGATGGGGATGAATTTTACAGAAAACACCCAGGGTGAGGTTGTGATTACCGAAGTGATAGATGGTAGCCCTGCTTACCGAGCTGGGCTTAGACAGGGTGATATTTTAATTAGTATCCAACCAAAAAACGAAGATTCCTATATGATCCAGGGTTTGGGTGATATCCAAGCACTTGTTAAAAATCAAAATGAATCTGAATCGTATATGATACGGTATAAGCGAATCATGCGGGATGGAACTCAGATGTATAATTTTGCCGTTGTTGAAAAAGAACAAGAGTAATTGAAATCCGATGAACGTGTTTACAAAAATGGAAAAAATGTCGGGACATTTGGAAAAACTGTCAGCTCATACCGTAAGATTGTGGTTATTCTATATATCAGGTTAATTTGATTACTCAGATGAAAAATATGAGTTGCTGCCCAGTAACGCATATTTCAGTATCACATCTCCAGGAATTGGAGACTTAATAAGAATGGAGGGTACGGCAAGTTCAACCTTTAACTCATTATGGGACCAATCTGAAGACTTTGTCACGCATTATGGCAACTTTCGTTTGCTATGCCTAGCAATTTCCTCTATTAAAGAATGAACAGTTCGTGACACCACCACCTGCCCTCCATTACTTCTTTTTTTCACCATCCACATTTTCATACATCCCAGAATAGACAGCAAACAGATGATTTTGTAAGTGCTACTCTTCATCCCGATAGTTTCGCAATTATTTTCGATGATGTTGCATATCGTGTAAATCATACCACTATATTTGTTATACCGCGTAAACTTTATTTCAAGATTTACAAAACAGGGCTGATTGCCAATCAGCCCCTACGATGCCGATTTTGTGAATTTGAGTTTATTGATTACGCGGGATAAGACTACTTTTGGGGTATCAAGCAATCTTAAAGCACGTATCGTTTTGATTACAAGGATTGTTAAGTCAGATACATAAAGCAACGTATTAACCATTTGGGTGCGAATTTTGGGCAATTTTTATGTTTTTTAAGATACTTGGGGTAGTGAC
>CAYPZJ010000318.1:0-6243 GCA_964414635.1 uncultured Spirochaetia bacterium
GGCACAACTTTTGCGATTAAACATGTGAATCATGTAGCTCAAAAGGTATATGATACAATCCTGTTTACAGAAACGTTTACGAGTATGGAGTGCAATGGTATGAAACAAATCCTTGTTGTAGATGATGTTACCGACAATCATGTACTTATTTCGAATGCATTAAAAACAGAAACCGATTATCAACTTATATCTGCGATGGATGGAAATAACGCTATTCATATTTTTAAAAATCAGCCTATTGATTTGGTTCTATTGGATATTGTTATGCCCGAAATGAACGGGTATCAGGTCCGAGAAATCCTTTCAGATTATGCAAAAAATCAAATAAAAGAATTTATTCCAGTTGTGTTTTTAACGGCTAAAACAGGGAAGGAGCACATGCTGGAAGGTTTGGAAAACGCAGATGATTATATAGAAAAGCCTTTTGATAGGGATTTGTTACGTGCAAAAATCAAAGCGTTACTACGAATAAAAGAACTCCATGATGAATTAGATAAAACTCGAGATGAATATCTATCGCTACTCACGCATGATCTGAAAGCACCTTTGGGGAATATCATGCTCAGTTTGGATTTGCTTCGTGATCGCATCAATAGTCCCGATGATTCCCTCTCCCTTGAAAAATTACGACGATTATTTGAGATTATTTATGATTCGGGTCAGAATATGAATGCGTTGATATCCAATATTTTAGAATACCATAATCTAAGTACCCATCAAACGAATTATGAACTAACTTTTCATGATATTGGGATGCTTTTCAACGCTACCATCAACACCTATCTGCCCAGCATTGAGAAGAAAGAGATTCAAATAATTTCTTATATGGAGGAAAACATCATGGCGTATGTTAATGCGTTTTTCTTCAGTCGTGTGATCCAGAATCTGTTATCAAATGCGATTAAGTATAATCGGATTGGTGGAAGTATCACATGCCGCTTGAAAAAACAATCTGACACGATTGTACTCTCGATCCAGGATACGGGAATTGGGTTGACAGCGGATCAATTAGAACAATTATGGGAGAAAAAACCAAAACGTTGGACAACGCAATCCTTCAATGGGATTGAACAATCAGGAACAGGATATGGTTTACTCATCATTCGACAAATTATTCGAAACCATGGGGGGGAAATTCACGCTGAAAGTGATGGCTATATGCAGGGAAGTAACTTTCACATTACCTTACCTATTCAACGTCCTGCCAGTATCCAATCGAATTAACCAATACTTACTGTAGAAGAACAATCAAACACATATCCTACTTGTGATTACACGGTATCATGTAGTTCATTTAACAGATCGTCGTACCATTCTAGTGCGGTGTTAAACGAAGTAATAATCATCTCCTGGTCATGGGAAGTAAGTAAATGCTCCACTTGATTAACAACAGCGGTCGGATATACGCGATGAGCATACCGAAACCCAAAATCGAATTGGGCTGGCCGGAATTTGATATTTAAAAGTACTGCCAATCGCATCAATACACTTCGATACACTTCTTGTGCTTCAATTGGTAAACCCCGTTGTATCGCTTTTTTAAACTCAACATCCAAAATATATCGGGCATAAGCACACTGGTGATACGCATGATGTACACGATTGGATATCCACTTCGGTTCGCTTGGCTGAAGTACAACAAGCCCCTCTTTATCAAACCAAATCTTCGCTTTTCCATGGCGATCCGTTTCTAAAATACGACTGGCATTTGTATTTCTTTTTTGAACGACTACATCCATATAAATTAAGGGTGGAAACGACTTTAAAAAATAAAAACTTTGAGCGTGCCCATGATACGTTGGTTCAGGAACCCGAAAAGCCTTCTCTAATTCATATGTTTGATCTAAATAGTGCTGAAGTAGTTGAAAAGTCCGATTCACAGCGTGATCTTCACAAATTAATTGAATATCGATATCCGAAAGCGCATCTGCATTTCCAGTAGCGACGGATCCACCTTCAAACAGCGCAAGGATATTAGATTCCTGCTGAAGCACAGGAAGCAGTTTCGCAAGTACTTGTTCCTGAAATGAAACCATCGTCTTTATCCTTTTTGTGTTGCTTCAGTGAAAATTTGTTCGGGTGATAATAACCCTTCGTATATTCGCACATCCGCCATGGCTCCCTTGAATCCCGCATGCCCACCCCATCCCACATACAAAGGTGCATCATTAGAAATCGAAAAGGATTCAGTTTCATTCATGGTAGCTTGGGAAACACAAGTTCCATCTATATAAATCGAAAGGGTAGTGGTATCACGAACTGCGACGATATGGTGCCACCCCGATGATATAGCAGTATCAACCGAAGCCACCTGTCCAGATCGCCAAGCCCAGACTCGTCCGGAAGGCAATGTACCAGCAAAAAGCTTTCCCTGATATACAGCCATCGTCCACACACGTCGCAGCGGACATGGGGTTGCATCCAGATTTCCAATAAAAGTAAACTGATCCTCATCCAATCGATGAACATTCGCCATGGGTAGAGTTCCAACATACATTTTTTGGTTATACACCGCCATTGCCATAATCTCGCGCTCATATCCAACGGAACCTAGGTTATCCCACTCTGTTCCTCCCCGATATCGATATACCTCACCCAGTGGCCAAGTTCCAACATACAGATCTCCACGGTGGACAACCCCGGCATAGGTTTGGTGCGAATTCGCAGGTGTACCGCAATATTCCCACTCGTTATCTTCAATATACCGATAAATCGGTCCTCCATTTACTAACCCGTATAACTCACCTTGATAATGAATAAAACTAAGAAAACGCTCATGTGGACCAATATACTTCCAAGACCGATCACCTTCATACCGATAAACACCACGTCGGTGATTGCTTGTGCAAAACAATGCACCTCGATGTACAATTAACCCATAGGCATCATCGGCTTTCCCTGTTTCATATCCTGTTGTATATTCTTCTTCAGGGGTTGCATCTTCCCCTCCCGGTTTGCCACAATATATCCAAGATTGGTTGGGTTCTATTCGATAGATATTCCCACCAGGATGAAAATTCGTTTGCTCTCCCAAATTGGACCCAATAGGATTGTATCGAGAGGAACCAACATATAACGCACCATCAAACGAGGTTAGCGTTTGGATAGCGTTGGCATAATCCGGTGTAGCGCCCCAATCTTCCCAATTTTGATTATTCTTATAACTCCATAAATGTCCACGTCCCGCTTCTCCTAACTCATACGTAGTTGCAAATAAATTCCCATCAAATACATGTAACCCACAGACTTTTACAGCATCTCCAGGTCTGCCACAATCCTCCCATGTTCCTTGCTGGGTTGATGAATCAATCCCAAAATGAAGATTTCGAACATTACTCACCGCAGTGGAAGTCATTCCACTAAGGGTGACACCACTTAACCCGAAACCAGTTCGGGTTTTATAATCAAATTTGCTTAGGAGATCACCCACTACATCGGAATTAGGTTCGATAGCCATCCAAAAACTTATGGAAAACGGTTTCCACCCAAAAGAGAGGCTGGGGTAATGGGGTATAATAATTTTGCTATCCACGCCATTAAAAAAAGCAGCGTGTGATACGGGGCTATTTGGTTTGGTCGATTGGATTGTAACCCGATACGATTTCGTTGGAAACTGCTGTTGGGTTTCCTGGGTGTCTTTTTGCATCGGAAGATGAATTAATAATGACGGTGACATCGGCATCTTAATGCTCCCTTTCTCTTTCGTTGATTATACATGATAACCCTAAATATACCCACTTGAAAGTGATTTGATATGTTTTTGGGTGTCTATGGTGCGAAGCGTCACAGACACGCAAGTCAAAACTGAACCTTTCAAGTATAGCATTCTCAATATAGGAAAAATGAAAAGGCAGGACAATTAATAAGCTTGTGGAAGTTGACCAGCGTTTAAAGTTTCTATACCTTTTATTGGTAAGGAAATAACCATGAGTCAACCCAATATTATTTTTATTTTTAGTGATCAACAACGCTGGGATACCGTTGGATGTTATGGTGAAAACATTGCAGATTGTACCCCCCATTTGGATAAACTCGCCGCAGAAGGGGTTCGTTTTCATCATGCGTTTACGAACCAACCAGTCTGCGGACCAACGCGAGCTGTACTTCAAACGGGGAAATATGCAACTGAAACAGGGGTTTTTACCAATCATAGACTACTTCCATTACAAGAAGAAACGCTGGCTAAACGCCTGCGAAAAGCAGGTTATGAAACCGCTTATATTGGCAAATGGCACCTAGCCTCAACAGGCGAAAGGAATGGACCGGATGATTTCCGTGAAAAACCTGTACCACCAGAACGCCGTGGAGGGTATGATGATTTCTGGCTTGCTTCGGATACGCTGGAATATACTTCCCACAGTTATGATGGGCATATGTTTGATGAGGAGGGGAAAAAACGTGAGTTTCCACCTGGACGCTACCGGGTGGATGTTCTCACTGATTGGGCGCTGGAATATCTTCAAAATCGAAAGACAGATAAACCATTTTTACTTTTTCTATCCTTTCTAGAGCCGCATCACCAAAATGATCATAACCAGTATGAAGGACCCAAAGGTTCTAAAACACGATTTGCCAGCTATAATATTCCTGGTGATTTAGAGGGGACAGAAGGGGATTGGCGTGAAAATTTCCCCGATTACCTCGGATGTATCCATAGCATTGATCAAAACGTTGACCGGATTGTAAATGAACTACGACACCAAGGGATTCTAGATCAGAGCATTGTGATTTATACTTCCGATCATGGTTCCCACTTTCGTACCCGGAATGACGAATATAAACGTTCGTGCCACGAAGGGTGTTGTAGAGTTCCTTTGATTATTCGAGGTGGTGAATTCCTTGGGGGAGTTGTTTCCCAACGCTTGGTAAATTTAATCGATTTACCCGCAACATTATTGGATCTCGCAGGTGTTCCCATTCCAAAGGAGTGGCGAGGTACACCATTGAAGCATGCGTTACCCAACCAGGATAGTCAATGGCAAGACGAAATCTTCATTCAAATAAGTGAATCACAGGTTGGCAGAGCTTTACGTACTCCGAAATGGAAATATGCAATTACAGCACCCGACAAGAATGGTGGTCGTGATTCAAACAGCCAGGATTATGAGGAATCGTATCTGTATGATCTTGAGGCCGATCCCCATGAAAGGAATAACCTGATTACCAATCCTGCCTATACCGAAATCCGAGCAGAATTATCAAAAAGATTACTAAAACGGATGAAGGAAATCGGTGAACCGGATGCTGAGATTCATCCTGCCAAAAACAATATACAATAATGGTGGTTTTATTCCTCTTCTAGAAAAAACATCCGGTTACCGAGGTATTAACAAACGGATGATGCACACGGCAATCCTGTGCTGATTTTTTACGAAACAGAGTATATTTTGATTTTTTACAATGTACATATGCTCCAGTTTTGATGCGAGTGCCACCAATTTCTACCAGGGGGAGCACGGTGCATCATTTATTAGGTTTTAGATTGCCTATATTTTTGTTACTATTATACTACGATGTGGAATAATACGGATAGCAAGCACATCGGCACATCGCAATGGATTGAAAGATAGAATGAACCTGTGGTCACATGAATGAGCTTCCAAAACAATCCAACACGCGAAGGATAAGTACATGGCACTAAAAATTGAGCAGGATCATAACCGCTTCCGGCGTATTGTTAAAGGGAAAATCCGGAAAGATTTTAAAAAATTCATCAGTAAAGGTGAGATGATTGGAAAAAAGGGAAAAGACCGGATTTCCATTCCCATCCCTAGGATTGATATTCCACGCTTTCGGTTTGATGATAAACAACGTGAGGGTGTGGGTCAAGGCGATGGTGAAATTGGACAACCCATCGGAGGGGATGGGCAACCCCAACCGGGTCAAGGTGAAGCGGGAGACCAGCCAGGAGAACATGTACTGGAAGTTGATGTTACATTGGAAGAACTCGCAGATATGTTAGGGGAAGAACTGGAGTTACCTAAAATTGAACCCAAAGGGAAGAAGAATATACAGGAAAAGAAAGACAAATATAAAACCATTCGGAATGTAGGTCCCAATTCATTGCGCCATTTTAAACGAACGTATCGGGAAGCACTGAAACGACAGATTACCGCGGGTGAATACAGTTTTGACGCTCCAGTAATCGTTCCTATTCGAAAAGATTTTCGTTATAAATCCTGGAAAACCGAAGAAAATCCCGAAGCAGCCGCTGTTATCATCTATATGATGGACGTATCGGGT
>CAYPZJ010000319.1:0-6200 GCA_964414635.1 uncultured Spirochaetia bacterium
CGGTGCCAACAGATTCGAGAATTATGCCAAATGTCCTTGGACAAAGATTATATCCCGTTTAATTTTGATTCCGAATTAACACGGGAGGAGGAAACGATTCATTTCGATTGGCGAGTTACGTTCTATCCTCAATATAATGAAGTTATGATTATTCTTCGTTCAGCTAATGTCACGGAACGTGTAGTGTCGGAACGAACACGGGAGCGTCTTTTCAAAGAGAATAAAATGAAGACCATTCAATTGGAAAACCGAAACAAGGTTCTGAACGAGCTCAACGAAGCGCATGAGCAGCTGTTAACAATGATTAAGCAGTACACACCACAATCAACTTGGTCACGGATCGAAACCATTCATGGACAGGGGGAGTTGGAAATTCCTCGTGAGGAACTCACGCTGACAATGGTATTTGGAGATATTCAAAATTTTACCAAATTCTCTGAACGACATGAACCCAGAGAAGTAATTGATGCGCTGAATGATTTATACACGGTCGTTACACAGAAAATCTACGACCACAACGGAGATATTGATAAATTCATCGGTGATGCCTTCTTTGCAGTATTTACCGATCCAGTTGAAGCGGTTATGGCATCCCATTCGATTAACCGCGAACTGGATAGTTTCAATGATGATCGGATGGAAAATGGTAAAGAACCGTTATACATGCGTATAGGTATTAATACTGGAAAAGTGATTCGTGGAAATGTTGGAGGGAAAACCCGAAAAGATAATACATTGGTTGGGGATGCGGTAAATATTGCCCAACGATTAGAAGGATTTAGTATCCCTGGACAAATTCTAATTTCAGCTTCCACATTTGAATATGTAAAAGATTTGATTATCGCAGATGAACCGACCGAACTAAAACTCAAAGGAAAGAAAGATCCCATCACAGCGTATTATGTTGAAGGTATGAAAGATGAAGAAGAAGTTTCGGATGAAATAGAAGGAGATGATTTCTGGTCTCAATTGGCACGAGAAGCTGCAGATTCCGAGGAAGATGATGACGATCTTCCGGATATCCCACTCCCAGACTTACCAGACTCCGAAGATGAATAATAATTCAGCAATCCATTGATAATAATGTTTATAATTCAAATATTCCCTCTATTTCCCCGTTTAACAGGGGCATTGCACCTGGATAGGGAGCTACATAATCCAGTGGGAGCCAAAAACCGCTATCCTCATGTATGATTTTCAGTTCCAACGTATCATGATAAGGGAAATGGGCTTTTATGTTTTTATAAATAATCGAAGCCTTTTCTTTAATAAAAACCTCTGGATAAGCATGATGTGTAGTTAAGACGATCCGGGTTCGAAAACCAAATAGATGTAATCCTGTAGTCATCAGTATGGCATAATCATCACAATCGCCTTTATAAGACCGCTCTATGGATTCCAATGGTCCGCGGAATACTTCAATAATAGGATCAGGATGATATTCCCAGACTTGGTTTACCCATAGAAAATAATCGATAACCAGTTCCAAATCAGCTTTTTGTTCTAAAAAAGAAGTATGTTCCTTAAGCCAACGTTTAAACCCTACCAGGTCATTCTGTATGACTGTATTAAGTTCTGCATGGGTTTGTTGTGTATGTAGTTCGTTAGAAGTATTTGAAAACAGAAAGCGAGTTGGTTCTCCAGCTACGAAGAAAAAAAGGAGTGTAAGCGTAGTACTGATACAAAGCGTTATCAAATATTTCACAAAAATACCTGGCTAGTAGCAGCTTAATTTACTAATGTTTTCCATATTTTTGTGTATGGAACAAAAAACATGGGTAATCCATAACGGTGTTCCGTTACTTGGATTTGGTTTTTAGCATTCGAATCATGTTGTTTTGATTTCATGCTTACTCGTTCATACGATCACCCGAAAGCGAGTATATTTCATATATCGGGAATCCGCACTAGCTTAATTGAATTCAGGGGTTGAAAGATTCTGATTATTCGAATAATTGTCAAACGTAGCATTATTTGCTATCTTTTCTGCACCTTTATATACTCCATTGTGAAAGGATCGTTGTTCGGTATTTATGGGATGATAACTGTCCTCTTTTCATCACACCTGCAAATATAAATGGAGTAGGAAGGAACAAGGTATATAAATAACTGAATTAAGGAGTAACTATGAGTTTTAAGGGCACACCTATGAATTTGGGATCGATAAGTAAATTATCAAAAGCACAAACCCGATGCATCACAGCAGAAAATGTATATGGAGAAAAAGGAAAAGGAGCAATGGCAGAGGTTTCCGATACCCCTCAATCTGAAGTCACTAGAATCGGGCAAAGTTGGGGTAGAAATGAGTTTTGTGAGGAATTGGGGAAAGGGTGGAAAGTGCGTCCAGCCATTGGATTGCAACCAGGAAAAGTGACAACGATTATGGATATTGATGGGCCGGCTATTATCCAACACATGTGGTTTACTTTACGGGAGAAACAATTTCGGGATGTTATTGTTCGAATATATTGGGATAACGAAACGAATCCAAGTGTAGAATGCCCCATTGGTGATTTTTTCTGCAATGGGTTCAATAAAGCAGTTCCGGTTATGGCACTGCCAATAAATGTGAATCCTCAAGGGGGACTAAACTGCTATTTCCCAATGCCATTTCGTAAGCATGTTAAGATTACCATGGAAAACCGAGGACCTGCGGAAACCGGTTTGTTTTACGCGATTACCTATACACTTACGGATGTGGATGATGATGAAGCATATTTCCATGCTCAATTTAGACGCACAAATCCAGTTCCATTGCATCAAGAATGTGTTGTCGTGGATAATATTAAAGGTTGGGGACACTATGTAGGAACCTATTTTGCGTGGCAACAGCATTTTGGAGGTTGGTGGGGTGAAGGAGAAGTAAAATTCTTTATGGATGGAGATAGGGATCATCCAACGATTGTAGGGACGGGAACTGAGGATTATGTAGGAGGAGCATGGTGTTTCCACGCTAACTATACGGCACCTTTTTTAGGATATCCATTAGGGGACTTGGATTTTAAGCCAGGGGGTAGACATGGAATCTATCGTTTTCATATCATGGATCCTATTCGTTTTCAACAAGATCTACGTGTACAGGTGCAAGCATTAGCATTGGTTCCTCATGGAAATGAACGTCGATTCCGTACGCTTCCCGATGATATTTCAACAGTAGCATATTGGTATCAAACGGAGCCTCATCAACCCCATCCAACCTTGCCGAATCGTGAGTTACTCGATGTATACTAATACCGGTTTTCTGTTTAACTTTCATAACGCAAGCTGCCACTTAATTTCTTAATCAATTCTCCATCTAAAAGTGGGTATAAATTCGATATACACACAATTTTGGGATCTACCATATGAAAATCCTGAATGCTGAATGTCCCGATTCGAGCAATAAAAGGGATCGCAGATTGGGCGGCAATATGGGCATCATGCAGGCTATCTCCAATAAATATGGGAGGGGATAAATCATTAAGTATGGTTCGAATTTTAGCAAAGTGAGCTATACCCTTACGGTAAGTAGGAGTGAATCCCAAAGCATAATCATAGGGAATTGCTTGGCGGGATAAATATGCCAATAGAAGAGGTTCTTCATTATTGGAGCTAATCACAATGGTCTGTCCCTGCTGCTTGAGTTGTGTTAAGACTGGGGGAACATCGGGGAATGGGAGTGTTTCGGTTAAGATTGAATATTTTTGGGAAACAAATTCTTCGTTTACTTTAGCATTCAAGGATGGTTGGCGAGGGAAAAATTCGAATAGTTGCATCGAAAAGGGTTTGCCCGATGTCAAGCGATAGGCTTTTCTGGCTTCTTCACTACTTATCTCATAATACTGCTCGAGTAACGAGGATGCCACTTGGGTGTACGCTTCCATCGTATCTACTAGTGTTCCATCAAAATCAAAAACAAAAACCATATACCTCCACCTCTAACTAGCGTTCGTTAGAAAGGAGAGTGATTGACGAATTCACCCGGATGGTTATTTTGAATCATGCCCCTTCGATAACGAGGGGAATCAGCTGGTGCTATTATATTTGTACTAAAGGTTCGTTTGAACCATGTACCGGGTGAGTATAACTAGGAAGCTAGTTTAAAGCAACTACATCGAACCCATTATGAAAGTAAAGGATATAGGTGACAATGAGTATAAAGATTGGTATTATCGGTGTTGGAAATTGTGCAAGTGCGCTTATTCAAGGATTAACTTATTATAAAGTACATCCTGCTGCCCCTGGTTGTATTCATCCAAAATTGGCAAACTATACTGCCGAATCGATCCAGCCTGTTTTCGCGGTGGATATTGATCAACGCAAGGTTGGGTGTTCCTTAAAAGAAGCACTATTTGCTCCCCCCAATGTAACACCCCATATTGTAAATCCAGAAATTCCAGACGTGCAGGTTTGCATGGGTGAGGTATTGGATGGTGTTTCACCCGCATTTCAATCCCTACCCACAGATCGTCGTATCGAACCCGCTTCACGAGCTCCAGATGATTTACCTTCCTTACTACAGCAAAGTGGTACCGAGATCTTGCTTAATTTCCTTCCGGTAGGTTCCATAAAAGCCACAGCGTATTACATGGAACTGGCATTAAGTTGTGGTATCCATGTAATTAATTGTATTCCCGAATTTATCGCCTCCAACACAAAGTGGGAACGAAAATTCAGAGAAAAAGGACTGATTTGTATTGGAGATGATATCCGCTCACAACTGGGTGCAACAATGGTGCATCAGACTCTTGCTCGACTTTTTGAAGACCGAGGGATTCAGTTGAAACAATCCTATCAATTAAATGTTGGAGGGAATACTGATTTTGCCAATATGCTCGATCGCACCCGTTTGCATTCAAAAAAGATCTCAAAAACCAATGCTGTCAACGCTTATTTAAAGAATCCTTTGGATTCCACTCATCTCACAATTGGTCCAAGTGATTATGTCCCATATTTGGAGGATGAAAAGATTTGCTTTCTACGGTTGGAAGGGGAAGGTTTTTTACAAAACAAAATCCAGGCAGAGATAAGGCTTTCTGTAGTGGATAGTCCAAATAGTGCGGGTATTGTGATGGATGTGATTCGACTCACTAAAATCGCCATCGATAAAGGGCTCAAGGGGGCAATACTACCCATATGCAACTTTGGAATGAAGAGTCCTCCACCCCCCGGTGGTGGTGTTACCGATGAAAGTATACAAAAATTGCTTGAATTCTAATGCTTATTTCACCACCGTTGATGTAATATCTATGTTCTATATGCAGGTTATATGTGTGAATGCCAGGTTGCGTTTTATTGTATACCCATAGTAGGTTGTGGGGTGTATATAGTGATTCTGAATGAAATACATAATCGGATTTGGATCACGGTTGGCGTCTATATAACTTTTAGGTTTGTTAGCTCCAATAGATTCATTGACTATTGGATAATCCAACGTTATTATTGTACGGCAGGGTTTGTCATATTTGATTGTATATTAAATACGACATGCCATTCTGCATAGAATTATGTGACCTATTGGGATCGTGAGTGGGATGATCAGGAGCTTTCGGTTCTATAAAACAGAGGGATTGGATTATGAATGAGTTTCGTTACGGTTATTCAAAAAAACTTGAGGGAATAGAATTTGAACAAGCAATCGAGAAGGTTATCAGCGCCTTGAAAGAGGAAGGATTTGGTGTTCTTAGTGACATCGATGTAAAAAGTACACTCAAGAAGAAACTCGACAAAGATTTTAGGAACTATAGGATTTTAGGAGCCTGTAACCCACCATTTGCATATAAAGCATTGGAAGCCGAAGCGCATATTGGGTTGCTTCTTCCCTGTAATGTAGTAGTTCAAGAATTCGTGAGTAACGGTATTGAGGTATCGATTGCTGACCCAACAGCGATGTTTACTCTTGTTGATAATTCTGATATCGCTCCCATTGCAACGGAGATCGAGAATAAACTCCGTAAGGTGTTGGCAGCACTCTAAAATTCATTACATCTAGTTAAATCATCGTTGAATTCTCCCGTAAAATCCTCAGGGAATACGCCTCTAATTCAGTTTCATTTTATTAACTCCTGGGAATTTGCTTCCCACCGATTGCATCCCAATCTTAACGTAAAAGCTTTTAGCTACTATTTCGTACTAGAGGAAAAAGTCGCGAGACGGGAAAGGGTCTTAGCAAAATCATCCAACACTTCTTCATTTGGTAAAGATATAATAAGTTTTACACT
>CAYPZJ010000320.1:0-6173 GCA_964414635.1 uncultured Spirochaetia bacterium
ATTATAACCCATATCTAATTTCGTTTGAAGGATTGAATAACCGCTTAAAATTATTTCTTGACGATGTAACCCAACAAGATTTCCATTTAGAACAAAAAAAAGAAAGTTCCTTGGTTCAGATAAAAACATCTTTTGATAAAACATATGCACTGGATCATCTCTTCATCTCTGAATACCTAGAAAAAGATTGGGACACGGTTATAAATGAATTTTGTACAACGATTTATCATATTTTTTGCATCGGATTTACTCCGGGATTTCCCTATTTAGGTAAAATACCATTTAAGAGGATCCCTCGGTTAGAAACACCACGCACCCGGATTCCCGCTCAATCTGTTGGATTAGCGGGATACCAAACGGGTATTTATCCTGATGCCACACCTGGGGGATGGCAAATCATTGGAAAGACCATCGATCCGGTTTACACGATTGAAGGGGATACCATCGACTTTCGCTTTCGTATTGGGGATCGGGTGCAGTTTGTTGCGGTATAATACAATATTTCGTGGGTGTACTTATGGAAAAATACCAAGCACGGTTTAAAATACTATCATCGGGTATCTATTGCGCTCCCCAGGATAAAGGAAGAGAAGCGGGTATTGCACAGGGGTTTTCTCCCGCACGTCCCTCGGATTTATTCAGCTATACCTTTGGTGACGCCATATTAAATGGAGATCAGGGAGCTACCGCATTGGAAATTGTTTTACAAGGTCCAACATTGGAATGTGTAGAAGGTTCCGCCATTTTCCTTGTAACCGGTGCTCCCATGCCCGTTTTTATTGATGAAGTAGAACAGTCCCCTTATCAGATACTACTCATACAGCAAGGACAAACCCTCTCTTTTGGAATGGCGAAAGAAGGATTTCGAAGCTACTTACACATAGTGGGTGGATTCTCTGTTCCTACGTTATTGGGTAGTAGTAGTTACCATGCACCAACAAAAATAGGGGGGTTTAATGGTTTACCTTTACCAGAGAATAAAACCCTCTCGGTACCGCAAACCAATCTGATCTCATTAAAACCGGTAGGATATGTTTTTTCTGAAGATTTCTTTACTTGGTTATGGAAAACCACGACAATCGGGATACTCCCTGGTTCCGATTTAAACAGGTTTCCGGATGAATCCAAATATGAAATGGAGACACAACAATTTGAAATCCGCGCTGACAGCAATCGAATGGGTATTCGGTTAAAAGGGGAACGAGCAATCCCACCCACACAATTCGAAAAATTATCCGAACCGTTGGGAATGGGTAGCATTCAAATTCCAAAGGATGGAAATCCAATTGTTATGATGGGTGATCACCAAACCATTGGAGGATATCCAATCTTTGCAAAAGTTTCCTCAGCATACCTCCCATGTTTAGGCCAAGTACGATTGGGAAATCATATAAAATTTCTATGGATCTCATTGGAACAGAGTCAGGAACAATTTTTTCAAGCGTGGGATAGGATTCGTAAAATCACCGCCAAACCTGTTCCTTTGAGATAACTTGGTTGGACGTCACCTATGGTATTCAAACGTTGATATAAAACTTGGTGGGTTGCGCTCTATAACTAAAATGAAAAATGACCTATCATGGGACTCTTAGACTTGGCTAGCCTTATTTTTTGATTGTTATCAATATTTTTCTACAAACAAGTAATCATTAATCATTCACATACGATATTATACCAAACGTGTTTGGTTACAATACCAAACCGAACCACCCACAGGATGGTCATATAGAGAATAATTTGAATATAATAGAGAGGAGCCTAAGGAATGGATGAACCAAATACATCCCCCTTTTCGATAAACCTTAGGGTACGAGATTACGAATTGGATATGTATGGAGTGGTTAATAACGCACGGTATTTGCATTATTTGGAACATTGTCGCCATCAATGGTTGAATTCGTTGGGGAAATCACCCACTGTTTTTTTAGAAGAGGGAATGATCTGGACAATCCGACAGGTGAATATCACGTATAAAACCCCTTTGCGAAGCGGAGATGAGATCACCATCGATGCATGTATGAAAGAGATTACTGGTGTAACACTTAGTATTGAACAAACCATACAAAATACACATACCAATCAGCTACATGCTCAAGCAATGGTGGTAGCTCTTTTACTGAATCAAGATCATAAACCCATGCGAATTCCAGCAACAATACGAAACCTATTTGGAGGATGAGTAAAACAGAGATATTACATGTTTTAGCACCGTGGTTAGTGAATTAAAATAAAACCAAGATAGATCAAGATAATGGAGGATCTCGAAATTTGCTTTATATCCACTTCTTTCTTATCTGAGATTTATTATTTTACAAGCGTTCGGGTACAACTCGATATAAAGAAACAATGAGTTTGTATTACTAAACTGGTGATTGACTCAACCGGGCGAGCAAGCATACTTTTTTATATAGTTTAGGCACGAGGTTCAGGTTAGTTCATGTTATTGATCTTATCTCGTACACTTAATATCCGTAAAGATGAATGGCGGATTTTCCTTTCCTTTTTGACATTAACGATGCTCATCGGTTTAGGATCGTCTTGGGGACGATCTATATCCATGGGATTGTTTATTTCCAATGTTGGATCGGAAGGATTACCCATTTATTACATCATCCGTGATATTGGGGTCATGATTTTTTCAACCTTGTATACAATCCTTGCTGCACGCCTTTCCAGTGGGAGAATCACACAGATATTTTCTATTTGGATTATAGCCATACTCGGTGGGGTTTGGGTTTATCTTAATCTCTTAAATGGGGATATAACCCCACTCATGTGCTATATTCTTACGATCGGCTTTCAAATTGGATACATCATGTTAAGTATCCACATGGGCTCGTATGTTTCCTACCATTTTAATGCCATGCAACGGAAGCGTCTCAATGTATTAATCTTTGCAGGATTAACCATTGGATCGGTCATTGGTGGGGGATTGTATAATATCCTCGCTTCAGGTTTTGGGATTTCCAGCAATCAACTTACGTTAGGAATTGTAATTTTCTTTATTGGTACCATTTTTATGGTACTCTATATTACTCGTAATTTTGAAATGGTGGTCAAACCGAGCGGGAAAAAGAAGAAGAAGCTGGAAGCGGTTGCGGATGGGTTTGTATATTTTCGGAAATCCAGACTTATGTTCTTTATGGCATTAACCATGCTGGTATTTTTTGCTTTGGCTGCGGTGATGGATTTCCAGTTTAATCATATCTTCCAGAATTATTTTCAGAGCATGCCCCAATCCATTCCTCAAAAAGTATTCGATGAGGATGTGCTAGGCAAATTGCCCACAGCAGATGACCGAGAGCGAATCCAGCAGTTTTATATTTTTGATGAGTCCAGCAGAAATTATATCCTTTCTGCTGATTTGGATATGTATCAAACCAAAGCGTGTAAGCGAATTCTTGGCACAGCGCAATTTCGGGTGGAAGAGCAAAAGGAAGCATTAACATCATTTTATGCATTGTATGAATTAATAGCAAATGCGCTTGCAATGTTTGTTCAAATTCTCATCACGCCTCGGATCATCGCTAGTTTTGGAGTAGGATCCAGTAACTTCATCTATCCGGGCTTAAATATTATGTCCGCAATCTTTCTAATGGTGAATTCCTTTTTTCCAATTTTACCATTGTTGGTGGGATCCTTTTCTAAATTAGTGAATTCCGAATCCCGAAAAACAATCCAAACTCCTACCCGTAGTCTGCTCTTTAACGGAATCCCTTCCAACCTGTGGCCTAATGTCAATGCATTTTTTTCATCGGTAGTTAATCCTTTGGGAACGTTTTTGGGTGCCTTTATTTTGTTATGGGTCTTGGTTCCCTTAACATCCTCGAACTCATCGTTGTTTTTCCTCGCTCCCTTAGTCTCAATGGTTCTCGCGATCTTATTCTTCTTTTTCGCAATACCACAGAAAAAATCCTACGAAACCAGTGTTTTGAAGCTCCTAGAAAACCGAAGTTTTGATAAGGATAGCCTTGCTCAATTGGACTTGGGAAAGCTGGATGATAAAACATATAAACTAGTAACGAGTCTGCTTGAAAGTGATGAAATAGATCGTGTAAATCTAGGCATTGAGTTAGTATCCGCTACTCGTGATCCTCGGTTACTTAGTTTTTTTGGAGAAAAATACGAGCAGGTTGGGTTGGAATCCAAGAAAAAATTCATCGAAGCAATTAGTCAGTTTGAAACCCAAGCGGCTTATCAGCTTTTGTATACCTTGTTGGAACAAGATCAAACTCCCGAAAGTGTATATGCAATTCTCGATCGGATCGCCCTTCGTACCGAAATCGATCATAAAAGTAAAATCCAACCTTACCTGGAACATGATTACATTCCTCTTCGTTTTGTTAGTAGGAAAGTTCTCTATAAAAATGATTATGCAACCGATTCCGAACGGAATGAAATCGTAAATTATTTGGAACGTGTATTAAAATCAGAACGGGATCCCGATACCTTGGTTGAAGCGTTAAAAGCAACACGCGAATTGAAAATTCGAAAATTATTGCAACCGGTTATGCTTCTATCCAAAGAACGAAATCCATCGGTTCAACACGAAGCGCTCCGAGGATTAGTCGTCCTATGCACCAAACAAGATCAATCGGTATTTAGCCACTTCCTTGATTTATTGGATAATAGTGATCGTACTATTTCGTACGTTTGCCTTGAGGGGATTCAGAAATTCATTCCCATCGAATCAGGATTTGTTCTGCATCAGCTCTTTAAATATTTAGATAGCCGCTATCCAAATCATAAACGATTAGTAAAAACATTAATTACCAATTCAATCAATGAAATTAAAGATTACCTATATGGAGAATTATTTGCGTATTATTTAAATTCGCAGCAAAAACAAGACATTTTCTATATTCTAGCTGAGACGAATATGTTAGTGGAAGAAGATCTCCTTCAATTGGGTGAGCATCAATTTCGGATGATGATTAAATCATTGATGTGGCTTAATTTCATTGATTCCTTCGTAACCAAAGATGGATCTCGTGGTAAAAGCTTTATCGAACATATTATTTTCAACAAATATGCCGATTTTGCTACTTTGCTTATCGCAGTGGTAGTACAATTGGGGAAAGAGAATCGAAAAACCGCAGAAATGATTACAGCCGGATTCCTTTCCGACGATACAAACAACCAAGGGAATGCATTGGAAGCAGTTTCCAATTTGAATGAACGCAATTTCGGGAATAAATTAACTGAATTCTCAGAATTGAATACTCGGGATTCCGAAGTGATTAGTGCTTTTTACAGTAAACATTTTCATATCCCCTACGAGCAGCCTCCGATCGAAGAAATCTTGGATCTCTGGGTTTCTTTAGAAGATCCATACCTTACTTCTGCGCTAATCTTTATGTTTAAGGAAAACAATCTGACGGAGTATATTGAGAAAATAAAAGAACTGAATCAATTTGAAGATGAATTGATTGAGGAGACCCTGGATTATGTTACTAACAATTGAGAAAATCATTTATTTGAACAATGTTGATTTATTCAAAAGTATGCAGGCAAAGGACTTACATTTGGTCGCACAAATTACCAAAGAAGAATTCTTTAAAAAAAGTGATTTGGTTATCAAAGAAGGGGACGTTGGAGACAAGATGTTTATTATTTATGATGGGGAAGTGGAAATCTACAAAGGTGGTCATGGCGGTCCCTCAAAAATCCATATCATGAATAAGGGAAATAATGATTTTTTTGGAGAGATGAATCTTTTGGGTGCAGAAACACGAAGCGCATCCGCCGTATGCAATGTCGACACCCGTTGTTTAACAATAGCAAAAGAAGATTTAACCGAGCTCATTTACGAGTATCCAGGGCTCTCATTTGGAATTATGAAAGGATTGGTAAATAACCTAATTGGCTCCACAGGGCGCTACTTTGCCCTAAAGGCAGAACTGGAAAAGGAAAAACAAAAAGTCGATAAACCCGGCTAATTTACTTCGGATTGATCAGGGAGCGGGTTCGCCTCATCAGATTTGTTAGAATGAGGTTGCGTAATTTGCTCATACATATAGCGTAGTTTAGGATCTTTTAATAACTTGGCAAGGTCCTCATCATAGGGTAATTTAGCAAATAATTCTTTTTGCTCCTGCATCAGCGTTTCCATGATGCGATTCGCCATCTCAACATTCCCTTTAGCTTCATAGATGAGTGCTAATTGATATCGC
>CAYPZJ010000321.1:0-6140 GCA_964414635.1 uncultured Spirochaetia bacterium
ACATCCCCATTCCCAATACAGAACAATATATAAAAGGGGATGTGGAAAATATGAGCATGGGAGGATTGATGCTGAAGATTGATCCAGAAGATAAAAATGTCCTTCATTATCTCAAACCGGGGGAATATTTATCGGGTGTTCAACTCTCCATAAACAATCGCTTACTCCTTGCCAATGCCGTTGTTATCATGGTGCACGAAGATTTATGTGGGATAAAATTTGTGGATGTGGGGGATGCTTTTTTAAGTAGTGTAGCGTGCTTTGTCTATGAACGGATGATCGAGTCGGAGAATTAAACCCAATTACGTGCGAACGCTTGTTCCAGGCGCGAATTCAAAGAATGACAGATTTCTTATGATGGGTAACATACGCTTCGCCTCTCTCACACTTACGGTGAAAACCATAAGCTATCATCACAAAACCGACCTCTGTCGGTTTCATTATCCCAGCCGATTAATTCATTCATCGGGATAGGGGTAGGACAAACCATTTTTAAACTCCGATCCGTTCCCCCCTTTTCGATTGAATGAATATATATTATTATTTCACATACCAAGCCGAAGTGGCGGAATTGGTAGACGCGCTAGGTTCAGGACCTAGTGTCCGCGAGGATGTGCTGGTTCGAGTCCAGTCTTCGGCAAAAACCCCCCCGCAAATGTGCGAACGATCGTTGTAGGGATCAGGCATGCCTGATCCCGACGGGTACGCTTCCCCACATATGGTTACGAACCTTTATCCTTTTCCCTTTCCCCTGATTTTTTGGGTACACCCCCACACATGTGGGGACGATCATAATAACTACAGTTTTTAATATCGTCAATAGGGTACACCCCTTTCGTTGCGGATGCTTTTGTCATCGCTTCTACTTTTAGTATATTACTGAGGTAGTAAACGCTTACTCAATCGGTGAGACGGATAAATATGTTAAAAACCTTTTTTCTCGTTCTCGGTACATCCATAACAACCTTGTTCCTGCTGTTTCTTGCATTGTACCTTTTTGATATTCGATTTACATTTCCTTCCAGCGATACTGCTGATCAATCAACGGATCATGCACGCCCAACGTTTGCTACGCAAGACCGTGCATCTACCGATCTGGCATATGATGGCACTTCCCAGTCGATGTACTTAGATGCCCCGGATATTGATTGGGAAGAGAATCACAACACAGCGCAACGATACACGCCGGATGAATGGGTAAATATTCAGGTGAATGAAGCGTGCCATCGAGCGGTCGTAAACATCAGTGCAAATTTTTCGGGTTATCGTTCGGGTTATCGAATGATGTTCCGCAATCTGGAACGGGTATATACACCTGAACAGGCGCAGAAATCGGGTTCTGGGTTTATTATTTCGGAAGATGGGTATATCCTTACAAATAACCATGTGATATCCCAAATTAATAGCGATCTAATTAATCCTACGGTGGTTCTTCTTGTTGCGCTCTATGATAATACCACATTTAAGGCTACACTGGTAGGTACCGATCCAGAAAACGATCTTGCTGTTCTGAAAATAGATCCTGGGGATATTGTTTTGACCACATTAGAACTTGGGGACTCGAATAATTTAGCGGTGGGACAGAAGGTGTATGCGTTTGGGAACCCGTTTGATTTACATAACACGATGACCATTGGTATTATAAGTTCGTTGGGACGGATGCTTCTGTTGGAAAATAACACAGTTTTTCGTGACGCGATACAAACCGATGCCTCGTTGAATCAAGGGAATTCAGGCGGTCCCTTGGTAAACACGCATATGAAAGTAATTGGCATCAATACCGCGATCTTTAGTGGTACGGGATACGATGTAGGAATTAGCTTTGCGATTCCGATTGGATCGGTAAAAGAAGTTGTAGATGAAATTATAAAATACGGCAAAGTACGCCGTCCGCCACTGAATGTGCTAACCGGTATTCCCATCACATCAATTGAACCGGATGTACTTGAGACGTTGGAAATTCGTTCCAAACAGGGATTCTTTATTTATTACCTCCAACCCAATTCCTGGCTAACGCAATTTGGTTTAAAAGGATGGGTAAGTCGGATGGGGCATTCGATTGTCTATCAAACAGGGGATGTGCTGATTTCCATTGATGGCTCGCCCATAAACAGTTTTGAGGATTTTAAGATAGCAATGAAACGGAAACGATATGGAGATGAGATCACCATGGTTATCGAGCGGGAGGGAAAACAGTTGGAGCAAGAATTTATTCTGCCAAATCTTTCTGGATCGGAATAAGCAGATGTAATAGATAGTTTTACTATTATCAAAGGACTTCTTATGGAAAATCGACGTGATTTTTTGAAGAAGCTGGGAGGGATTTCCCTCAGCTGCCTTTCCATTTCCACTTTGGTGAAGGGAATTTTTGCGGATCACGTACCGTTATACGAAACAAAGAAAAATGGACAAATGTTCTTGCGACCATTGGGACAAACAGGGCTTTTCACATCTGATATTTCATTCGGAGCGATGCGTTTGCAGGATCCATCCGTTGCAGAACGGGCAATAGAAGCAGGTATTAACTATTTTGATACCGCACCGGATTATCGAAATGGATCTACCGAAGAAGTCCTTGGAGAAGCAATACAAGGGAAGCGTGATAGGGTTATTATTGCTTCCAAACTATGCCACAAGGGTACCGGGCAAATGCATCATACCTTGGGAACTCCTGTGGAAGTTTTAATACAAAGTGTTGAAGGAAGTTTGAAACGTCTCCAAACGGATTATTTAGATGTTCTTTTGCTTCATGCTGTTGGTGAACACGGTCCTGGGCTTGGAAGGGATGGAGATTATTATACTCCACGGATTTATGATGACACGATGTTGGAAGCGGTGGCACGAATGAAACGAGATGGTAAAATCCGCTATTTTGGTCTTTCATCCCATGGACCCAATTTACGAGAAGTATTCACAACTGCTTTGAATGCGGGATTTTTTGATATGTTTATGGTTGCATATAATTACCGAAAGCATCCTAATCTGGAAGAACTTGTTGATTGGGCTTGGGAAGCGGGCGTTGGATTTATCGGGATGAAAACCATCAAAGGGAAACGATATGAAGTCAGTCAGGGGAGGGGAGAAATCTTTCGACAAGACGATGGAAATGAGGAACAAACTGCCGTAAAATGGGTACTAACAAACCCAAAAGTATCTTCAGTAATACGTTCGATAACATCGCATCGTCAATTAAATCAGTTAGTGGAGATCTCAGGGGAAACTTTAAATTCTTCCAATCCAGTTGATTCGATCACGTTATCTCAGTTTTTGTCCACTAACTCGAATGATTGCGCAATAGGATGCAGCGATTGCCTGAAAGCCTGTCCCCATAAGATCGCCATAAATGATATGATGCGCGTTGCTTATTATAATTTTGTAGACGATTCCGAAGAAGCAACGCGATTATTCAACCAGCTAACGAAAGGCAAATCACTCCCGTGCACCAATTGCACTGGAGTTTGCGAATTACATTGTCCCTTAAATGTACCCATACGTCAAGCGCTTTGTGTAATAGAAACTTCTATGAAAACCAATATAAATTATCAAATAGGGTCTTCAACATGATGAAACAATTGTTAGAACGAATTTACGTTAGTTTCCTAAAAATAACAATACTGATGATAGTCGGTGTATGCGCATTTCCTGCTGTGTTTTTCGGAATTGATTGTGTGGTTCAGCACCATGAGTATAAACCCGGATTTTCAATGCACTATCGTTTAACAGGATTGGATGGTGGAGACTATTCTCAAGAACTGGATTATTTTGGGTATCAGGTCCCGGTAACTACATTCAAAGAAGATCCAGATCAAGACAACTTGTATGTGGGCTATGAAGATGGGGTGGTGATGATTCATGCAATGAATGACCATCGGGTGTTATTTCAACGTCAACTAATTAATAGCCCAGTTGTTGGTTTTCATTTTGTAGATGCGAGCATTACTTATGTATATTATGAAAATGGGTATCGCACTCTGATTGAATCGCAACCCTCGACAGAAAACAATTTTTTAATATTTAAAACAACAGAAGAACCATGGCTACAACCCTTTTCCGTATCTTATTTTCATCAATTGCGAGCTATCAGCCCCGATGGGCATGTTGGGCTGGTTGTAACCGAAGATTCCCGTCAACAACTATCCTATCACCTTATCAATTTACTTACGAAACAAGTACTGCTAACGCTTCCGATTTCAATATTAGAATCCAACCATTATGATTTTTCATCCGATGGACAGCGCTTTGTGTATTACAATGGATCAAATCGGATCGCACAAGCTATACTCTCTGTAGAATATTCTAAAGCGGAGCTAAAACCCAATCAAGCAATTTCTGTATTAGCACCACCAACCATGATTCGAATTAGTAATGATCTGCGCTTCCTTATATATGCACAGGCAGTTACTCCCTTAAGTGGTAATGTGACATTGGTTTCTTTATCCAATCATCACATTACAGAGGTGATCCATAATATTCCCCTCCCTTCTCGTGATTTTATTTTTACTGGTACCGATCAGTTTAAGTACATCGATCCATTTGGTACGCTGGTTTTGGTTTATAAAAAGGAAGATACGTATCAACATGCTTCCTTAAAGTCGTTTCCCCAATCGAACATACCCTATCCTGTTGCACTGGAGCCGCAAACATTGACATTGTATTCCAATCAATGGATTCAAAAAATCGTAGCACCTGGGCAAACGCACTGGTTCACCCGTCGAGGTTCATCGAACACGATTCAATACCAGAGTGAGCGGAATACACGAACACAAATACAAGTTTTCTCGGATGGAAAAACCATACAAGTTGTTCACTATCCATCCTTACAAGTTATTCGGGAATATTATCCAGGGATGAATGAATGTCGCGAGGAATTACAAATTCGCCAGACTCCCATCCCAGCATTTTTTGATTCCGATCCGGATTCCATTCTCCAATCGGATTATGAATTACATTATCCAGCTACTCCGTATCAGTTTGAGTCTTCAAGCCTGGGAATACTTTATTTTCACAATCAGCAACTCGGGATCGTCTGTAACTCAGAACCCTACCATCGGATTCACCGAATGGAAGGTGCAATTTTTTCGGTTTTACCGAAGGATGATGGATGGTACGTTGTTTCTACAGATGAGTCGGGTATGACTCGGCAGCTTACCAAAATGGATATGGATTTTAACCCATTATTCAATATAAACCTCCCCCCGGAACCACTATTATGGATGTATAATACTCCCAATCAAGAATACCTGTATTATTTAACGACCCAATCACTTTATGTGTATTCCTTAAAAGATCTAGAAACTCCCTATCAATTACAGATTCCTTCAACACTAACAGAAAATACAACCATCCAAACGGGATTTCTGAAACGTAGCAACACCCTTTACCTGGTATTTCCGATGTCTGAGAATCCCCATATTTGGTATGTAAATTTGTCTGAACCAACTTTATGGAACGAATTCGAACCCCAATTCCACACAAACACCGTTGTTGCATGGATTGCACCGGAAGACGAAACCCCCACCCCTGCAATTCAGATTTTACATTCTTCAAACCAGGTACTTCTGGAAACTCCATTGGAAGGCAATCCATTAGATATCGTACAATACAGTCCAGAAGTGCTTGCCGTTCAAACTCCTTCCAGGCTTTATTTCATCGAGATTGAAACGGGTTTGATTATCCACGAGATGGAAGGACAATTTGAGAACACAGAGATAGAGTCCTATAGGGATGACGAAGGACTTGTTTTACATCAACCCGATCACTCCTATCTCCTACAGTTTGTATTCGATGAAAATTAATATGTCATTGTATGAAACGGTTGAAAACCTTCTTTCACTATTGGTTAATCCGTCTGCTTCCATCCTTGCTCACTGGTTATTTAAAACTGGTATGGGGCACCTCCCAAAAAACTTATTTGAACTTCCACGAAACCGATCAAGCCACCAAACAGCACGGCGTAATTTTTGGATTATGGCATGGTACCTTTGCATCCCTTATTCAAACAGGGGCGGAACATTGGCACCCGTTGCATGTGATCGTTAGTCCAAGCCAAGATGGTGAAATTCTTGCCCGTATTTTACAAGGATTTGGTTATGGAACGGTCAGAGGTGATCATAAGCGGAATGTGATTGGTTCTTTGAAGG
>CAYPZJ010000322.1:0-6138 GCA_964414635.1 uncultured Spirochaetia bacterium
TGATAGTAGAATACACAGTCGTTCCCAACCCCGATATCGTTCTTTTCGCTCTACAAATAGCGTACGAGCTTCTAATTGGATTAACCCTTGGTTTTTTAATCACGTTGATATTTACAACATTTCAAATGGCAGGACAAGTATTCAGCTTGCAAATTGGATTTGGAATCAGCCAGTTTTTCGATCCTATGGAAGGGGTACAATCGTCACTAATGGGGCAATTTTTCAATTTATTCGGATTGCTCATTTTCTTTACCATAAATGGACATCTGTTATTAATAGCTGGTGTTTGGCAATCCTTTGCCACTTTTCCAATTCTGGATCTATATACCTTTACCGGATTTTCAGCCGCAGCGATATTCGAACTGTTTTCGGAGATGTTCATCCTTGCAGTGAAAATCGGGTTACCGATTATGGCAACCGTGTTTCTTTTAACTGTAGCCATTGGTATTCTTGCACGATTTGCCCCCCAGATGAATATCTTCATCTTGGGATTCCCAATTTATATTATGGGAGGATTGGTCTGTTTATGGGCAGTGGGAGCAATCTTGATACCTTTTGGGATGGAGTTTCTAACCCAATACATTAATATCATTTTTAGTTGGTTTGGTGTTTAGGTGATGCAAGTAAAACACGATCAGATGATATGCTGGACGCGCACAGCCAATGCAGAGGCATTTCTTCACTCGTATCATATTGATTTACAGTTATTTGCTAATCCTGAGGATGAAGGACGAACCGAAGAACCAACCGAATACAAAAAGCGTAAATCCCGCGAAGAAGGAAAGGTTGCGAAATCACAGGAGCTGAATTCGTCTCTCATTCTAGTCTTTGTGTTTTGGACGATCGCTGTTGCATCGGGTTTTATGCTGACCAGCATGATGGAAATGATGCGCTATTATTTCACCAATATGGGGGAAATCCGTATAGATGAATTAGCCATCTATCATCATTTTATATATTTCATCTGGTTGGTAGTGAAACCGTGTATACCTGTTTTTGTTGTAGGGATGGTGATTGGTTTTGTATCAAATATTGTTCAGGTTGGGGTTTTGTTTACATCCAAACCATTAACACCCGATTTTAAGCGGATTATGCCTAAGTTTTCCAAGGTGTTTGTATCTAAACAGACCTTGTTTAATCTACTCAAATCCATTCTCAAGGTTGCGATCGTATTGGGAATTTCGGTGGTGATCTTGGGTGGAAATATGAATACCATTTTGACCACCACAGAAATGGGAATAAGTAATGGAATGCAGGCTATAGTTGGATTAGCCTTTCAGCTCGTGACGGCGATTGGTATCGCGATGGTTGCGCTAAGTATTCCAGACTTATTATTTCAACGAAGGGAACACCATGATTCGTTAAAGATGAATCGAAAAGAATTAAAAGAAGAGCAGAAGGATTATGAAGGGGATCCCTTGATTAAACAAGCACTTCGTGAGCGGCAGCGTGAAATTATGTCACGTCGGATGCTGGAAGAAGTACCCAAAGCAACGGTAGTAATCACCAACCCGACACACTTTGCAATAGCATTACGATATGAAAACGCAAGCATGCTTGCTCCGATGGTTGTGGCGAAGGGACAGGATCATATGGCGAAGCGGATTATTAGCATCGCTCAGGAACACAAAATACATGTATATGAAAATAAGTTTCTTGCACGGATATTATATAAGGAAGTAGAAATTGGTGAGTTAATTCCAGAGAAGTTCTATACTGCAGTTGCGGATGTATTGGCATTTGTATATCATGCCAAAGGAATAACCATGAACCCTGCTCCTCAATCCAGTTAGGGGGAGTATGCGCAATCAGCAGGAAGATGAGATAGGATGAATCATCGGTTCGGTTCAACCTCGGGAGGGGACATTTAATGAATAATTCGGGACCACGAAAACCACTTGTTGTAAATTGGATGCAGCGTGTTGACTACCTGATAGCAATTGGGGTTGTCGCTGTCATCACCATGTTGATTATTCCAATACCTTTCTGGGTATTGGACTTTGCCATCGCACTCAACATTGTGATTTCGCTTGTTATTCTGCTAACCGTTATGTATGTACCACGGTCAGCTGATTTTTCCATTTTTCCAACGTTGTTATTAATCACCACCATCTTTCGGTTGGCGATTAACGTATCGAGTGTTCGATTGATTTTACTTTATGGACCGGAGTTCTATGGTGAGATCATTTTAGCGTTTGGTAATTTTGTGGTTCAGGGGAACTTCTTGGTAGGTATTATCATCTTTATGATTATCATAGCGGTGATGTTTATGGTAATTACCAAAGGGGCGGTTCGTATTTCCGAAGTTGCAGCCCGATTTACTCTGGACGCCTTACCAGGAAAGCAAATTGCCATCGATGCTGATTTCAATGCAGGAATTATTGATCAGAAAGAGGCGATCCGTCGTCGTAAAGAAATCCGTCAGGAAGCAGACTTCTACGGAGCGATGGATGGTGCATCCAAATATGTTCAAGGGGATGTGCGGGTGATGCTTATCATCATCCTGATTAACATGATTGGGGGCTTAATCGCTGGGATGACTGTTTTCGGAATGACACTGGAGGAGGCGTTCCGTACCTTTACGATCCTAACCATTGGGGAAGGTTTGGTTGGACAGCTACCTGCACTAATGCTTGCAACAGCAACGGGTATTATCGTAACTCGTGCGGTATCAGAAAACAGTATGGGAGTGGATTTAGCCAGTCAGATTCTAATCAAACCCGAAGTACTAATTATTGGTGGGATATTCCTCATTTTTATGAGCCCCATTCCAGGATTTCCATGGTTTATTTTATTAAGTATTGGAGCACTGCTATTGGTTTTTGGTATTTTTCTTTACCGTTATACTAAGACCAAAACCGAAGAACAAACGGAAGAACCAGAACCAGAAGATGTGGATCTTTCTCCAGAAACCATGGTCCAGATGATTAATGTAGAACCGCTCGAATTGGAGATTGGGTTTAACCTGATACCCTTTGTGGATAAGGAGCAAGGGGGAGACTTATTGGAACGAATTCGTCTGATACGGAAAACAACTGCCTTGGAGTTGGGACTCTTAGTTCCACGGATACGAATTCGCGATAATATGAAGTTACGTCCCAGTGATTATTCGGTTAAAATTCGTGGGGTGGAAATGGGACGTGGTTCGTTACGCGTTAAAAAATTGCTGGCTATTCCATCTGCTAATGCATCTGAAGGTTTAGAAGGGGAAGATACGGTGGAACCCGCATTCGGTACAAAAGCTAAGTGGATCAATGAAGAAAACCGTGAACGAGCAGAAAACGAGGGGTATTCCGTTGTTGACCCACCAACGATTATTACCACTCATTTAACAGAGGTGATCCGACGAAATGCGGCAGATATCTTGGGGTTACAAGAAACCAAGCAGTTGGTAGAGAGTGTTAAAGCAGAATTTCCAACGGTTTATGATGAAACGACCCGTACCGTTAAAATGCTTACGATACAAAAAGTATTTCAGAGTTTACTGCGGGAACAAGTATCTATTCGTAATTTGGTTACCATTTTGGAAACCCTCGTGGAATTTGAACAAACCACCAATGTAGATCTACTCACGAATTACGTCCGACAGAAATTAGCTAAACAAATCAGTATGCAGTTTGCAGATGAAGAAGGTGTTTTGCATGTATTTACATTGGATAGGGAACTGGAAAGCGTGATGTACGAATCCTTGCAGGAAACAGAGCAGGGATATCGATCCACGTTGGATCCAGAAATTACGCGTCAAGTGATTGATAAAACCGGACAAGCATTCGCGGAAAAGGGAACACCAATCCGTGAAATGATCGTACTCTGTAATACCCCCGTACGTACGTTGTATAAACATATCACGTTGAGTACCTTTCCGAATTTAGTTGTATTAGCGTATCAAGAAGTTGTTCCACCTGTAAAAGTGGAATACTTGGGACAGATCAGTATAAATGAGACGATGGATGCCACTGGTGAATCTGGGGATCGTTCACCGGATGAGGCAAACGTAGAAAGATAGTTTGAGCTATCTAAAAAAATTAGATGAATAAGGAGATGATTATGGAGTATCGAAAATATCGTGCACCTACCCTTCGCGAAGCGAGATTGAAACTCTTATTGGATTTAGGGAATAAGGCATATATTGTGGATCAAAAACCCGTTCGGGTTGGTGGTGTGTTTGGAATTGGTGGAAAACCTATGGTGGAAATCACCGCAGCAGTTATGCCCGAAAAAGAAGAATCGCATGCAGTAAATTTGGAAACTCAAAAAGAAAAGCGAGATACAAAGGTCAATAATTCCATATCGAAGCAGCATAAGCCGGCAAAGCGTTCTTCAGCCGATGTGGAGGGGGCAAGCCCTGATGCACAAGAACTGATTAAAATGCTAGAAGAGAATCGGAAGCTGAAAGAGTTTCTCCAACAGAATCGATCTACGAAGAAAAAAGCAGAGCAACCAGAAGTCGAAGTGGATTTACAAACGGATGAACCATTGGATGATTCAGAAGATGATGAGTACAAGCCAAGCACGACTCAAAAAACCCATGCGAAGAACAGAAAACCAATGAAGCTAGGTGCAACCTACGATGAACCCGATGAACCCGATGAATGGGACGAAAATGCATCTCCGGAACCGGTACAACGATCGAACAGACAGGCGGTAAAGCATGGCTCAAAGCAAACGGAGGAATCCCCAGAAGAAAATCGGCGAAAATTTTTAAAAATGATTTTAAAAAATCAGGATTTTGACGATACGTTTATCGAAAAATTTATCGCTCAAATTGAGATTAACGATGCTATTTTTTCACCCAATAATTTACAGTATCTAAGGGACCTGTTGGTGTCAAATCTGGATCAATTCATACATACAGAAAATGGTGCCGCTCTACGCGAAAATGAGCCCAATGTTATCGCATTGGTAGGTCCAACCGGGGTAGGCAAGACGACTACGCTTGCCAAGCTAGGCGCGTTTTTGGGCATCTTTCAGAAAAAGCGGGTGAAATTTATTTCTATTGATAATTATCGGGTAGGAGCAATCCAACAACTGAAACTCTATGCAGATATTATGGAAATCCCGTTCTATAAAGTAAATAATGTGGATGAATTGCGTAATCATCTTATTGATGATGATTTTGACATCTGTTTGATTGATACGGCAGGACGAAGCCAGAAAAACACGGATGATTTGAAGGAAATTAGAGAATACCTGAAAATTATCCCCTATCATACCATTGTTTCTTTAGTGGTTAGTGCTACAACGAAATATCGAGATTTATTAGATATTTTAGAGCGTTATGATATTCTGGAATATCAAAATCTAATTATATCGAAGATGGATGAGACAAATAGTATTGGTCAGCTGATTAGTGCGTTAGATAAGAAACAAACCACGTTAAGTTATCTATCCTTTGGCCAAAACGTACCGGATGATATAAGCGGCGCATCGCACATGCAGTTGGTTGATCAGATGGTAAAATAAAACTTGTATTTGGGACTTGTAGATGCAACAAGCCAAACCGTTGGTTGATATTATGGATAAGTTAAAACAGACCCCAGGACCAAGTCGTATGCGATCGGCTACTACAAGTCGTAAGAAACCGGTGGTAATTTCGGTGGCAAGTGGCAAGGGCGGTGTTGGCAAAACCAATTTATCGGTGAATTTGGGATTATCACTTTCTGAAAAAGGGAAGCAAGTCACCGTATTGGATGCAGATCTTGGTTTAGCTAATGTTAATGTTTTTTTGGGGTTGGTTCCCAAATACAATCTTTACAATGTAATAAAAGGACAGCGGAAATTACAGGATGTGATTATTCAAACAAAATTCGGGTTGAAAATCATAGCGGGTGCATCGGGATTTCATCAGCTTGCGAATCTAAGTTCTGCTGACCGAGAAGCGTTTATACAAGATATTGAATTACTTAATGGGGATGATTTTATCATCGTTGATACGGGAGCGGGGGTGTCTGATAATGTGCTGCAATTTATTCAAACAAGCGATGTAGTCATAATTATTACGACACCAGAACCGACTTCCATAACAGATGCGTATGGGATTATCAAATCGATTTCAGCCCGTACACAAACCAGCATTCCAATAAAATTGGTTGTCAATCGGATACATAATGATGAAGAAGGACAGAAGGTGTTTGACCG
>CAYPZJ010000323.1:0-6132 GCA_964414635.1 uncultured Spirochaetia bacterium
CGCTCTACCTGTTCGCGCCACTCTACTCCTCGCCCGCAGCGGTGGGTTTCGCGCAGTTGTGTGGACAGATTATATCCAAGGATTGATGATGGTTATTGCATTGGTAGGAATGCCTTTCGTGGCTTTATTTTCAATCGCAGACTGGAGTACCATTGTTTCTACTATTACTACAGAAGTTCCACACTTTTTTGTTTTCACTGGAAAAGAAGCAGGTTTTGCGGTAATCGGATCCATTATTGGATTTCTAGGAATTGGTTTGGGATACCCAGGACAACCCCATGTTATAAATCGCTATATGTCAGCGCGAAACGATAAGGCAATCGCACAGGGACGGATTATCGCATTCAGCTGGGGATTATTAGCATATGGTGGGGCAATCGGTTTAGGTATTGTAGGGCATGCATTAATCCCAGGTTTGAATAAGGAGGAAAGTGAAATGCTTCTCCCCCTGCTTTCTATTCAGCTTTTGCATCCTATTTTAGCTGGTGTTATTATCGCATCCGTATTGGCAGCGATTATGTCCACTGCTAGTGCTCAGCTATTAGTGGCATCATCTGCCCTATCCCATGATGTATTAGGGAAAATTAGTAAAAAATCCTTATCCCAAAAGCAAATGGTACGTTTTGCTCGATTATTTGTAATGCTGCTCGGTCTATTGGCATTGGTGTTTGCATTACTCTATCGTGAGGTTGTTTTTTGGATGGTATTGTTTGCCTGGTCGAGTCTCGGCGCTGCATTTGGTCCGTTAGTCCTTTTATCACTCACAAAAATTAAAATATCATTTGCAGGAGCTGCGGCAGGGATGATCATTGGATTTTTAACCACCTTAATATGGAAGTTATCCGGACTTTCAAACTATATCTATGAACTTGTTCCTGCTTTTGGACTAGCTATACTTGCAATTATTCTTGGAAGCAAACTCAAACCCAATCAATCCACGTCTAAATTGACAAACTGAGGAAGTTATGGCATATACGATCTGTCCCCTATGCAAAACCTATCCATGTACATGTAAACGAAAAGAAATTAAGATCCAACGACTCACAAAAAAAGGTAAGAAAATAACATTGCTTATGTCCTATTCTCTATTAGATGATGAGTGGAATGCACTATTAAAGGAATTAAAAACCATGTTAGGAACTGGAGGGAAAAAAGGGGAACAGGAAATTCAAATTCAAGGGGATTTTCGAGATCAGCTAGCAGATGAATTAGCAACGCGGGGATTTCGAGTAAAAAAAGTAGGGGGCTAATTCATTATTCCAAACCTAATATCCATCTATCCCAAGACCCCCTCTATCAAAGAATATCTCCCCTCACCATATAGCAAGGGGAGGGTGTAGATTTAGCTGAATTGTTTTTTCAAATAGTCTTCCAGATTTGGTCTGCCAATTTCCTGCAAATCGTAACCCACGCGGGTATTGGGTTGTTTAATTTTTATGACACGATTTAAATCAATTGGGGTCCCAATTATAACCGCGTCACAGTCACATGCTGCCACTGTTTTTTCCAAATCCTGTACTTGTTTCCCACCATATCCCATAGCGGGTAATAGGGTACCAATATCTGGATATTTCTCAAACGTATCCGCAATCGTACCAACAGCAAAGGGGCGTGGATCAACAAGTTCTGTAGCGCCAAACTTGATAGCTGCGACAATCGCTGCACCAATAGTCATCTCCCCGTGTGTAAGCGTGGGTCCATCTTCAATACAAAGTACTCGTTTTCCCATTATTACTTCGGGTTTTTCAACGGTCAATGGAGACGCAGCTTCAATTATTTTTGCAGTGGGATTAAACAGCTGAATATTCTCACGAACCATCGCAATGGATTCCATATCTGCGGAGTCAATTTTGTTAATAACTACGATATCTGCAAGCCGTAGATTACTTTCCCCTGGATAATATGCTATTTCATGTCCTGGGCGTAGCGGATCCGCAACCGTGATATATAGATCTGGTTTATAAAACGCCATATCATTGTTACCACCATCCCAAAGAATAACATCCGCTTCTTTTTCGGCTTCTCTAAGAATTGCTTCATAGTCCACCCCAGCATAAACCACCGTACCATTGGCAATATGGGGTTCATATTCTTCCATTTCTTCAATGGTGCATTCATGCTTTTTCAAATCCTCAACACTTGCAAATCGCTGAACCCGTTGTTTTACCAAATTTCCATAGGGCATCGGGTGTCGAATCGCTACCACTTTTTTACCCATGGAAACAAGTAGATCTCGTACACGCCGAGTTGTTTGGCTCTTACCACAGCCCGTTCGTACTGCCGTAATCGCCACGACGGGTTTGGAACTTTTTACCATGGTTTCCTCACCCCCCAGCATGGAAAACGTAACACCACATTTTAATACTTGACTTGCTTTATGCATTACGTATTCATGAGCTACATCAGAATAGGAAAAGACGACTTCATCCACATTTAAATCCGCAATCAAAGCTTCCAATTCGGATTCATCATGGATGGGGATTCCCTTCGTATAATGCTCTCCACATAGTTCCTTAGGATATTCTCGTCCTTCAATATCAGGAATTTGTGTTGCTGTAAAGGCTACAACCTCCACAGTGGGATCATTTCTATATTTAACATTGAAGTTGTGAAAATCGCGCCCCGCAGCGCCCATAATCAAAACACGTTTACGGTTAGCCATAGGTCCTCCTTATTGTTTACATATGGTGTGTTTCGTTGTATGCTTTATATTGTTTTTAGTGCCCTTTCCAAATCAGTTATCAAATCATCGGGATCCTCCAGACCCACGGAAATACGAATCAAATTATCCGTTATCCCCGCATGCTTTTTTTCATCCGGTGTCATATCTGAATGCGTCATGGTAGAAGGATGTTGAATCAATGATTCCACACCGCCTAAACTAACGGCCAGATGCATTAACGCTGAATTATTCAAAACAGAAAACGCCTCCTTTTCTCCACCCTTTACTTTGAAACTGATTAACGAACCTGTCCCACTGTATTCGGCTTTGAATACTTGGTTTTGGTATGCATCGTTTTCAGGTAACCCTGGATAATTCACGTCGTATACTTTGGGATGCTGCAAAAGAAAACTAACGATTCGCTGTGCTGATTTACACTGGCTTTCCATTCGTAATTGTAAGGTTGGCAAGGATCGCAAAATTAACCAAGATGTATCTGGATCTGGTATTGCACCTAATGCGGTACGGAACATCTTGATTCTATCAATCAACGTTTTCCTTCCTAAAACACCACCCGCTACCAGATCAGAATGCCCACCAATAAATTTTGTAATGGAATAAACAATCAGATCCGCTCCATGATCGATGGGTGATAAAAAAATAGGACCAATAAAGGTATTGTCCACTGCAAGTATAATTTCCGTATCCCGTTCCTTATTAAGAATATCCACAACTTCACGTGCTTCTTTTATGGATGTCAGCTGAATGGTTGGATTACTGGGCGTTTCAATAAAAATAATTTTCAATTTGGGACACTGACGGGCGTGTTCAAGCATCTGATCCTTTCTACTTCCGGAGGGGAAATCATGGGTCTTAATTCCAAATTCGGGTAGAATATGGCGCAACAAAAATTCTGTTCCACCATACACCGGATCAGAAAACAAAATCTCATCGTCTGGTTGGCAAAACGATAAACACATATTGGAAATTGCTGCTAATCCACTTGAAAAAAGTGCTGCCGCTTCTGTTTTATCCCAAATGGTTAAACGGTTTTCTACAATTTCCATATTTGGGTTATTAACCCGAGAGTAGATTAATGCGGGAATTTCTTTCTCTTTTGGGGAGGTTAAACCATATGCCAGCTCAAATGCGCGCTTCCCTTCTTCTGCATTTTTAAAAATAAAGGTAGAAGTTCGAAATACGGGGGGGACCGCTGATCCTTCTGACCAAACCGGATTATATCCAAGAGTCAGAATTTGAGTGGACGGCTTTGCATTTTTTAAAAAATCGGAATGATCCATGTTATGCGCTCCTTAATTGGGAGATTTGGGGGAATAGGATTACGGTTGGTGTAGCCGCATCCAGATTATGTAGTGAAATGATTCCCACAATAAATTGCATTCACGCTCGTTGGTATGCTAAAATGATATGCGCTCAGGTCAAGCTCCCGAATAGAACTTGAATATATGCATGATTGCAAGTATTCGGTCGCTTTGATTATTTTCGAAAGTGATTCCTGAACCTATGCAAATCAGGGGTACTTTAAATACAGAGATAATACTCTATAATAAAGGACTTTCTGTCATCCCTTGCATCCCTTTTTTGATTTAATGTTCCGAATGCAGTATGACTTCAACCACTTCTGATAGGGAAAGGTAGTCGAGCGAGTATAATTAGTCATCCCACATATCAGTTGCACCTACATTCCTTAATCCTCGAAATAATTAAAACTGAAAAAAGTTTTATTAAGCTCCTATCAACATACTTCGGAAATATCTAACCGGTCATTCCTTTAAAGATTGGAAGGAAACGGCTTCATTTATTCGGGTGCCAGCGGTAGCCAGCCCAATCATTTAGAGTATAATAAAAAGATACCTTATTTTCTACTTTCAGTGGTATATTTTTAAAGGACCCACGGGTCGATAAAAACAATAAGAAAAGCGCAAAGCAAACCGGACTTGGTTTTTCACGTGATAAAAATACCAAGCTGGAATTGTATGTGTTATCTAGATAATGAGAAGGATCCGCGAATGGAATCAACCATCACGTGTCGAGACAATTAGTTAAAACAAATGGAGTAGGGTATATGGCTCAATCTGGATTTCCTGCCTGGTCGGATCATCATGTGTTTGTCCGCGTAGAGAAGAATGAGTCGGGTATTCTAATTTTGTTCAAAGGAATTTTGGAGCGGCAAGATTCTATCGCAGGTTTGCATGAGTTTTTTTCTCAACTGAATAAAGGATTAGAGCAACTTACGAATCCTTGTATTGAACTTGACTTCTCGTTGTTAAAATCTGTTAATAATGATGGGATACGTACACTCGTCGATATTTTCCAGCATGTTATTCAATTTATGGGAGCAGACTGCACCCTCATTCTTTCTTATGATCCCCGTTATGACTGGCAAAAGCGTTTATTCCCTTCGATGAATAGTATGTTCCCCACACAATCAAACCTCAAAGTCTTACCTTCCATGCAAGGATACGAACAGATGCCAGACCAAGTCCCAAGTCTGATTCTAGCTGGTATCACGGGTAAGTTGTATGATGAATTGGCACTCTATCTTCTCAGCAATGGTGCAAGGCTTGCAACCTTACCCAATGTGAAGGAAATCGAACATGCGTTAAAACATGTGGAAGTGGATGCTATTCTAATGGAACCTGCTGCACTTCAGGGAATAAGCACCGAAGATCCAATCCCCTGGATTAAAGGATTGAAAGCACTTCGATCACCTCGTTTTTTTGTCTTAACAAAAAATAAATCTGAAATCAAACATCTATCACCCGAATTAATTGTAGAAATGATTAATGATAATGGATCAGATGCGTTTGTAGCAGAGCAAGTCGTACGAAAAATTCAAAAAACAGGAATCCTTGATCCAAAAATAAACATGCATGTACGCATTCCAGTTCCTGAGAAAGATGGAGTACGAATCGAAATCCCCATCTCGAAAAACCAAATACTACAAGCTCACGTATTAAACCTAAGCCTTCGTGGCTTATTCGTAAAGATTAAAGACGATTCTACTCCACATTCTATTCGTTTTAATACAGCGTATCCCAATGTGGATCTTTTTCTACAACGAAAAACCATTCATTTTACCTTAATACCTATTTTTATAAAAGAATCGTATTTCGGAGCCCACTTTACAGGATTGTCCGGAGGGGATGAGCAAATTTTGGTCAGTTATATTCTAAGGGAAATGAATTCGCTTTTCCTTTCAAAAATACCCAAAGATCCTTCCCTTTAAAGATTATGGCTTACTATGGTTTTAGATTCCTTTTCATCGCTTCATCCCGAAGTATTTTAGATTCCAGAATCTTAGATTGAAACGCCATTTGAACTTCTAGAACCTGATACGCTAATCGTGATTTATCCACTTCTTTATCCAATTGCTTACCTTTTGCTTGCAACTTTTTGACGATGGCTTTTTCTTTGGGATAAATGGTTTCAATATAGTAGGTGGCAGG
>CAYPZJ010000324.1:0-6109 GCA_964414635.1 uncultured Spirochaetia bacterium
GGTATAATCCCACCAATCTGGCGCTACTTTACTATATGAACGCATATACCTTTCCTTAATACGCTACGGGTTAGGTTTTCATCATCCTTTGAAACTCGATCCAACCAAGTTCCACTTAATCTAACACATATACGTTTGAAAATTTCGGTCCTTTTTATAGTATACAAAAATTCGAATAAAACACACTAAAAAAACCTGCATGATTTCTATAATCACCTAGTTTTCTAAATGTGAGTTTCTTAACGCAGAATGCGATTTTTATACAGATTTGAGATTGAATTAATAATCGTTCTGAAAACAAAATCTTACCTAGACTAAGCCTGCACATTGATTCTTGACATATCAAGCGTTATTTTATTGGGATTGGTGGTGCTGTGATGCATTCTATTTCATCAATAGCTTTTCTTGATATGGGTTTCACCATATTTCGAAGCGGAACCCTTTTCTGTGCATCGATCCTGCTAACGTGTCTGTGCTTTCATAAGAAGGGAACGACAAGATAATCGATTCGAGTGGTTCGCACTGTGGGAATTCATTGAATGATACTTATCCCTATTGGCATGTTGCATTTATGAAATCGGCACCGTTTTTATGGTAGTCAGCGTAGCAATCGATTAGCAACTACCTAACAGCCTATCAATTCTAAAAGAGATTACGAATAAAGTACGATCGGGGAACATGATGATGAAAAAAAAACAAGGTTATCGTATTACACCATTTTCAGCAAATCGCAAAATCGTGGCGGCAAGCTGTTCCATTAGCAAAGAAACCAATACGATTCATGGAATAACAGAAATAAATGTCACAAAACCCCGTATGTTTATAAAAAAACATCGAGAAAAAACAGGGGAATCCTTATCTTTCACAGCTTTTGTGGTTACTTGTTTTGCGAAAGCGCTTTCTGAATATCCCAGTTTCAATTCATTTCGAAAAGGAAATCGATTAATCCTACTGGATGATATTACCATCGGAGTTCTCATCGAACGGGAGTTGGATGGGGAAAAGATACCAGAACCCGTTACCTTACACCAAGTTCAAAATCGTTCATTTCAAGATATCCATACCCAAATTCGCTCAGCACAACAGGTAGAAGACAATCGAATGGGAGGGCTTTCTGATTCGCAGTGGATACGACTAATCCCTGGTTTTCTGTTACGTATATTCATACGACTGGCTTCCCGCAGCATTACGATGGCAAAAAAGTTTGGGAAAACAAGCGTAACTGCTGTTGGTATGTTTGGAAAGTCTGCCTTATGGTTTCTACCTTTGACAAGTGCTACAGTTACACTAACGGTAGGAAGCATAGTAAATCGACCGATTCGTATTGAGGATCGCATCGAATTGCAAGAACATCTGTGTGTCACCATCTCTTTTAATCATGATATCATTGATGGGGCACCTGCCACACGTTTCACCCGTCGATTTAGTGAACTCTTGGAGACAGATGATTTGCTGAAACGAGATGCGATTGATGAAACCTGAATATATAGCATAACGCTAGTTGATTGAACCAATTTACGTCGAGGTAGGTATATATGTTAAGGATGTATTAGGTTTTTTCTTTTACCTTTTTTTACTATCTTTATTTGGAAACCCAATCCTCTCGAGGTGGTCGACGATTATGGATAACAAGATTAAAACAAAAACCATCATCCCCATGTCTATTGGTATGGGTGTTTTAGTCCTTATGATATTACTTAATACAATACCAGGGACACATACAGCGCTTACTAATTTTGAATACATTTTCTTCGATCTAAAAACAAACCTCATGTATCAATGGGATCATCTTTTAAATAACGAACCCTGGGATCTACCGGATGAATCACGACTCTCTAGCGAAAATCTAGATTTACGTCGCCAAAGCAATTTAACCTTAAATCCTTTAGACAGCAACACAGGAAGCATGGAAAACCAAGTGAATACAGAAACCGCTGGTGGAACTCAACCTGGTGATGATGGGGATTGGGGTACTTGGGAAAGCTGGGATCCACAATCTGGCTCCACGGGTGATTGGGGAGATTGGAGTGACTTTGAGGATACCGATTCTACCCAAACCGATTCTAAAACAGAAACACAAGCAACTACCGCAACTGGAGCAAATTCACCCGATCAGACCAACGGAGATCCCCAACAAACTACTCCCCCTGATTCCGACACGACTACCAACCAACCTCCAAAAGATGGACGGGGAGGAGATCCCAATGATGCAACCGATGAGGAATCGGGTAGCTGGGAAGGCTGGGATACCATCGATGCTACCGATACTACGGATGATACTGCAAATAATTGGGATGAGGGTGAACCTGCATCCGAACAATCCGACACAGCAAATGCAGATAATAATAAAGATGGAGACGATGATTGGGGGGATGATTTTGGTGACGATTTTGGTGACGATTTGAAAGAACCTGCCCAACAATCGTTTAATATGGTACTCAGGGAACATCCAACTGAAAAGCAATTACGAGAAGAAGCATTTAAACGAATGGATCCAGAGTGGGAATGCTCTACAATTAAGATGCAACAAGAAGCTCATTACCAGGTGTGGGGAGAACAGGATAATCAGAAAATCCAATCCCCTATTATGATTATTGGAATTGATGAAGGAACCTTAACTGATGTTATTTCAAAGGAAGTAATCGGAGATTTTCCTTTTAAACGTTCTGTCTATGCTGGTCTTATCGAAAACTTTCGAATTGATGATGAACATGCACGTACCTTTTTCAAGAATGCAATTTTATATAAAAAAATGTTTTTTGATAAAATCCCACCTCGAGAAGTGCTCCAGAATGCAGATCAGTATGCCCAGGAAGTCGACGCGCTCATGCGTGAAAAAATTGAAGAATATCGTCAATTTCAGGAAGATGTCTTTTACACCATCCGACCTGAATTGATTTTCTTTGACGTCTTTTTTGATTTACCACGGGAGGATCCTATCAACCCCGATGATCCCACCTGCGATGATCGTAAATTAGCAAATGAATTGGAATTTCAGCGATACAACAATCAGGTTGCAGATGTATTGGAACCGACACAGATTATCAATCGTAAAGATTTTAATCAAGCTACCATCGATAAACTCCTATCCAAAAAAAGTACTGCGGATAATCTGATGGGTTATATTTACATGGACTTCTTGACTGAAACCCATGTGGGCGGGCAGCTGGATCTAGTACAGATGATGCAACGGTGGCGATACACCGAAAGTATTTTATTGCAAGAAAAAAAATCACCCGATGATCCTAATGGGCATGTTTACGATCCCAATAATTATAAAGAGAGCATGCAGTTAATACGGCAAATGAAACCACCTATTGCATGTATTCTTCAAAATACCTCATGGGTTGGGGCTGCTGCTGTAGAATCCGATTCCGACAACAGTCGTCGAAGAATGCCTTTTATTTTTCGTTTTAGAGATAACCGCATTATGAATGAGGAAGCATTCATTCTTGGGGTGGACTTAGTTTTATTAATGAAATACTATTCTGTAACACGAGATGAATTGGAAGTTATTCTGGGAGATAGTGTTATTCTCCATAACGCGTTGGTTCCGGTTCATCAGGATCCAGAAACAAAAACCTGGAAAGTGGGATTAAAACCACCACCACCGTTTTACGAAAATTTGGTTGCACAGAAATGCTGGGGGGAAAATAATCCGTTAAAGCAACAATATGTTTTAAAAGATTTACGGATTCCGATTGATAAAGAAGGAAAAATGCTGATTCATTTCTATGGTCCAAACGGTTCGTTTGCTTACCGTCCCTTCAACTACTTTCATATAAGTTTTGAACCCAAAAAAGAATGGTGGTATTCCTATAAAAACCGGCTCATGCTGTTAGGATACTATTCTTCAGCGAATGTAGGTGACAAAAAAGACACCCATCCGACTCCTTTTGCTGATATGTTTGGGATCGAAGTGCATGCGAATGCCCTTCAAACAGTGATAACCGAAGATTATATCCTCAAACCAGCATATCTACCTCCCCCTTTTGATGGGATTAACTTGGAGCATTTCATAATAATTCTACTGCTACTTCTCATGGCTTTACTCATGCCCCGCATTACTATCTTGCAATCTGCGATTACGATGATTGTAATTTTAGTCCTGGTATTTCTCGTTCCTATTTTGCTCTTTGTCTTTACAAACTATCAGCTAGAACTGGTTAATCCACTTATAACAACCGTATTAGGGTTTCTGGGATTGACCTTATATCGCGTATTAACGGAGGAGAAAGATAAAGCCCAGCTGCGCAGTACGTTTGGTCAATATGTTAACCCTGAGGTAGTAAACGAATTGATTCAAAACCCAGATACCATCGGGCTTGGTGGTGTCGACCGCGTTATGTCTGTGTTCTTCTCGGATATCCGTGGATTCACCTCTCTGTCTGAATCCTTAACTCCTCAGGAATTGGTCGAAGTACTCAATATTTACCTATCCAAAATGACCGACATCATTATGAGTTACAACGGTACACTGGACAAATACATTGGTGACGCGGTAATGGCATTTTGGGGAGCACCGGTTGAAGATCCAGAACATGCATTAAAAGCGTGTCAAACGGCATTGGATCAATTAGAAGCCTTGAAGGAAATCAACAAAGGTTTACCAGGTGGTATGATGCTTGATATTGGGATCGGAATCAATACAGGGAATATGACCGCTGGGAATATGGGTTCCGAAATCCGTAAAAATTACACGGTGATGGGAGATAACGTAAACTTAGGTTCTCGATTGGAAGGGGCATGTAAAACATATGGGGTTCGTTTAATTATTTCCGAGTATACTTATGAGCAATGCAAAGACAGTGTGATTGTTCGTGAACTAGATTTGGTTCGGGTGAAAGGAAAGAAATTACCGGTTCGTATTTATGAATTGTTAGATATCAGAGAAGGACACCGCCTTATTCCACGGGATATTCATGCTTCTGCATAAACATATACTATTTATGATTCCTAATCGGTAGAAGATGCCGTTTCTTCTGCAAGTTCACCCGGATATTCCAGCTCAATCCGATCCATATGCTGACCGTGTAAATCCAATACATCCAGATATAACAAACGGTTGTGATCATTTAATACATTCAATACGCTACTTACCACCAAATCGTGTTCCCATTCATGATATTCACGCAATTGTAATCCGCTTTCGTCATCGTATAAAACTTCATAGCTCCGTGATACATGTTGATTTGTATATTGCATCATCCTATAAATTCGTGGAAGGGGTGCTGATCCATTTTTCTGTCGGTATTGGTAATACACTTTATAATATGTTGGATGATAACGGAGCTGATCTACTTCTATTTCTGTTTGCTCTATCGGTTCCCCATAGAAACCATTCCATCGCGTAAAGAAACGAATATAATGTTCAGTTCGTTCCAATCGTCTAGTGGTATCAAAGAATTGCGTTAGAATATGCTCACCCTGATAATAGGTTTGGACTTTCACTAACTCATGTTGAGGATACTGATAGAACGCGGCGATATAATGTTCCAGTTTATACCGATCCTGGGGTTCAATACGCTGATAGGGTTCGAACCGGGGCTCAAGAAAGGAAATGTGATCCTCTTCTGGAGCAATCCCCAAATAATATTGGATATAATACCGCGGTTGGGTGTCCTCTGAGTCGGAAGATGTGTTTATCTGTGCCCAAAAAAAAGTAGGGATGGTAATGAGGAGTAGAACAATCGCTCCACGAAGGACCCCCAAGGGGTTCACTTTAGGATTCGATTCGGTTCTGATCTGCGTCGTACATTCCTTCAAGTTCGCCAGTTCCATTGTACCTTTCGTATCGGAAAAGTTCTCCGTTCTGATAAACAATTTTTACATAACTGGCTCGAATCATTTCATCGCCCTCTCGGACATAATCGGTATAACCGGATTTCCGATCGTGTTCATCGTACTCATATTCCCGATAGCCTAAGAGCACATCATCCTCCCACAATTCGTACTTCGTCTTTTTCCCCAAATCATTATAATAGTTCCACTGCCCATTTTTTTTATGATTTTCAAACGTGGATATCTGCTTGGGGCGTCCGTTGTTCCAGTATATAATTTCTTTACGTAATTCACTACTAGAATCAAATTGTTCTACTTTGGTTAATCG
>CAYPZJ010000325.1:0-6108 GCA_964414635.1 uncultured Spirochaetia bacterium
ACTCCCACCATGTACTTCTACCATATTTTTAACAATTGCCAGTCCCAATCCAGTTCCTTTCTCTCCATCGGTTCCATCGGTGGAATGAGTATTGTACTGTGAGAATATTTTAGAGACCTGTTCGGAAGGAATTCCAACACCTGAATCACAAACACGGACTTCCAACACTTGATCTTTTTGTTCCACTTCAATACGGATAGTTCCGCCTCGTGGCGTAAATTTGATCGCATTGGAAACCAAATTATTCACCACTTGCATAATCTTTGGTTTATCCATCTCCACAGGTTTTGGTACCCTATCATGATCAAATACCAAATTCAATTCCTTCTGTGTGAATAAACTTTCCAACGTCTCCAAACTTTCAGTAATAACCTGATAGATATCTTCTGGTTTCTTTTGTATCTCAACTTTCCCCATTTCAAAGCGTGCTACATCCAACAGATCATTAATGAGATTGAGCAGGAGGTTTCCACTTTTTCGGATTTTATTCACCATCACCTCCTGTTTTTCATGGAGGGGATACCGCTTATTCATAATCAATAAGTCTGCAAATCCTAAAAGGGAATTAAGTGGTGAACGCAAGTCGTGTGAAACAACTCCTAAAAAGTGATCCTTTACTCGGTTCAATTCTTTTAGTTCTCTGTTATACCGTTCCAGCTCACTATTTTTTTGATCTAACTCTAAATTTTTAATACGCAGTTCTGCAGCCAACGATTCAATCATATTATTTAAGATTGGATTTTGACCAGACAGGTCTTTTCCAATATGAATTAAATTGACCAACCCCTTGTTCTTCTCATAAATTGCTGATATACTCCATCCAATGTTTGTTTCTTCTTGATTGGCTTTTTTAAATGACGTTTCAATCTCAAATTTAACACGGCGGGAATCCAAAAAAATACCCATCGCGCGTTTGATTTCATTTTGGTAGGTTTCATCGGGGTAAAGAACTTCCAAGAGATTTCTGCCCTTGGCATTATTCAATACAGACCCCAACACCACTTCAGCATGCTCATTATAGCTAACGATCGTGTAGTTTTCATCGGTTACAATAATAATCGCATTCGCATTATCCACCAACCGCTTATTGAAATCCCGTTCGCGTTTGAAATCAGAAAGATTGCTTTTTAGTTTCACCATTACTTTTACACGAGCGGTTAACGCCACTGCATCAAATGGTTTGGTGATAAAGTCTTCCACTCCCATATCAAGCGCTTTAACTAATCCTTCTTTTTGATCATGAACGGCTGTTAAAAAGATGATGGGAATCTCTTTTGTTTCAGGATTACTTTTTAGCTGGTTACATGTTTCGTACCCATCCATTTCAGGCATTACAATATCTAAAAGAATGCAATCGATATCAGGATGTTCTGAGATAAGATCTAATGCCAACTTTCCATTACGGGCTTCATACACATGATATTGTTGCCCAACCAATAAGTCCACCAGAGCTTCCCGACTATATTGGTCATCATCAACGACAAGTATTTCAGGGGTGTTTTCGATCATGGCGATTATACTCCCGCTCGATCCAGCCGTATGTTCTGAAGCATTTTACTTTCGATTCCACTTTGACATCTGCTCATAAAATAGGTGTATTCTAATAAGTACGCTTTTATCATAGTGAAAAATGGGCAGTGTTTCTCATTCATTATCCATCCAAATTGCTTGTGTTGTGTTAAGAAATCAAAAAGCCCATTGCAATATGTACCTGTGCACCCGGCTGTCACTATATAGTATAGATAGAATGTGAAATAGGGTCAACTATGCATTCACTGGTTCTCAGCCTTTTTTCTGGAATAATACTGGTATGGATAGTATGAGAGTTATGATAGGCTTAGAGGAGAACGTATCACCCCCAAAATTGCGATACATGTTATTACAGTAAGGTCAATCTATTAGCGAACAGTCCACGCTTTTATTTATCCAAGAAAGGGTTTAGCCTCCAGCCCATAATCACACGCAGGAAATACGGAATAAGAACGAAACCTTCTCTCACAGTCCCTGAACTTAATCGAAGAGCGAGAGATGAGTTTGTGTGAAAACCCTTAAAGAATTTCCCTTGGATTGCCTGTTAAGGCGTATTCCGGGGGCTCCGAAAGGGGCGTTTCAGTATATAATCAAAGTAGTCCCGATCTACTAATTCATCCAGTTCGTTAAAATAATCTGCTCGTAATGCTTTTGTACGATCTTCAGAAAAAAAGGAAACCAACTGGAGAAATTGGTTTTCGTAATATTCTACTTTATGTACATACCGGCGTTTTTGCGGGGTTCCATAATAGATGTAAAAAACCTTTACAAATCGATCTTCCAGGTGAGATTCCTCCTCACTGATTTCCTGGGAAGCAGCAAAGGTTCCTAATTGTGGTTTGGGAGCGTCGGTTTTATAGAGCTTGGTTTCTGTTGTATAATTAATCTCACGGTCAACAAAAAAATCAATGGCGCGTCGGGAAAACCCTTCCCAGTTTTCTTGGTCTTTTGCTATTTCCAATAACTTGCTCCTGTACACTTCCTGCTGACTATCCACATCCAACTGATATTCAAAAATAAGTTCATTATACACTTCCACATCGTTAGAAAATTCGCGCAACGCATATATCTTAAGGACATCCTCATCGGTCAACTCGGGTACTATCATACCACAGCTTAACTCAACAAGTACGAATAACGCAATAATACTTATCAGACGCATAATAATCAATTTGCTCATCCCAAACGCCTTCCAAATCAACTAATAGAATAAACACTCTACAATCCATTCGTGTAGATTTCCCGCTTAATTAATTGATAAAGCCACGTTTCAACTTGTTCCGGTGAGATTGTCACTGGATTTCCCTTCATACTATTACCAAACGAATGTTGTGTAATAGCTTGGATCTGGTCACTCGTAAGGGGAACATTCTTGAAATATTCCCATAAGTGCATTTCATCAAGTAAAGATAAGATATACTGATACCCCGCCAGAATCTGTTCCTCTTTAGAACTTCCTTCACATGTGGGTACAAGAATCCTGCTTATCTCAGCGAGCTCTGTCGCAGCGATCGTGTGGTTAATTTTAAATACCAAAGGTAACAAGACAGCACAGGCTAATCCATGAGGAATGGGAATTTGAGAACCCATACCAGCCGCAATACCGTGAGCTAATCCAAGTCCCGAATTAGCTAGCACCATCCCACTCATAAGTGCAGCGAAAGCCATTTCTGACCGTGCTTCTAAATCGGTTGGTTGCTGATAGGCACGAAGTAAACCCGATCGAACAGATTGCACTCCTGCTTGACATAGGGGGCGGGTTATCGCGGTAGCTTTATTTGAAATATAGGCTTCAATTAACTGTGTTAATGCATCCATACCTGCTATGGCGGTAATATGTGGAGGAGTGGTTTTCTGCATTGTAGGATCAATAAGCACATGGGTAGGAATTAGTCGAGTTGAACGAAAACTCTTTTTGAATTTTCGGTCGGGATCCCCAATGACTGCATTTTTCGTTACTTCGGAACCAGTTCCTGCAGTTGTTGGAAGGACAATAAATGGTAAAACAGGAGATTCCAACTTGCGACCAATCCCAACCCCTTCCAAATAATCTATTAAAGGATAAGGGCTATGCACCAATCCTCGTACTGCTTTTCCAACATCAATCACACTCCCACCACCGATTGCAACAATCACGTCCGGTTGGAATTCCTGAGCAGCATTCACCGCAGCATCTACCAATGATAACGTTGGTTCTCCCCTAATATCCATAAAATATGAGGATGTCGTAGAATGATTCCATACATGTTGCTCCAACCAATCCTTCCAACCTGTACGGGATAAAAACGGACTGGAGATAACCATAATTCGTCGTCCTTCCCGAGCTATGAGTGATCCAAGAAGATCTCGTTTCCCCACTCCAAAATGGATACTTTGTGGTATCGCAAATTGAAAATTATACAATCCATCATCATGGTGTGTTACATTAGAATAATTCATCCTTTAAGCATTTCCTTTTAAGATATATAAGCTGGTAAATCCCGTCCAACCCAGAATAATAAAAGAATATATCAACAAATCAATTCCCAACAACCCTTCCTGCACTATTCCAAGTAACAAAAAAAGAATCGTCAACATTGTAAGCATGACTAACAAAAGGAACGATAGCAAAATGAACCGTTCGTTTCTAACGAATATTCGTGCCGCCTTAAACACGAGGGGTACTTTATTTAACCCACCATTAAGAATAAATAGTCCTGGTTTGGTCACATAATTAAGGAGGGGAGTCAAGACAATGGAAATTGAGATATCAACTTCTGTAGTAAGGGGGTTACTTAGTTGCTCGTTTGAGCAGAAAGCTATCGTTTGTCCATTGGCTCGAAGCTGTTTTAAATAACCAATTTTCTCAGCAGGAGTTTGTTCTGCATATAAACGCTGGATACCTACCCGTGTAGCAATCGTTTTGGTATAAGCTTCCGGTTCTTCCGTGAGAATGGCAACAGCAATCCCACGCTCTTTCATCTCCAATACCGCTTCCACAATAGCGGGACGAAGATGAGAATGAAAAGAAAAACACGCAACAATCTCATTATGATGCGCAAGACATAAGAGCTTATGTCCTGCTCGGATTTCTTTGCGAATGAAAGATTCTACTAATTGAAAATCCTTATGAAGCCTATTCATCCAAGTATAGGAACCTAAAAAATAGGATTCGTTCTGGAATAGCCCTTCAATCCCTTCACCTGAATGAATAACGTGTTGTTCTAATTTAATGGTAGCGTGAAGGGCGTTGTCTGCCGGAAAGCTTCGAGGGAAAAAGGATAGGTGATAGGGTTGGATTTCCGATTTAAATGCCAGATGGATATCCTTCAAAAACTCTTCATCATAATCCGGATGGTACCATTGATCCACCACATTATCAGAGGGAAGGGTAATGATTCCTTCAATCTCTGTAAATAATGTAGAACACGTCAGGATTTTCTTCGCAGGAAACATCGATGAAATCAATACACCGTGTTTAATACTAGTTTTCATTATGCTCTGAATGGATAGGCGTATTAGATGGAGTACTGTTCGAATTTGAGTATATAATACCAATACAATTAACCAGGGAAATAATACTAACCAGGATTGGGCTACCCATACATGTAGTATCATTAACAGAAGTATACAAACCAATACACCAATTAGGAGTCTTGTATTATGTACGATTTGGAAACATGATTGTTCGAACACGTTATGTTCAGTTTGATGTTGATTGAGTAAGCGTTGATTTAAAAGACATGAATGGGCAGGTTGACTCACCTTAATGAATATATCACCTGTTGTATTCAACGATCCTGCAAAAACCACATCTCCCACTCCCTTTTCTTGAAGCGGTATATCACCAAAAATAATCGAATCATCCAAATAGCTCATCCCTTTTATGATAATCCCATCCGCAGCAATTCGATCCCCCGATTCAATTTTGAGTATATCATTTACTTCAACAGCACTTTGAGGAATTTCTTCAACCATAAGCGTGAATTCCAATCTTTCGAGGAAGTCCATTGACGGTATCCGAAACGCTACTTCCGGTAGCAATTTTTCTATCGTATTTCGATTCGAAGCATTTTTTTGGAGGGGATAATCCAGCACCCATTCGGTTAAAAAAAACACAGAGGGGTAGATGGATGCAACCAACAGTATGTTATAATCTAAGATAAGTGTTTCCAGATTGTTTAAGTTTAGCGCGATGATAATATTCCATACTTCCGAATCCCTAAGCTGAATAAATGAGATAAATGCAACCAGGAATATTCCGTTAAGTACAATGAATAAAACCATGACAAATAGACGGGAGGAAAAATCCCTTCGGTTATGTAGTAACCAGATGCCGTATCCATTAGTAAGAACTGCAAGGAAACCCCAGCATAAACATAAGGTAAACTGCACTACTTGTATCGGGTGAACGTATAATTCCGCAGGATTGGTGGGAAAGGGGTATGCGATTAGAAATAATAAAGGAAGTAGTCCCAAACAAAGGGATGCAATGAATAGATACATTAAAAAAGTTGATTTCTGTGATCTATTTTGAATCATACTAGATTATTGGAGTTGAAGTCCTGATAGAATTTGTGAAATTCGATTCCATCGGTT
>CAYPZJ010000326.1:0-6084 GCA_964414635.1 uncultured Spirochaetia bacterium
AGAGGAATATTATCCAGAGCTAGAACCAGATGTCATGCGTGACGAAGATATCATCATTGAGCAGGACACCTCCGAGCCCCCATCCGAAGAAATCTCCCCAACCGAAGAAAATCAACCTGATGAATCCCTGGAAGAAGAATTTGATACGAGTGTTTCTGAAACATCTTCGGAGGAATCGGGGTCAGAAGAAACCACCGAGGAAGCAGCCGTGGAGGATCTGGCTATCGAGATTGAACAGGAATCACCGGATATCAATATAGAAGAGGTGCAAGAATTTATGGAACCCAGCGGAACTACTCCCAACGATGAATTCACCACCGAAGAATCCGAACCTGAACAATCTGAAGATCCCTCAGCCGAAGAAGATCGTGAGGAAGCTACTCCCATGGAACACACCGAAACCGATGGGACTGATTTTTCAGAGGATAACCCAATTGAACCTCCTGCAAGTGAGGAACCCGTTACTACGGAGGAGATGATCATGCCGGAAAACCAGGAGGGATTCAACGCCTTATCCGAAGAGAAACGGAACGAATTGAAAGAAGTATTGCTTTATATTGATACATTATTTGGGGATTTACCAGAGGAAAAGATCAAGGAATTCGCAAAATCCAAATATTACGATATTTACAACAAATTATTCGATGAGTTAAATATCTAACTGTGAGTTAATAAAATGGGATTACGAAGACGTGCCTACTTCTCACAATTAGGGTTACGAGAAAAGGGTGAATTTTATAACCTCGGCTTACTCCGTACTGCTCGCTATTTTCGTGGGGAATTGGATCAGACGCATTTACATCATTTTCCAGATACCAAAGATCTGTTGCTGGATTTGTATTCGGAAAAAGAAGAAAAAATCCCAATTCCCATGGGGTTTCCCATTGATGCCATAGTACCAGAAACCATGGAAATTATTCAAATGATGGAATATGAGGGGGTTCCATGGGAAGATGCGGTGTTTGATTATGGTAGGATGTTACGTGGGATTCAGTTGATTGAAGCGGTTGCGATCTGGATGGAATATACTGAGGGGTTTGAGCTACTGTATTCTCGAGGTATTGGGAAAAAATCCCTGCGCCGGTTACGAAATTGCCCGTTGGAATTATATATCGATCGGGATAATCCACTACGTACCAAAACGCTCCTTCAAAACGATCCCGATCCGGAAAGTGGTATTATTGACCATTTTGCACCTCAGGATATTCGTCGGATCAAGCATTTTGTATTTATGTTTTTAGGACATAAACATGATATCCGAGGGGTGATGCTTTGTTTGGTACAACACACGATTTCCCCTGAAAAACTGCACCTCATGGTTCGGAATATCGAAATTGCAGCGTTTATGCTTTCCCAGTATTTTAAGATCCGCGATTTGGAATTTGAGATTATCTGACAATCCCCGATAATATCTCCATGTTTGCGGATTTATACCCCCTAAGTTACCTCAAGCAGTCAATAAGTCAACATCCACTTCCCTCAGCGTTTGAACAGTTGCTTTCTAAAAATGGGAATCCAATCCTACGCTATGAGGGACTGTATTTGCATAGCAAATATCGCCCTGATGAAGAAGGAGCCCGCTGGGTGGAAGAGCAATGCAAGACGCACCCCCTGGATAAACCCAATTCCACAATAATCCTGTTAGGCATTGGGTTGGGATATCATGTAGATGCACTACTACAACGATGTCATTGTCGAATTATCTTGATAGAACTTGTTTCGGGGATGTTACAAGCGCTAGTATCACTTCGTAATCCATCATGGGCTGAAGACGTGCTGATTTGTAATACCCAAGATAAAACTAAAATCATATCCTTTTTGGAATCAGCCATTCATGAAGATGAGGCATCACGAACACAAATCCTTATTCACCCTACTCTCACTAAACCCAACGCACAAATGTATGCAACCCTTTTTGAGCAACTAACAGGTGTTCTAAAGCGCAAGATTCAAAATCATCTAACAACCTTGGGATTTGGCTATCGGTGGCATGCGAATATTCTTCAAAATCTATCCCATCTAAAGAATGTGCTCCCACTTACCTCTGGCTTATTGGTAACCTCCAAACCTGTAGTGATTCTTGGAGCGGGTCCTAGCTTGGATGAACATCGTTCTATGTTACAACATCATCGTAAGGAAATCACGGTAATCGCTACCGCCCCGACCCTTGGGTTCCTTCATCAGTTAAATCTTGTACCGGATTGGGTGGTATCGGTGGATCCCGGATATGCCAACCGGCATCATACCCGATGGCTTAATCGCTTTTCAGAAAAACCGACCCGCATTCTTACAACACTTAGTGCACATCCTGATGTGTTTGAATATTTCCAACACGCTCACTATCTATTCCATACGGGATTGCCGTTAGAGCAACTGCTCCTTTCTTGTTCGAATGTTCCATATATGCCAATTCAAGGAACGGTTACGATGGCTGCGCTTCAATTTGCTATCAAGTATAGTACTCTCCCTATTATTCTTCTTGGGACGGATTTTAGTTTTGTTCGTGGGATGTATCATTATCATGGGAATGCATTTGAGGAACAGCTCCATTTGGAAGCCCACCGCATGAAACCCATGATACACTCCTATCTTTCCTATCTTGCACGATTTGCTTCTGCAACCCTTCCCGCCCATCCGAAAGGAACTGTTTGCTCCAATGCTGCTATGGCGGGTTATGGGGAACAAATGGATCAATTTATACAATCATACAACCACCGTGTAATCAGTTGCCCGCACGGAGGGATGCGGTTTAATCATATTACGCAGGATACCTTTTCTAACGCTTTAAAAAAGGCAAAAAAGCAGCTCATCACCAACGCTTCGCACAAGCCTGCTGATTCCTCCCTTTCCGCAGATCCAATGCTTCAAATAGATTTATCCAAACCATTAAACCAATTCCTGCATTATCTGGAATCCGTAATCGAAATGAAATCATTTGACTGGTTATTGGATAGAAAGCAACGCCAATCCATTCACCCTCCAGCATTTCTTGATTTTCTTTTAATGCATACAGCCAAACTGCTTCACGAAGGTACACAGAAGGGCTGGAATTCAGATTTGGATTCTCGTATCCACTACGAAATGAGGAAAATCCAAACACGGATTCAGATGAGAAAATAAATCGCGAGTGGAATTACAGGAATGGCGACGAGCGTAGAGAGTATCACGATGGAAGCAGCAAGACTTCGGTCCAGATTGAAAATATCAGTGACAACTACGAGCATAGCAGCCGTTGGCATGGTAGATTCCAATAAAATAACCTTCTGACTAATGGTATCGGAAGAGCCTATCAAATAGAGGGTTAGAAATCCAGCCACACAGCCAAGTGCAGGTCGTACTATTGCAAGGGGCAAAACGGTTTTTAAATGAGATACGCTTGCTTTGACCGATATCGATAGTCCCACTGTAAACAATACCAAAGGAATCGTCATGTGTCCAATTGAACTAAAGGATTCGTCTAGCACCTTGGGTATGGGTATGCCTGTTAGATTGACAATTACAGCAACAAGCAATGCCCCACTAGGTATGAAGATGTTGATTAGAATGTTTTTTATGGGAAGTTGGGTATGTTTAAAAATTCCATTGATCCACGCAATAAACACGCCATGACTCAGAAAAATGGGCCAGAACAAGGTGGAAAAAAACAGTGCGCGATTAAACCCATCCTGCCCCAAAGCATAAAAAACAACCGACCAGCCTATCCAGGCGTAATTTCCAAACGTAAGCCCCCACATTAACACGGTTTTCTTTTCGCGGTCTTTCATCCAATAAAACAATGCAATTGAAAATCCCATCATCAGGGTTGTAATGAGTATCATTGCTCCTACTAAAGGAAAAAACTGGTTTAGCGTTGAAAAATCGGCATGAATAAGCGATGAAAAAATGAGAAGCGGTACAGAAACACGAATCACAAAAATTCGTAACGGTTCGGAAATCTCACTCTTAATATAGTTCACCGTTTTGAGTACATACCCTAAAACAATGGGAATAAAAATTTGAATAATGGGTTCATACACATCCATACTGTTATGCTTCCACTCCTTGTTCTAGATCATCAAAACCTGCAGATTCCATCACCCATTGACCTAGGTATCGACTGTTAGATACCGTTCTCTTTAATGCGATTTGTGATGATACAGCTTTCCCAGAGGTATACCCCTACAGAAAAAAATGGTAGGGGGGCAATCCTCTGTGATTGCCTTTATTCGATTGAGCTATTACAAGTCAAATAATCTTTCTCGAATCAGAAATGAAAATTGCATCGGCTGACTTGTTCGATATCAAAAAATTGTTACTTTAAGATATGCATGCAGGTGCATGATTGATTAATACTATAAATATACTTTTACTGGAGTGGCAGGTAAATTGGTATGGTATTGCATAAAAAAGCCGCCGTTTTAGCCTACATCAAACCACTCTAAACGTATATGCTATGGAGGTTATATGAAAGTTTGGCTATCTCTTTGTATACTAGTTGCATTCCTTCTATGTATGGGTGCATGTGGTTCCAGTGATGAAAGCGCATCGGATACCGATGCAAGCGAACCTGTGGCTGCTCCAGCTACGGAGGAATATCAGATTCAAGAATGGGAAGATGAAGAAGAAGTGTATTATAACAATATCGGAGAAGCGTTTGAACCACGGGATGTTCCCGATAAACGCATCCCCGATTCCACCGAAGGAATGGTCAAAATCGAAGGTGGACCTTTTACCTATCGATTCACCAATACAAGTTTGACCCAACGAGTACAAGTTATGCCATTCTGGATTGATAAAATGGAAGTTTCCAATGCTGATTTTCAAAAATTTGTTGAAGAAACGGGCTATGTGACCTCCGCAGAAGAAAAGGGATTTGCTTATGAAATCGCTGGGGATCGGTTGAATACGGTGGATGGATTATCCTGGCGTACACCTGGCGGTTTAGGTACCACCTTGGATGGAAAAGAAAATCTACCAGTCATGTATATGAGTTATATTGATGCACGAACCTATTGTGAACATTACAATAAACGGCTTCCAACCAAAGTAGAATTTGAATTTGCTGCAAGTGGAACCGATCACGGCACCTGGTGTAATGGCAATGAATTCCAAGCAGATCTGTATAATTACAAAGCCAATTCCAATGGAGCACCGAAACCAGTAGATTGGGGAACCCCCAATTCATTTGGTTTGTATAATATGTGTGGCAATGTATATGAATGGGCACAAGATAAAATGAAAGACCGATATCCCGCCGATTACCTAAAAGACTGCCCCAATACCTTTGCCTTGTGTGGAGGATCCTTTAATAGTGGACAATCCACCGTAAAAGCCCGCACGCGCATATTCCATAATCCCGAACGTCCCTATAACGATCAAGGTTTTCGTTGTGTGGCGGATGTAGAATAGTCTGAATGACGTAATACGTGAGTGTCGGGTGTATGATTTCCTGACACTCATTTAAATATCAATCAACGCTCTTTTCTGTTTAGATTCTCTCAATATTTCCGATTATCTATAAAGAAGTGTATTCCCAAAACCAAATGGTTTGAATACCATATCGTGTGGTGGATTAACACACTTATTCAAATCATAAAGGGTTGGAGAAACGCTTTCATACTGATTTTTTAAATGGGATTATTTTGCAGAGGTAGGATCCATGAAGCAATACATCATCAGATTGAGTATCGGGATATGTCTGATCGGTTTAGTGGTTAGTTCAGGCTTTACGATAGGGAACAAAGAAGTGATTATCGAAGGGGATCGCCAGGGATGGAATGTATCGACGGTGAATACAGAAGAGGTGGATGGACAAGATGGGTCTGTTGATTACATTCTTGTTGATAACGCCGAATTTTCACGAGCAAACGTAGATTTACACATCCGGTTTGATTCCACCAGCCAAAGTCCAAGCATGACAAAGCGCAACAACATTGAATCCTGGAACGAGTCGTTCTATCGGTATCGAGTGCTGGAAAGTCGCTTTGTCTTATCCCATGAAGAGCATCGATTTGGCAATGCAGCAGCAAAATTTTATCAAATTGATGACCGACTGGAAATTGTCCCAGAGCAGCGAAGTTGGTTTACTGAAACCGAAGATTGTGG
>CAYPZJ010000327.1:0-6069 GCA_964414635.1 uncultured Spirochaetia bacterium
TATCTTGTTCCTATGGAGTATAGGATGTTCTGGGACAAGTTCTAAGGTGGAATATATAGAAACAACAGATATTCCAACATTAATAGATATGCTCGAGCATCGAGACTATTATGTCCAAATGAATGCCCGAAATGCGCTGGTTAAATTGGGAGAAGCAGCTATCGAACCGGTTTATCAGGCTCTTCTAACATGCGATCCTGACTACCGATATCAATATACGCAGGTATTAGTGGAGTTTGGTGAGCCTGCAGTACCAATCATTCTTCGATTATTGGAACACCCGGATAATTACCTTGCTAATTTGGGAGTCCAAATGCTTGGGGATATTGGTTCTAGTGAAGCGCTGGATGCCTTAATAACTTTATTTGAGTCGAAAGGTAACGACAATGATTGGCAGGTGCTGTATGCCATTCAGAAAATAGATGATATACGAGTTTTAGAATTTGCGTTTAATGAGCTTCTGAAAGTGGATTCCGAGTATCGTTCCCAATGTAGTCAGGTGGTGAGTACGACCCTTCAACGCTTATTTGAAGAAAGTATGAAGCATCCGCATGCATTGGAGCTCATGTCTTTGTTGACTAGTTTTGTTTATATTTATTTCAACGAAGGCGAAGCAAATGCTTATCAATGGTTGGGACAACAACAGTTTGAAGAAAACCCATTGCTCAGTAAATGGAAATGGTGGTTAGCAGGATTTAATCCCAATCCTTCAAATATTGAAGCAGTACTTTCCCTTCCTGATACCGATTCGATCGATGAACAAATGCATCGGATACGGTTAATTCGTCAAATGCACGATTACCTTGTTGATCATTTGGATTCTTCCCATGATTTAATCCGTCTTCAGGTGGTTGGGGATCTTTCTTCTTATATGGATACGACGGTACCGTTAGAAGTTATAATTAAACGCTATTTGACGGATGAAAATCAACGGGTACGGGAACAGGCTGTCTTGACTTTAGGATATATAGGAAATGATGCCGCTATCGAACCGATCTTAAATAGTCTACTTCACAGTTTAATGAGTGAATCATTGTATCATGCTTCCATACAAGCATTGAAGCTACTGAATCTGGAAAAAATAATCGCGATTTTAGAGCCCCTTATTGATAAATCGGATAGCACATTACAACCGAAGATACGGAAGATTTTGGAAGGTTTGAATCATCCTTCTTTACAAGTGTATATAGAAAGACTTGACAATTAATCGGATCAAGTGCTTTATGCATTTTGGTGAGGTTCCGATACATTATATAACGAGAGCAGGTGTAGCGCGCTGGATGCGTTCTGTTTATGTATGGAAAGGAAAGATAACTTGATAAAGTATGAAAGTGATACCCGCAGAACATTTCAGAGAAGGTATAGCCAGAAGCAAGCATAACGCTTGTCATCATAATTAGGAAAGGATATGGCAATCGAACGGGACAGTATGCAAAATAGTGATCTAGATGCTTTGTTTATTGCTGCTCGCAAGATCCCCAAGTTTGATAACTATACGGATTCCGAGCTCAAAGACAAGCTGATTAATTTAATGTATTCCGATTCATTTTCTATGAGCATGCTGGAAGCAGATCCTTCCCAGCTGGAAGCCCTATTGGATTTTGAAGATCAACCCAGCTATGATATGGATGTGTCGAAGCGGTTCCAAACCAAAGGGTTTAATCGGAAAATCCAGCTGATTGGAAAAAAGCAAGAAACGATTAAAAACTATCTTGAAGATATTAAAAATGAATTAATAGATGAGGATAATCTATCCGAAATCCTATTGCAATATTTTGCTGAGATTGAATCTTATGCTGACGGTGACTTCTGGACCTTTTATGAAGAGCGGGATAAGGAATTTGCTCAGTTTCGTGAAGCGATTCAACATCAGTATTATAAACTACGTACGAATATTTTTGTTCGCTTCATTGATCGGCTTTTCGGATTACAGAAAGGAAAACTGGTTCAATATGATATCTACATTCACATTCCTATGCCGTTGGTAAGTCCGTCTCAACCAATCTATGGATTTAATGCAGAAGAATCAATGATGCATAATTCGCCTTGGTTAAATGAATTCCAGGGGTCCGTGCGATTGGAGAAGATCAATAATTTTGATGTGGATATGCTATCGGAGTATAGCCTGCTCGATATCATCCGTATTTTTTCTTTTGTCTTTGATGAAATTATGTTGGATGCAGAATTGGAAGGACGTTCGGTAGCCACTGCAGGAAAACGGAGCAATTATAATGAAATAATGTTTATCCACCATCTATCAGCTGGGTTTAGTCGGGTTTTAAAAGTGTTGTTTTTAATAGAAAAAATCCAACAGGAAGGAAACACCCTAGGACATTCCTTGTTGCGTTCGGGTCATGTACTATATCCGTTAGGATGGATGTATTATAAATGGCTTCCGGAATTAGATCGCGCGTATAATGAAAAAATCAATTTTTCAACTGAAGAGGGACCAACTGGAGCGTTATCGGTTAAAGATCTATTTATTAAACTGAAACGAGTCATTGCACGAGGGGAAAAGAAAGCGAATTTATCCCCAGAAAAGCGCCGATTACTTACTGAGAGTCAAGAACGATTAAAATATCATTTGCAAATATACCCCCAAATACAAACCCATCTGAAAAACCGTATAAAAATATGTATGAAACATGTTGTAGGAGATATCTCCAAAGATTTTTTTCTACGTCAGGAAATTCTTTTGGAATACTTATTGGAAAAAAGTAGTAAGATGCATATAACCACTTTTACAAAGTTTGCTCCAGATCAATTTCACATTGAGGATGGTTTTTCAAGTGGTTCAGAAAAAGGAAAACGAGGGGATGGACAATCATCCCGATCAGTTGATACAGATTCGGGAGTTACGGATGTTACAGCTGCTTCTTCCGATCCGAATCTGGTAGATGTGATGCTATTTCTTGACTTGCAAAAGATTTTGGGGAATATCGTCCGTAGTATTAATGCTTGTTTTAGTCAGGAGAATCAATTGGTACATACCAAAGTTGAGGATGATGCAAAATATAATTACTTACAAGGAAGGGAATACTTCTCCCACGGAGATTCTACCCAAGATATGGCATCATTCGAAACCATAAAGAACCTGCAGGATTTGTTCGATCAGTTATCTGAAATTCATCAAACCCTACAACAGGTGTTAGAACCTTACGTTAAAAGACAGAAATTCTTCATCACCCAGGATGAAGCCAAACCTATGAAAGAAACGATTACTGATATTTCGCTTATTTTCCGTGATGTAACCGAATTATTGAAGGAACTAAATGAACAACCAGAAGGATTTAAACAATATGCAGAACAGGTGAAGCAGTTTTTCAATGTTAACAATAAATTGGTGAAAAAAATGCTAGGACGCTAGTTTTCACAAAGGATCAAGCATGGCAAATTCTAATCAACCCAAACCCGAAGAACAGGGCAATTCAAAAAAGTTGGAAATTAAAATTTCCGAGCAACATCTGCTAGGTGCTTATTCCAATTTCTCTGTTATTTCTCATAATGAAACGGAGTTTGTACTTGATATGCTTCGAGTGTTACCCAATAGTAATCAGGCTCATGTTGTGAGTCGTGTTGTTGTAAATCCAAAATCAGCAAAGGGGTTACTCAATGCGTTGGCAGAAAATATCCGTAATTATGAGCAAAAATTTGGAGAAATTGAGTTGACCCAGCGTGGCATTCCAAAGGGTCCACTAAATTAAATAACTAGTATCCTAAGGTGACAAGGTTGATAGTGATTACTATATATCAAGAATCGACCGTACTAAATACCTGGGTTTAGGTGAGAAAAAACAATATGGGAATCTCAATTATCATCGGTATTATTATTGTAATTGCGTTGGCAAGTGTGGTCATATGGATCCTTTCCAACCGGGATAAAATTTTAGAGGAGATGCCGACGCAAGCTGATTCTGGCGAATCCCCCTCCAGTTTTGATGACGAATTAATTCAACGATTTCAACAGGACGATTTATCTGTATTTGAATTATGGAAACTTACACAACATTTTGAAACCAAAAAACAATTTAACAATGCTGCTCAAGCTTTATCACGGATCCTTGAACGAAAACAATACCCCAAGGATGTAACGGAAGTCCAGGTACGAGAACGATTAGCGGTTGATCTTTTCAAATTGAATCAAGATCAGGACGCGCTGATTCACCTTCTGGATATTCTCGATGAAGATTCAAATAATCTAAACAGCTTGTTTTATGTAGGTTTGATTTGTTTGGGACAGCGGCAGTATAAACTAGCGATACCCTATTTGGAACGTGCGTTAAGCTTGAATCGGAATGATTCACAGATTCATATGATGTTAGCTTTTGCTTATACGGGTTTGGAAGAATATCATCGATCAAAAGTCCATTTGGAACGCCTTCTATTTTTACAGGAGGTGTTAAATGTAGAACAGATGTATGCTTTAGGGATAACAGAGCTTTTAATGCAAAGTCCCAAAAAAGCATTTACAATTTTCCACGAGTTGGCTGGAAAAGAATTAACGGATGGATTACATCATAGGACCATACGGGGTATGGCATTTGCCATGCTTTTGGATAACAATCTCCCTCGTGCAGAAGATTATTTTTCCACCGCATTGGATAAAGCGAAAGGAATGGGGAATCATGAATTGATTCAAATGGGTCATCAAGATATGCTGATTATATCTTACCTCCAACATAAGTATGAAAAAGCCTTGGAGTGGTCAAAACAGGAAATCCCTGTTCCTAATGATCAACAGAAAGAACTGCAGGAATATCTTGTGAGTAAAGTCACGCCTGGTGGCAAAACGGGTGATTCTTCCATGTCGGATCGTGCTTTGGAAAACTGGACGAATGATTGGAAGGATATGGTGGTCAATAAACATACAGTGTTACAGATAGTTGGGTTCAAGCGGGCTGCCAAAGTGAATATTCCAGAATATATCACAGAATTGCGCTTGGAACAACTCAACAAAAAGCAAGAAACATCTTCGCGTGAATCATACCCGCTTTGTGATGAATTGTTGCATCAATCGAAGGATGAGTTTTTAAAAATCGCACGGAAAATCTTGGAGAAACTTGGTTTAATCATACGAGAAGAAATATATCATCAACAGGACTTGCTATTTAGTGAAGGGGATGGAATTGATTTTGTCTGTGAATCAAAAACCAAACGGGATGAACGTTATATGGTTCAACTCCGTCGCTGGAATACGAGCTTAATCGGTGATTTCGTTATGAAGAATCTCCAAGATTCTGTTTCGATGTATAACATGGATAAAGGTTTGTTTATTACTACAGGAGAATTAAATAAAGAAGCTATTAATTATATTGAGAAGACAAAGACGATCAATGTTATTCCCCGAAAGCAATTGGAATTTCTTCTGAATGGTTTGATAAAACCCAAGAAAAAGAGCATTTTAGGAATCTAACCTACACCAAACCCGATAGATAATCCTTTTATTATATACTCACCTGAAAGTGGGTTAACTTTTTTTGAGTGTTTGTGGCGCTTCGTACCACAGATACCCATGTTAAAACTAAAACTTTCAGGTATAGGTAATCAAGAGTTATTGGTTAACAAACAAACGAAATTGGTATTGTGTACCGTTTGTAAAATCAGTATCAATAAATGCGTGCAGCTGCTTGCTTAGATTGTAAATTAATTGTAGACCTAATGTTGAAGATTGATCCAAAGTAGGTGCTTGCGGCATTCCGATCCCATCATCACCTATAGAGATAGACACTTCTCCATTTTCCTCAGTTGCGAGGATCCACACACTGCCTTTTTTACCATTCGGAAATGCATGTTTTAGACTATTTGAGACAATCTCATGGATGATTAACCCGGTAAGGATCAATTGATCCAAATCAAGAACGATAGAGGATAGGATATCCAAGTTGAGATTGCATTGTTGATTCTCATACGACTGAAACAGCAGCTGAACCAAGCTTTCAACATAATCTTCAAAAAAAACACGACCAATATCTGGACTGTTATAAAGCTGTTGATGAGCCAGCATAATGGAATGAATCCGAATTTGGCTTTCACTAAAAATTGATTTTACCCCTTCATTGTTGATAGATT
>CAYPZJ010000328.1:0-6063 GCA_964414635.1 uncultured Spirochaetia bacterium
TTTTTTGAGACTTTGTGGATGCTGGATCACGAAAAACTAGCAGGATCCCTGTTTACAGGAACGAATTTCGATGACCTCTTTTTTGCCACCTCAACCACTATAAATACTACTCCTGGAAGTTCTACTAATTCTTCATCTACCCCAGGAACCTCAACGGAATCCACATCCGATATAGAAAGCCCAACTGCAAATCAAATTCTAATTAACAATGGGGATGCAAGCACTTCAACCACGCTGGTTAATCTTACACTAGATGCTACAGATAATGTTGGAGTAACCGAAATGTGTTTCCGTAATGGTACCGCAGGAACATGGAGTGACTGGGAAGCGTATGCTACAAATCGAGCAGATTGGGATTTAGAAGTAACCGGATCGGGTAGTTATGTTGTCTATGTAAAATTCCGAGATGCAGAAGGATTAGAAAGCAATGAAATTTCGGATGATATTACATTTACAGATACAACCGCCCCCGAACCGATTACGTTTCTTATTAATGATGGTGATACATCTACCAGCAATTACTATGTAGATCTGACGCTGGAAGCCTCCGATGATATCGGAGTGACGGAAATGCGTTTGAAAAATGAAGTCGGTGGTACCTGGACTGATTGGATGACCTACGCCACCTCGTATACAGGTTGGGAATTGGACACACCAGATGATGGAACGCATACGGTCTATGTTCAGTATCGGGATGCAGACGGCAATGAAAGTGATGAAATGGAAACCAATAGTTCTGATGATATTTTACTTTCTGGTACGGCACTATGTGTGAGTAATAGTGATGGGAACGATACTACGGGTGATGGATCACCTGGCAATCCGTATCAAACAATGTCCCATGCGCTGACCCAGGTTACGACCCAAACGTTGATTAAAGTAGATGGGGAAGGCGGAGATAGCTATGCCGAGTCGGTTACGATGATTAATGGGGTTGCTATTTGGGGGGGGTATAGTTATCCTGATGGATTTACCACAGCAACCCGGAATCCGGCAACAAATGTATCGACTATCGCTCCCCCAAGCAATCCTGGAACGGTAATCCCTGCTGTGAATATTCCGGACACGGTAACCCAATTTACTGAATTGGATGGATTTACGATTCAAGGTCCTGATTTTACTAGTGGGTCTCCTGGACCTGAAGATGGTTCGGTGGGCATTGTGGTAGATGGGGCTACACATTTTCAGGTTAGTAATTGCTATATCGCCTCTGGACACGGAAATTCCGGGCATTCCATCGGAATTGCGGGGCTTACAAGTGCAGGTGGTACAGATCCATCGTTTACAGTAGAAAGCTGTTCGATTACATCAGGTGAAGCAACGGGAATTGCTTTTAATAGCAACGCAATAATATTGGAAGCAGGCCAACTTACCATTTCTGATACGTCCACACTAACTTCTGGCTTATCTAACAATGGGAATTCCGCAGGATTGGCACTCTTTTCACAATCCTCCAATCAGACCGAAGTTATGGTGGAAGATTCAACGATACTAGGTGGAACCGCTACACTTGGGGATTCTTATGGAGTTTATGTTTCAGATGAGGTTGCCCTTTCTATTACTGATACAGATATAACCGCTGGGGAAGCACAAGGTCTTGGAGGGAGTTCGATAGGATTATATTTTGATGGTGCATCCCCAAATGAGCTCATGATTTCTGGTGGTACCATTTCAAATAATGCAGTGGGGATATCCACGGGGATTTATCTAAATCAGCTCGAATCCGCAAGCCTTTCTGCTGTTACAGTAAGTAGCGCTAATGGAACGAATTCAGCAACCGTTGGGATTGATGTAGAAAACTCAGAATTTACGATGCAGCATGGATCTATCACAACAGGAGATGGGGAAAACGGAAACAATACTACGGGGCTCATTGTGAATGGATCCAACGCCACTTTGAGTAATGTGTCTTTTAATTCGGGTGATGCTACAGACAGCAATACTACAGGAGTGTATGTGGAAAATGGAACCGGAAAAATATTGAATATCAATCAATGGTGTACTATCGTTACTGGATCGGTGATTAATTCTGGTTCTTCAGCTGGGATTACAAGTAGCACGGATAGCTCTTTTATTATTGACGAAATTTTCTTTAATATCAGCACTAGCGCCAGTTCTGCGGGGCGTATTTCTGCTGTATATCTTGAAAATAGTGCAGATGTTACTATCACTAGCTCTCTTATGGGCATTGGAGAAGTGTCCAGTACGGGTTCTGAAAACAATGGAATTTTCCTTCGAGGTATACCCGATTCAGCGACCGTTTCAATCGAAGGAAACACAATCATGTGTTCTGATGTGAGCAACACAAACAATTCCTATTCCTATGGTATTTATATAGATAAAACGCAAGTAGACGTATTCGAGGACAATAATGTTGGGGCAGGTAGTATTACGAGTGGAACAGGATCACGCATGACCTATGGGTTATATATTCAGGATTCGGATATTGAACTGGTCAGCACCGATGGGAGTCACTTGATTCAGGGAGGGATGCTAAATGCTGCAGGTGGCACTTCTCGTGTTACTGGAGGCATTTACTTTTCTGATTCTGATTCTACCGATGCAAATACCTTGGCTATTGATAATTATAAGATTTCTGGTGGAACGATAGCGCAACCATTACCTAATCCTGATGGTCGGGCTCAGGGTATTTTGCTTTCATTGGAAAATACGAGTGCGACTACGTCCGTTTCTATTGTCAATGGATCCGTGATTACGGGGGGAACGGCTACCAATGCATCCGATTTGATTGGAATTCAATATGCTGGAGGAGCAATTAGTACGATTGAATCAAACTTGACAATAACAGATAGTACTGTAAAAGGTGGAACATGTGATGAAAGTAATGCTGCGAATGATAGTGTTGGGATTCGGTATTATGATCCCCATGAGGTACTGTTTACAATCACGAACTCGACCATCCAGGGAGGTTCCCCTAATACAAATGGTAAAGCATACGGTATTATCTATGAGCATATATCCGATGGCTCTACGATTGATAGTTCAACTATTGAAGGACAAACCGGTGGTATACCTGCATTGGAAGCGTATGGGATCTATTCTTTAATTAGCGGAGGATTTGCCGCACCACAACGTACCTTGACGATTCAAAATGGATGTACGCTTCGCGGGGGGCTGGTTGATGGGGCTTCCAGCGTAGCGAAAGGTTTACTAGGAATGGGTGCAGAAAACGTTATTTTAAATATTGATGATACAACGGTTTATGGAGGAACGGATAATTCTGGGGGAAATGCTACATTGACAGGGATAGATATAATGGAAGGCGGAAGTCCCGTCACACTCAATCTAACAAATAGTACAGTACAAGGAAATGAAGAATCTACGATTGGATGTTCTGAAGCGAATGGTGTTCTGATGGCTACACAAGACGCAGGATCATTATGCTATTTAGATGGAAACACAATAATTGGTGGCTATGGAACCGATTCTATCGGGGTTCAAGCGATAGGCGGGATGATGTCCATCGGAGGAAAGGCGGAAATTATTAATAATACCATTCAGGGCAACAACTCAAACACCCTGGAATCAACCAGTGTAGTTGGAATTCGATTGGGCAATTCTGCTTATAATTTAGGAATAGATACGAATTCTATTATAACAGGATTAGCTGGTAATGCTATTGGTATAGCTACATTCGATCAGGGACCAATCACATCTAATCGAATTACAACCGACACCTTGAATGGTAGTGGCATCACGATGGGGATTGTAGTCCTACCCCGTGCCACACTCCCCAATGTGGGGATCGATATCCAAAAGAATAGTATCATAAACCCCGCAATAGGAACAAATTTTGGTGTAAAGGAACAGATGGGAGACGTGTTAGATTTATCCGATAATATTTTTTCCGATCCGGATTATATAGTGCCAACTTCGTGTCAAATCTTATATGGAGATGATATAAGTGAAGCAGGGAATGTTACAGATGTAACGTCGTTGAATGATGCAGGAGCAACCGGTCATGTTGCAACCGCTTCGGGAAATACAGCAACGAATTGAGTCTGACGGCTTAAGGTGAGATATTCAACATTTGTGGGAAATATATCTATAAAGCAATAAAAACGCGTGTAGGTTCATTATTTAGGTTCATAATGATGTAAAATAAAGCATTACTTAACTGGTCAGAAAGGAATGCAAATCTTAGTTGGAGCCATTGGTCAAAATATTCTGCATCTGCATTTATTTGTTAACGAAGATGTCGTCGTCCTGAGATTCGGGTGCACAATACAATCACAATCAACGAACAGAATACCTGTATGAGAAAATAAATAAGCGGATTCCAATATTCATTGTGTTTTAAGGTACGATTTAATTTCTGGTTTCTAAGAGATTAGCGGTCAGTAATGTGTGGTTAACATTGCACCCAGATTACCAGAAAATAGATGGATACGATAATTATATTTGTCTTTGCAATACACCTTTTTAAGGAAGAATAGGTATATTGTACTGGGTACTGGTGGCTGATCGCTGAATGCAACAAAAAATATACAAACTCTAAAATTAGCACCCCCAATGTTAGCAATCCACGTATTCTTATTGAAAAAAATCATTATTTTCCTATCTTTCAATCCAGGAGGTACTTATGCACACTACTCTTTTCATGCACGCACATTTTCCCATCGCCGAAGTTGACCCACGAATATTTGGAGGGTTTTTAGAACATATGGGAAGAGCGGTATACCAAGGGGTATACGATCCAGATTCTGAGCATAGCGATCCGGATGGATTTCGGATTGATGTGTTGCAAGCACTGAAGAAGCTAAATATGACCATTATGCGTTATCCGGGGGGAAATTTTGTATCCGGTTATCATTGGGAAGATGGTATTGGACCAAAAGAAAAACGTCCTACTGTTCGAGATTTGGCTTGGCAAAGTATTGAGCCTAACCACATGGGTACCGATGAATTTATCCTACTTGCAAAGCAACAAGGATGGATTCCTATGCTAACAGTAAATTTGGGTACGGGAACGCCAGAAGAAGCACGAAATTGGGTAGAATATTGCAATGCACCGGTTGGAACAAAATATGCTAATCTCCGAGCACAAAACGGGAATCATTCAGCCCATAACGTACCTATTTGGTGTTTAGGCAATGAAATGGATGGACCCTGGCAATTAGGGCATGTTCCTGCAGAGCAGTATGCTATTCGTGCACAACAAGCGGCTAAAATGATGAAAGACACCGATCCAACCATTGAATTGGTTGCATGTGGTTCCTGTGGAGTTACACTTGATACGTATATGGAATGGGATCGGCAGGTATTGACCTACCTTGGAGAATATGCAGATTATGTATCTCTTCACCGCTATGTGGGTAATCACGAAGATGATCTGGAATCGTATCTGGCATTGACTAACGCCATTGATCAACAGATAAACGAGATGGATGCGGTATGTAAATTTGTTCAAGCCCGAAATCGTGCTAAGAAACGAGCGTATCTTTGTTTCGATGAGTGGAATGTATGGTATAAAGCTCAGGAAATGGATGGGCGAGGTACGTTTGCTCCCCACCTAATTGAAGAAATCTACAACTTGGAGGATGCTCTGGTAGTGGCAGGTTTTCTCCATAGTTTTATTCGACATGCACATATTCTGAAAATCGCAAACTGGGCACAAGTTGTAAATATCATTGCCCCGATACTGACGCGTGGGGATGACATCTTAATCCAGAGTATCTTTTATCCCTTTCAAATCTTTGCTGCACGAAGTACCGGGGTTGCTTATCATCTGGGAATCGAGGGACCTTCATATCAAAGCAAATTACATGGAACCGTGCCGTATGTGAATGCATCGTGTATTATAAATAAGGATGCATTACACCTTCTGATGACCAACCGTCATCCGAGCCAGAAACAGGTAGTGCATTTCAATCCAACAGGGATTACTATCGATCGTTATCAAGGTGGGGAAATTCTAACAGGTACCGATCCCAAATGTGCCAATAGTTTTGAACAACCGGATCAACTTCGACTGGAACCATTTGAGGCGGTCCAAGTAGATAAATCGAGTGTTGAACTTGTACTACCACCCCTATCTGTGGT
>CAYPZJ010000329.1:0-6031 GCA_964414635.1 uncultured Spirochaetia bacterium
ACCACTATCTGATAAAAAGCCCAATCCACTTTCTATCAAAGCAAACCGTATAGAAGCAGAGGAAAAATCCCGTTGCGATTCTACTGTAAAATTAAACCGACTGGCAAGATCCTGCCATGCTGTATCTATATGCTCGCGATAAGTTTCATTGGTAAAAATAACAATCAGAACAAGAAAAACAGCCAGAATTGGGATAAGACGAAACGATCTTTTATACATTCTTGGGGAGTATACAACATAAAAAGCAAAGAAAATAAGGACGGTTGCGAGCATCGCTGCTCGAGAATCATTTGAATAGATAATGTATAAGGTCATCCCTATAAAAATTAGACTACCAATTTTTAATACTTTACTTTTTGAATCGATAATAAAGTAAATAGCAATCGGCAATACAAAATTTAAAAAGGTTGAAAAATCATTTGGATTATAGAAAACGCTACACGCACACAATAAATTCTTACGAATTTTTGTAGCTCCTTTTGTAACGGGTAGATGATTATCGGTTGCTAGCTCGTACAAACCATACAAACATAAGATGATGGCTAAAATAAGGATTAATACGAGTAGGGTTTGGATATCTCGATACGATCGTAAATAATGGAACTGAAAAAACACAAGTGTGAATACGGTTAGCCAGATAATCGATGATTTTAAACCGGAAGTGGTATCCTCAGCCCAAAGTAGAGTAACAAAACTGAATAATACAAAAAAGATAAAAATATAGCGATGCCACACGGGGGTCCAATAAAACACTGGATTAGACGCCTTTTTTGAGACCATGGAGTTTAATAATATAAACAGCAAGAAAACAGGTAACAAGATCCGAAATGGAAATAAATTATAACCTCCAATAAATGGAATACTAGCAATGCCACCTATTGAGCCAACAATCCCTGCAATGATTAAGATATATAGAAAATAGCGCATTTAGTAACCAGTTTAGCGTGTAGGTATCCAGTGTTCGTGTTAGAGTCTCTTATGGTTTCCACCAATCACACTGCCGAGTAGAAAATAGTGAAGAGCATCAAAAAAGTCAATAATTCAATGAAGGGGTCACGATTGGTCTCGATTGGGGGAGATAATCTACCGGATTGTCATGTAATTGTAATACATGTGTTGGATGATCTTCTGAAATCAGGGTTGTGGTAAGAATATAACGGTTATGGATGGGTAGGGAAATGAATTGTTCCCATTGATAAAATTTTTGATATCGCATTTGTTTTGTTTGGACATGGGTAGCATCCCAATGAATGATAACTGGTTTTGTTTTCAATGCGGCGGAAATGGTATTTGTATGGGAGTAGGGAAAAACCAAGCAATAGAAATGATAATTCTTTGCGGAATCATTCGTGTGTTGATAAACCGTTAGAGACAAGACATGGGTTTTTTCCTGGGTTGTTGAAAGGGATAGTAGGTGATAACCGGCAACCCGAAGAATCAGTTTTTGATCACTTGGAATGATAATGGGGGGATTCCCAAACGCGTACAACTGATTTTGAAAATATGCGCATGAAGAAAGCAGAATACAACTCATGAGTATCACGATGAAAATCCGAAACAACGTATGATATATGAAATTAAGGTGTCGCAATGGATACAACTCCTTTATATTGTGGATTTATATAATAATTCCAATACGTATTGGTTATAGGAAGGGGCTCACCATTCTTTTCCAGCTCGATCGAAATATGTTCTGAATTTGTATCGAATGGAATCTGAATAGGATAAAGATACGTTGGATACCATCGTGTATACGATGCTTGTTTACATATTTTGTTTAATGGTTTTGAGTCTGGGCTAGGGGATACACATACTCGTATTTTTCCGGTGAATGCAGTACGCGATTCGATCCATATATTTAGGGTTTGGTCCTCATAATCCACATGGTTTCCAATATAGAATGAAAAACCATATATATTCCCCGATTCCTGATTAATAATATTGTAATGATAGAGCAACAATACAGTAATACAAATAGTACAAAGCATAAATCCTATAGTCACCCAGCGATTGGGTTTATTTACCAACCCTTTATTAAGCGCATCCTGTTGGGTTTGAATGGATTTCGGAATTTGAATTACATCAATACGCGCGATAACTCCTAATACAAACCAGTACAGAAAACCTGTTGTAGCACCGAATAGAATGTAATCCGTCATGCCATATACAAATAAGCCAAGGAGTAGCGTTAATAGAATCCATGCCAGATAACGTCTGCTTCTCGAGGGGCTTAAACGTAACGTGCGAATTACTCGGGTAAAGGCAATAGTAAGGAATGTTACAATAACCAAACCGTATGGAATACCAGCTAGAACAATACTTTGAAGGATATCATTATGAGCATGAAACTGAGGTACGGCTGTAAAGGAACCGATCTCAGATGCCAAATAAGCTTGTTGATACCCTTCAGACCCAATCCCCCAAAATGGATGCTCCAGACCAACCGAGATTCCCAATTGATAGAGCACCATACGGGGTTCGGGAACATTATCAAAATTCCACAGATTCAAGCGGGATATGGTTTCTGGCATATAATAGAGTATGAGCAGTCCAATACCCGCAACGAATATAAACAGAAATACGAAATATCGAGCTGATAGATTGTAGACCCCTTTATTTGCCAGGATAAATACAAATGATGCAATAATAAGCCCTAGCAAAGCCCCTCGGGATTGGGTAATCATTAATCCAAGGGCTAAGATTCCCAGTACCCCGCAAAACAGAACGGTATAGCTACTTGATTTATTTTCAGATGATTGGTGTTTCCAAACATATATTCCTGCAATCGCTAGTAAAAAGCCTCCTAGCAACGGACCAGAAAGATAAGGAGCAGATGGTAATAATCCTCCATTTCGTGTAAAAGCATACACACGGGACAGATCCAACCAATCAATGGGAGGTGTTCCAAATAAGAAAAAGAACAGGGCAATACCTGAAGCCAGGATCAATCCAGCCAAGAATCCCGGAACAACGTAGTTCCATCGTATGAACGGGGCAATTAAGATGGTTAAGATAAACATTCCAATCGTTGCAAAAAATCTGCCCACATCTTCATTCCCCGCACCCCCCATTAACCAGGAAAGCAACAACCATCCTGTAGTTATATATAATACAACACATAGAGGATCATTGATCAGCCGATTCCATTGTATTTCTCGATACCGGAGGATGGCAAAGATCGCGCAACTGAAATAATACACGGCTGCGGCTACGGATAATATCGATACCGATAATGGCATAAAAAAAAGAAGCAGGAATAGCGGTATTTCTATAATAAGTGATGAATGCGAAGATTGTCGTAGCTTGGCTAGAGTCATACTATTCTATATTACATACGAGAATCGAGATATTTATTTGTTTCTTTGTGCTTAAAATTCGGGAGTAAGGATTGAATCTGATCTACCAAGTCGGATTTCGTCCACGTATCTTGCAATAGCAGATCGTTTACATAGTGTAAAAACCCATCCAACTTAGCAGATTCAAAATCCAACTGACTTTTAATCACACCGATATCATGAAATCGTGTCATTTCAAGTTGATCCAAATCCGTATAGAATTCTTCATACGCTTTTTCTCCGGTAGTATCGCTTGTAGAGAAAAAGCAGGGATACCTTTTCTGTGCAATTAATTCTGGTACACGAGCACGGGCTTCGTCTTCCGTATTACACGGAACCGCTTCATATCCCAGTGATTCTAAAAAACGGATGGCGATATCGGCAAAACTAATCAGGTGTTCTTGTTCATCTAACTTTGCGAAGAAGATATCCCGATTATCGCCGAGAATGCAGGACATGAGGCATAAGATTCCACTTTCTTGGGCTGTTACAAAATAGCGCCGGATATCCATCGGGGCTGAAAGCGGTTGTTGTTTTTGAATACGTTGATTAAACCCATGGAGCAAACTTCCATCAGAAAATGCCACGTTTGCGAAGCGAGCAGTAGATATGTTGATCCGTTCTGAATCGCGCATCATAAAAAGTTCCATAACCCGTTTAGTAGCACCCATCATATTTACCGGATTAGTTGCTTTATCGGTTGAAACCCCAAAAAATTTGGTTGCTCCACGCTGGTGAGCTTCCTTCATTAAAGCTACTGTATTTAGAATATTCACGCGAATCATACGCATAAGGGAATAGGGATCCTTTTCACTGCGAACATGCTTCAATGCAGATAGATTCAAGTAATAATCATAGGGTTTTTGAGCAGAGATGTAATGGGAGTATTCGGGTGAGGCACAGTCCAATGGGAGGGTTTGAAAATCACCTTGGATATATCCAAGGCTGCTTCGAATATCACGCACCAATTCAACCAGATTGTTTTCACTAATATCAATCACATGGAGTCTTCGTGGCTCTCGTTTGAAAATTTCTTTTACTACAGCCTGTCCGATCGACCCCGCTCCTCCAATAACCAAAAACGAACTACCCTTAATACAATCTTTCAACGTTGTTTCATGTTTTACCAGATCCGTTTGGAAAAGTTCTTGGGAACGTCCGATGAGATGAAGCGTATTCATTATTATCTTTCCTTTTTATATGGCACATTAAGTAGGGGATCAGGTCAACACGCAATATGGAGAAGGTAATAAATTGCCATCCGTGTTTCAACAATCATAGGGATGATAAAGCTGTGACAAAGATTCATTTGCTCATTTTTTATTTTCCCATTATCTTTTACCTGTGCATATACTTATTGTAACCCAATACTATTACCCCGAAATCGCTCCCACAGCAGCTCGCTTTAAAACATATATCGAGAATTGGGAAAAGCAAGGATCTCCCAAATGAATAAATGTTTGCACACCTTAGGATTTCAATCTGTAGTACATGGATCTTTTCCCTGCTCGATTGAGAGGTTGCATGTAGATTAACAAGAATAAGGAACGTTATGAATGAAACAGTTACTATTCTGATTCCTTGTAGAAATGAAGAAGCCTATATTTTAACCTGTTTGGAATCTATTAATGCTAATACCTATCCTAAAGAGAAACTTGAGGTATTGGTATTTGATGGTCGTAGCAATGACCAAACCCGCTCACTCATCGAAGCATATGTGAGACATCATCCTTATATCCAGCTGATTGATAATCCAAAACAAACAGTACCCCATGCTTTAAATCAAGGAATAGAAAAAGCACGCGGTGAACTGATTATCATTATGGGGGTACATTCAGTGTATCCTAAAGATTACATTAAACAATGTGTGAATGCGATAAATATTTATGATGCAGATAATGTGGGTGGGATTGCTAATACCTTGCCGGCTAATGATTCCTCAGTTGCACAAGCTGTTGCAACTGTTTTATCGCATCCTTTGGGTGTAGGGAATTCCTTATTCCGCATTGGAACCGATAAAGTTTGTGAGGTGGATACCGTACCGTGTGGTTGTTATCGCAAAAGAGTATTTGATAGAATTGGTGGATTTGATACTGATCTAATTCGTGGTCAGGATGCTGAATTTAATGCTCGTCTTAAACAAGCGGGAGGTAAAATCTATCTGATACCAGAAATTCAGTCCAGTTATTATGCCAGAGCCTCCTTTAAGCAAATGGCACGAATGCTTTATCAATACGGCTATTTCAAGCCACTCATGAATCTGAAACTCAAACGTCCAGCAACACTCCGGCAATTTGCGCCTCCCCTTCTTATTGTATTTCTAATCGCTACTCCTTGGTTTGGATTTATGCATCTTTGGTTTGTTTTTGGGTATCTTATCCTGCTTGGTTTGTATCTGCTAGTATTGAGCTTGGCTACATTTCTTTCTAATAGCTCCCAGAAAATAAAGCAATTCCCCTTTGTGTTTTTCTGCTTCATAATCGCTCATTTATCCTATGGCATAGGTTATTGGAAAGGGATACTGGACTTTGCTATAATTCGCAAACATAAAAAACGGAATATAAGAGAAATGAAATTGTCTCGCTAACAATCTGTTCGAGTGTTATGAGTGAGTTGTCTTATCCCTCGTTTTATAAATTAATTACTGATATTACGCGCTCTCTAAAAACCGCTTCAAGCGTTGTATATACCGCCTA
>CAYPZJ010000330.1:0-6025 GCA_964414635.1 uncultured Spirochaetia bacterium
CGGTTCAACGGGAATTTGCGTGATGGCGAAGAATGTAACCCCCGCTTCGTCGGTATTCATCCGCTCAATGTACAATTGATCGGGGATTCGAGTTGGGTCTAAATCCATATACGTGACTGTAATTATTTGGCTTTTTGTATCCCATATGAGGTTGGGTGATTGGAATTGACGTTCCACCTTGTATTTCTCAGCAGGTTCTAGTGGTTTAAAGTATTCAGCCTGGCTTTGCCATAGGATTTTATCATCGGGTACAAACAATTTTTTTCCACCGTTGTACCAGTACTCAAAAACTTCTTCATTAGACCATAATTGTTTAATCGTGGTTTCAGTTTGATCTGGAATTGGTATGAAACCAAACGTACCCGTACTGACAGGAATGAGCTGCCAAGCGGGATCATCCTTATAGGTAACGGAAAGCCGCACGAGCGGATTGAAATTTGCCCCACACCGTCCACCACAAATAGCAAAGTAAAGCCGCGTGCTTTTATATGGTTTTAATTCCAGCTGCTTTTTGGGCATATTAAAATACGTACAGGTGGTGAACACAGAAGGTTGCTCCGTTTTTAAATACCCCGGTTTAATCTGGAAGGGGATCTGCCCCTTTTTATACCGAAGGAACTCACCATCTGGATTTAACCCCGGATAATGGTTCCGTTTTCCTGGTCCAATTACGGTATCAAACGGATCAAAGTGATAATCGGTATTACATAAAGGGGTGATATCCAAAGTGATGGCTTTCGCTCCCTGCTCCGATGGTATGGTAAGAGGCTGACGTTCTACCAACGTTGCAATGCATGTCTCTTCACCATCAGATAGGATTCGGTTATAATCATACGATTTCCCATGGATTCTTTGGTTATAGATGAAATGGTGAAAATCTTTTAATGGCCAATCCACAGCGGGTGCAGGATCTTTATAACAAAAGAAAATCTCTTTAGGATCGGGATTCCTTGGGTTAAAATTAGGTAGGACATAATTATTCATAAAAGTGGAATTGCGATCGGTAAGTTCTACCGGCGTCCATTTAGGTTCATGAATAACATCGGTTTCGAAGGTAGGCCAGATCCATTTCCCTTTCTGCATCATATTCCGCAACCATTCTTTGGGATCGGTGGACTTCTCTACTTCCCATTTCCATTTATTTTCAGTGATGAGGGTATTCAGCCCAGCGAATTTTAATTTTGTTTTCCGCTCATCCCTGTATGTATACGCAACCCATTCATAATTCCATTCGGGAACGTGATCCCAATTCGCATGTGATAAAAATTGCAATGCACTTAGCAGTGGACCGTTTAATGCAGCGGCTTCTTTATATTGATGATATGCTGTATCGGCGAGCTGCAACCAATCCAATGCTCGATATAACGTCCAATCCTTGTTTTTCAACTCGTGTAGCGTTGCTCGTACATTTTTCCGTTCGTACATGCCATATCGATTAAGATGATCAATGAAGGTTTGTTTCAGTTTATCTTGTTGTCTATTGAGAACCTGAGTTTGGTAGAGGATGGGAGCCATCGAATCCCCTTGAAATAAGACATATGCATCTTCGGTACGCGCCACCTCGAGCATCCGTTCTCCATATTCCCACGCTTCATAATAATTGGCTCGGTTATACTCTTCCACATTCCTCATAAACATAAGCAAGGGCATCAAGAGGAAAAACAGAATCGCAACTACTCCCCCAATATGCCAAGGTTTGGTGAATAATCCCCCTGAATAATTGACCTCTTCCAACCGTTGAGGGCGCTCTGGTTCAATTAAACTCTTAGGACGTTTCTTCCCCTTCCCCTCAAAACGCTTCTTTTCCTTTATATATTTTCGATATGCTTTTTTATATTTCGCATGTTCTTTTCGTTCAACCCAAAGCCATCGTACCAGTGCTCGGATACTATAAGCAATGAAATACACTCCCAACCCTAGTGCCACTGCTGCACACATATACACCGGAAGTAAGAAATCTCGGTTCTGACTTTGGTAGGATGCCATGTATACAATCCAAGTTAGAAATATTGCCAATAAAAAGACAACCCGTTTCGCATTGGTTATTATTAAAAAGAAAACCCCAAATAGCGCGATCAAAGCAGCGGGAAACCATTTGGTTACGTGAGCAAATACACCGACTTTAATTGGGTTTTCAAACTCACCCACTGCAAAGATTTCCTGACTCAAATTAGGACTTAAACGTTCCATCAACCCTTGCCATGATTTTTCAAAAGAAAAACCGGTTGCTTGGTAGGATTTGGCTTGAAACATATACATGAAATCTTCGATACTGGTAATATCGAACCATTTCATACTGCTATCCACGGATCGAACCGGCAAGAAAACCACATACAGCGAAAAACCCAGTAAAAAAATCAAAATAATAGCCACAACCGTCTTCCACCGAAGAATAATTTTCCAATCCGTCCATAGAATAAACATGAAAAATGCAGGAAAGAGCAAAACAAGCGACATGTGGTTGGATAATCCCACCGCCCACAGATATACAACCATTAAGATCAGCGAATCCTGACGAAACCCTTTTAAGGAATGTACTTCCCAACGAAGTAGCAAATACACTGTTAAGGCAGCAAAGAATACATTTAGGGCATAAACCTCTGCTACATTTGCATTATTCCAAAAATGTGCAGTGAATGCTAATGTCAATCCTGCAATCACCCCAGCAATCGCAGCTAGAAAGCGTTGGTTGGTGCCTTTCTCATTTTTTTCCACCAATTCATAGGCGATGAGACAGGTTAAACCTGCTGCAAGCGCTGAAAATATTGCAGAAGTAAAATTCGCCATGAGAGCCCAGTGATGCGGAGAAAAATCAATGGGGAGCATCATAAAAAATCGGGCAACTAATGCCCAGAGTGGATAACCCGTAGGATGCGCCGTTCCCAACGTATATGCCTGGGCGATAAATTCACCGCTATCATACCAAAAGGTGGTTGGACAGAGGGTGAACCAGTAAACCAAAAGGGATACAAGAAATACGGCGAGAGCCGAAAATTTTTCAAGATGAGTTTCGATGGTCTTCCACATTACGATTCTCTTTTGCGAATTTGAATAATCCAACGGCAATAATGCTAATTCCACCCAGAATCAGAAGTACAGTAGCATATGCCCAAACTGACTCGGGATTGGGTCCAATGAGTAAAAGGGTGATAAAGCCCAACAGCTTGAGTACTATTCCTGTAAAAATAAGGAGGATGGGCATTTTATGTTTCATAGCTTAGCCCCAGAAACTATAATCGTGTACTATAGTAATGAACTACCTGGAAGTTTTCAAGTTAGAGAAGAATGCAACCGTAAGACGTGCTCATTTGAATCCACATCATAAAAATTCGCGCTTAGCTGTTGCTTTGCTTTGTTGGTTTGAAACCAGGAATGTACGATCATCGCTCGATCTTCCAGTTCCCAATCCGAATAACAACTGGAATTGTGTTTTTTTTGCTCTGTTAATAACTGTGAGATCTGAACAGAATCTCCCACAAATAATCCATCTGCATAATATAAAAATTTTCCATTCGAAAACACATGGTATCCTGCGGGTGATGTATTGGATTGAAGAACCAACACCTTGTTCTTAAATAAAGAGCCGAAGCGCTGGCGTTTTGTGAATCGTTGTGCCAGTGGGATCTGATTCTGCACTTGTCGACACTTCTCAAACGCCCGATCTGCTATCCAAGTATTCATTTTTGTTTCAATCGTTTGATGCCAGGGTTCCAGATTACCATCCAGAAACGCACATGCCTGCTGTACTAGCATAGCATATTCTTTTTTATTTATTGTACCAAAACAAGGACCAGTACACTGGTTTAGTGCAGCACGCATGCATTTCCCCTGGGGCACGGTAGTCGTGCATTTTCGGATGGGAAATGCAAGGATAATGAGGTCTATAAGGTGCTCTATATGATAGCTATCTCGAAATGGTCCCCAAAATTTCCCGTTTTGCTCTTGTATAGGATCATGAATTCTATTGATCGAAACAAGGCTTGGGAAATCGGATTGAATCAAATGAAGATAATATCGTCGCTGGGATTCCTTTTGACGGATATTATACGGGGGATGATGTTTCTTAATTAAATAATCCTCTTGGAGTAAGGCTTGTAATTCATCGGGTAGCTCGATCACTTGAACCGAATAAATTTCTTTTTGCAACATCTCCATACGGGAGTCTAATGTCTTGGGACCCTTTTGGAGATATTGCATCACCCGAGTTCGTAAGTTTTTAGCTTTTCCTGCATAGAGAATCATGTTTTTTTTGTTTTTAAGTAGATAGACTCCCGTTGTTTGAGGGATGGTTCGGAATTGATCTCTGAGTACTATTCTTATCATAGTTCTTTTAAAAATTCGATCAAAACTGTCTCTCTACCCTTGAATAGTGCCACGTACCTTTCATCTAACTATACACCTATGGCTTTTCCCAAAATTTTACTTACCAACGTGTCTTTGCGAACGAAGTGAAGCAATCTCAATTCCAGAAAGCAGATTGCTTCGTCGCTTCGCTTCTCGCAAGGACGCTACTTAAGTTAATTATTTTTTGTGTGATGCCTATCCAATTATTTTGACTTTTCCTGAAAAAAAAGCGGTTTTATTCGTATCTTGATGACTTTTTTTGAGGAGTTTATTATTTTTCCAGCCGTTAGGGATTTTTTTTTTAACCCTGTCTACTGTTAATTAGGAGGATAAAATGAAAAGTAGATTGTTCAAACTCATGCTTCTTGCTGTGTTCGTATTGGGAGCACTGTTTATTAGTACCACCTCGTTTGCAAAAAGCAACTTTATCGAAATCCGCGACCTACCAGGGAACATAACTTACGGACAAGTTGAAGCACTCTTACGTCCATATGGTAATATCGTAGATATCTTTTTCGGAACCTACCGATCAGCCCTTACCGCTCCTTACGCTCATGCACGACGTTCACATTGGCATGTAGTTGCATATGTAGCATTAGAAGATGATTCCCAAGCCCGTGAAGCAATTCGACACTTAAATCAACGACGTTATCGAACCCATTACATCAATGTAAAATGGATGGGTGATCGATATCGTACGTTCCCGTGGGAATAAGCAGCGATTCGGTTTGCTTAACCCAATTGTGTGTTAAGCACTTATTTACATAGCACGTAACGTTTTTTTAAAGATGCTGGTAGTCATGCCAGCATCTTTCTGTCCAGAAGCATTTTTCCTTTCAGCGTAAAACCCGCCTGCATGGTATATCTTTAATTATTTCAACAATTATTACAACACACTCGAATCTGTTCGCAATCATTGGTTTGTCTGCGTTCCCCCCTTCCTTCGACTCTGCTCAGGGATCTGAAGAGGGATTGGGGTTCAGGCATTAGAATGGATCACCCTTGGACAGTCTGTTAAGAGTACGATTGAGGATAAATCTGATAATTTTGAGGATATAGGTGACCGCCATAACAAAAAGGATGTTCAGTATTCGCTTTGATTCTTTGCTTTCTACCCATATTATGGGAATGTTATGGTGATATCTGTGGGTATAGAATAGAGATCGGATGTGTCATACACATAGAATCGATAGCAATAGGTTTCCCCGGATGTAACCGAGTTATCTTCCCAGGCATTGCTTTCGGGATTGGCGATTCGAATAGGTTCACATGTGGTGTCGAGTGAATCACAGGAATCGGTCGTTCGGCAAATTTGAATCCCCACTAAATCTTCTTCGTATACTGTTCGCCAGGTTAAAACAATGCTTTGGTCCAAATTAATCGCATTGAGAGCAAGTACTGGGTCGGGTTCATGTTCCGGGTGTTTGGGATCGTTTGGATTATCATACCCATACGGATCCATTGGTACAATACATCCAGCAACAGTTCCTAAGAATAACACCAGAACAAAATGATGTACGAGTCGTTGCGCAATCAGGTGTGTTAAAATCGTATTGACCATGTACTCCCCCAAGTCCTGGTATCAAAGAAAATACCGATATTAGAATTACTAACAATGCTATCCGGTGTACTGCCCCCCTATTGATTGGACTACTTTCAGGATAATTAAGGTGACAACGCC
>CAYPZJ010000331.1:0-6017 GCA_964414635.1 uncultured Spirochaetia bacterium
AAAAATTTAAAAAATCAGTTTTCTTCAGGACAAAACCGAAAATTTTTAGTATATAACTCCAACTTAATCAGGTAACCATGTGTTTTCCACAATGGATTGTATACCGGCTATAAAATCGGGATAAGCGTATGTAAATCCCGTTTGTTCAAGAACGAACTCCATAGGTACTTGATAAGAAGCATGTAAATATTCCCAAATACGTTTCCCCCATCGCATCCTACCGTTTATCCAACCCAAATTTTTCGCATCCGGTAATTCAAAGTAAGACTGAAGCTGTACGATTCGTTCACGAAAAGACAAATCTATACCATCCGCTAGAATAAATGTATTGCCGATGGGTAAATGATTCACCAGTAGTCGAATGAACCGGGCTACATCCCAAATATGAATCATAGGAAAATAGCGGGGAGCATGGGTAGGAACGAGAAGGCGTTTTTTCTCCCTAATAGAAGTACCCACCACTCGCATAAACCAATGTTCTGGACTGTACATATAAGCATACCGAAGAACAATAATCGGACTTGTCTGTTTAAGCATGGCTTCCAAAATTGGGACCTCTGCTGGAGCAAAATCGGAAGCAAAACTAATCGGGTTATATTCTGAAAATTCCTGGATAGGTTTATCATTCGGGTTCCCATATACCGAACAATCACCCACATAGATAATTGGAACATCATCACAAGCCTGACTGGATTCTAAAAGGTTAAGATTAACCTGGATTTTTTTATTTACCTGATTTCGGATTTGCTTAGGTACAGCGGGAACATCTAAAACATAGGGAAGGTACGCGTTTATGACAGCACGGCTTCCTTGAATACCCTCATGATACGCAGTCGTATTATTTATTTTTGCTTCCAATGGATGACCACCCGCTTGCATAACACGCTGTGTCATTGTATCGGTTGGGCAGAGAACCATTGTCGTATAGCATTCCTGGTTTAAAGCCCGGATAATGCTATAGGTTAAACTCGTATCCGTTCCCACAAGGAATATTTTTTCTGACATAAAAAAACCTCCTTAAGGAAAATAACCCCAAAGGAGGTTTTTCAAAAATCCGTGTAGGCTCGTACCCGAATTATTCGGCTGGTTCCTCGTTAATTTCTCGAGCATGATCAAGCAACGCTGCCATTTTTTCGGAATCAGGATAGGATTCCGCTAGATGGTCCATATAGATTGCTTTGAGCTGTTTGTATTCCTTAAAAGGTATACCTGACCAAATCCAGTAGTGATAAATGGGTTTTGGTTTGAGCTCTTCCTGCATTTTAGCCCACCACACATCTAAACGCGCTTGACCGATAACCTGAACTTTGGCTTTGTACGCACGAACTTCAATCCGTGCTTGTTCATATTGCTCGTGATAGGCATCACCCAACGTTTCAGATGCTTCCGCAAGCAATGAAAGAACTCGATTATTGATGCTCTCAGCAGCAAGGGCGGCAGCCTTTCCTTTAGCTGATGATTCTGCCGTTTCGATTCTTGCGCCGGTTCCATGAGCGATATACGTGAAATATTTCACGCCATCATGACGAGTAATTTCAGCTTCTTCGCAAATCCAACGAGGGGGATCCCCATCGCTTTGAACTACCTCACCTTCAATAGGTAAGATACAATTCGCCCCACACGATTGTAAGATAAGCCCGAAGGCTATGGTAACAAATAAAATGGTTAAAAAGTGTATTGTGTTTTTCATGCTAGGAAAGATAACGGCATTTGGATCCCTTTTCAACCTTTTTTTTTGCTCTCCCAGCTTTATTACTATATATAATGTGTGAGGTAGTGGGGCGGTTTACGACTGGTAGTTTACATTCATCACAAACGCTCATATAACAATATTTTGGGATTCTTATGCTAAATAAAATTTGGGCAAGTTTCTTTTTCCTCGGTGCGCTTGCTGCGATATATCACATCGTAGTTCTTGGTAATCCCGCAATACTCAACGAAATCATGGAATCGATTTTCTCCATGGCACAAACCGGGTTTGAAATCGCTATTGGCTTAACCGGGGTTATGTGTCTGTGGCTGGGAATTATGAAGATTGGCGAAAACGGAGGGATGGTTTATTTAATCAGTAAAGCCCTCGCACCATTTTTACGCCGGTTATTTCCTGAAATACCAGATGGACATCCCGCTTCTACTTCCATTGTAATGAATTTATCCGCTAACATGTTGGGATTAGATAATGCTGCCACACCCTTAGGTTTGAAAGCCATGAAAGAACTTCAAGCAATCAATCCCGAAAAAGATACTGCCAGTAATGCGATGATTATGTTTTTAGTTATCAATACATCATCGGTTACCATTGTTCCCCTTACGATCTTTACATACCTCTACCAACTTAGCTATCCCAATCCCACAGAATTATTTATCCCCATCCTACTTGCTACGACCTGTTCCAGCCTGGCAGGACTCATTGCTGTATCTATCTACCAACGCATCAATCTTTTTCAACCTGTATTAATCATCACCATCGGTGTGCTTATGTGTTTTATTGCAGGATTTATTCTGCTTCTACTTTCTATGGATAAAAGTACAATGCAAACCTTCTCGTTGGTATTCAGTAATAGTATTATCTTAGGAATCATCTTACTTTTCCTTACTCGAGCACTCATCAAGAAAGTAAATGTGTATGAGTCTTTTATTGATGGAGCAAAGGAGGGATTTAAGGTTGCAATTACGATTATACCTTTTCTCGTAGCAATGTTGGTGGCAATTGGGATTTTTAGAACCTCAGGTGCTCTGGATATCCTATTAGATCTACTCACCCAAATTTTTATGGGGATCGCATATAGTCTAGATTGGTTGGGCATTCTGGCATATTCGGGAGAACCACTCGAATTTGTGGATGCCCTACCCACTGCATTTATGAAACCGCTTTCTGGAAGTGGTGCCCGTGGATTGATGATTGAAACCATGGAATCCTATGGACCCACTGCATTTGCATCCCGATGTGCTGCCATCATGCAAGGAAGTACAGAAACAACGTTCTACGTACTAGCGGTATATTTTGGATCTATAGCGATTAAAAAAACCAGATATGCGATCACATGTGGACTTATAGCGGATTTTACAGGAATAACAGCGGCTATTATCCTATGTTATCTATTTTTTGGATAGCTAATTCCGAAAAACGGCAACTTATACGTGTTATCAATTCAGTTTGAAACACACTGAAATCCGTTCCAACCTCCTGTGAAAAAAATCTGAAGCGCTATCGACTCATATACAAAAAATCATTATATTCAAAGAATCATTGGAGGTACGCAGTATGTCAGGTCATTCCAAGTGGCACTCGATTAGACACAAAAAAGCAGCCGTAGATGCAAAACGAGGGAAAATTTTCACGAAATTAATCAAAGAACTTACCATATCCGCTCGCCTCGGAGGGGGTGATCCGGAAGCCAATCCTCGGTTACGACTCGCCATTGCCCGAGCAAAAAGCGCCAACATGCCAGCAGACAATGTAGAGCGCGCAATAAAAAAAGGTACCGGTGAACTCGAAGGAGTCAGTTATGAGGAATTCACCTATGAAGGATATGGACCCGAGGGTGTCGCTATTATTATGGATATTATGACGGATAATAAAAACCGCACCGCTGCAGAAATCCGGAAACTATTATCCAAACACGGTGGAAATCTAGGTGAAACAGGATGTGTTGCGTGGAACTTTGAGAAAAAAAGTGTATACACCATCGATGCAGAAGGAAAAAGTGAAGATGATATGCTTGAACTTGTTATGGAAGCAGGAGCAGATGATCTGGAAATGAATGATGGAGAATGTGTGGTCTATGCCGCATATGAAGATTATGAAGAAATCTTAAACGCACTCCAGGATAAAGGATTAAACATAACCAGCTCCGAGACAACTCGGGTGCCTAAGAATTTGGCAAAAGTGGATGAACAAAAAGCAGAAAAGATAATGACTTTATTAGAAGCCCTGGAAGAACACGATGATGTACAAAGTGTTGCCTCCAATATGGACTTTTAATGATAGTATGAGTAGATCCAATACACATGCACATGATACAATCATTCTTGGCATTGATCCAGGGATTGCTACTACAGGATATGGCGTTATCGAAATTAGCTCGGATTATTCGTATCGGTGTGTAGATTATGGCGTGGTGACCACCCCCTCAAAAACACCACTAACTAAAAGGTTATGGGAATTGTATTTAAATATGGAACGCTTAATCCAGCAGTTTCGACCAGATGAGATTGGGGTAGAGGAATTGTTTTTTACAAAAAATGTGAAAACGGCCATTGCTGTTAGTCATGCAAGAGGTGTTATACTCCTTGCTTGTTCGCAAAGCGGGTGCCCTGTGTTTGAATACACACCATTACAAGTAAAACAAGCGATTACCGGGTATGGTGGTGCTCCAAAACAGCAGGTGCAAGCAATGGTGACTGCTCTACTTGATTTGGGGAAAACTCCAACACCCGATGACGCGGCGGATGCGGTTGCCGTTGCCATTTGTCTAGCAAATCATCGTAAAATGGAACATGTTATATTTCCAACACAGGGTTAACTACTGCATATGATTGGTATGTTACAAGGAACGATTCGCGATATCCAGGATCATCGGATCCTATTGGAAGTCCAGGGCGTAGGATACGAAGTTTTCATTCCATTTTCAGCACACGCACCAATCCCAACCATCAATTCAACAACCCTTTTCCATACGCATCTCCATTTTCGAGAAAACATATTGGAATTGTATGGATTTAGTACGAAAAGTGAACGGGATTTGTTTCGTTTTTTGTTAGGAATCAGTCGGTTGGGTCCCAAGATTGCACTAAAATGTATCGAAACATATTCGGTGCGTGAATTTTACCAGATTGCTTCTCAACAGGATCTTAAAGCCATCGAAGCGATACCGGGATTGGGGAAAAAAACCGCTGAAGCGGTATTGCTTGAAACCAAAAACAAATTAAAACATTTGGAAGGGATCGTTGCGTCTGATACTTCTCCCATCCCCAAGGGGAAGGCTCCTGATTTATCAAAACGGAATGAAGCGGTGGATGCACTCATAGGATTAGATTTTTCAGAACGAGAAGCATTAGATTTAGTGAATCGTATTCTGAAAGAAAATCCGGATGCAACTTTAGAAGAGATTCTACGAAAGGGTTTACAGCTCAGTGCTCCCTAATCATCCATAAAATAATGGCAGTTGGTACTTCTCTCACCTTCTATTTCGAACAAGGGAACGAATCAATTGGTATAAAATAGGCTAGCCAAGCGTATGACTGAAGATAATCGCATTATTTCCAGCTACAATCGGGATGAGGAGGAAAATACGGATTTTTCCTATCGTCCCAGTTCCTTAAAAGAATTCATTGGGCAGGATCAAATACGGGAAAATCTGGATGTCTATATTCAAGCCGCAAAAAAGAGGGGAGAACCTATTGATCATATACTTCTGGCAGGTCCACCTGGATTAGGAAAAACGACGCTTTCTTCTATAATCGCCAAAGAATTACAGGTAAATTTTAAACCGATTCAGGCTCCAATTTTGGAACGCACCCGAGATATTGCCTCCATTCTTACAAATATCCAAGAGCATGATGTTTTATTTATCGATGAAATTCATCGGTTGAAAGTAGCGGTGGAAGAGATTCTATATAGTGCGATGGAGGATTTTAAAATTGATATTATCATAGGACAGGGACCAGGAGCCAAAAGTGTCCGAATTCCTATCCCGCGTTTTACTCTAGTAGGTGCCACTACCCGTAGTGGGCTGTTAACGAACCCACTGTTAACCCGTTTTGGTATCCATTTTCGATTGGAATTATACGAGCCGGAAGTGCTCCAGCAAATTGTTACTCGTACTGCACATTTAATGGAGTTGGATATTGAATCTGAAGCTGCCTATCAGATTGCAAAACGTTCACGAGGGACACCTCGGATTGTAAATCGATTAATGAAGCGAGTGCGGGATTTTGCACAGTATCTTAATTCTTCCTCTATTACTATGGAAGTGGTTTTAAAAGCCATGGATAAGTTAGACATTGATCCCCAT
>CAYPZJ010000332.1:0-5989 GCA_964414635.1 uncultured Spirochaetia bacterium
GCTAGAGCACCTTAGATCGGACTTGTCTTTTTTACATAACTAGCAGGATCCCTGTCGCAGGATCCCTGACTAACCATTGGAAGAATTGTTATATTCATTAAAGAATCACAGTAGCACTTGTTTGTCTTTTCTTCCTAAATAAACAATATGAGCTGATTGTGATTAGTTTGACCGTAACAAATGAGCTTTTAGCTAATGATAATTAGCTTTTTTGCCGCATACTCTCTTATGATAATATCTGTTATAGTGTGGTGGAATTGAATGTCAGCAGTTTTTAGTGCTAGAAAAATGCAAGTTCTTGCTAATCCTAGCAGTTTTTCTGTCAAGTCAACGAAATCTATATTTTATCAACTTGATTATTTTTATACAATGGGCTATATTAGATATAGCATTATGATTTGCCCTAATATATACTTTTGCTCTGACCAAACACTTAAGGAATCTTTTATGAAAACCCGTGTAGCATCTTTACTAGTTGGAATATTTATAGTTGGGGGAATGATTCAGATGTGTTCGGAACCGCTGGATCCTATTCCGGAGCCAACAACCACAACCTCATCATCAACAAACACAACGAGCATAAAAACAACGAATACTACAACAACCGCCCCAACTTATACTACCACAGCCTCTACTTATCATTATCCGCCATTGGTATACATCACAAAACCAGAGTATAATGGATATGCGGGAGCCTCCATGGATTTTACAGGATATGTAGATTCACCAGAGCAATTAGATCTACTTGAATATCGGTTTGGTACAGATCCATATATTGAAATTCCTTTTGACGAAAATCTAAACTTTTCCAAATCTCTTTCAGCAATGATAGCGGGGGCACATCTTCTCGAAGTTCGCGCGACTACCGTAAGCGGATTAACGGGAAGTTATTCGGTATTATTTAATGTAGACAACACCAATCCTACAATTCTGATAGATGAACCCGCGCAGGGAAGGTACGTACATGGGATTGTACACATGTATGGTACCGCATCCGATACCGATGGAACTGGTATTCATGCGGTATATATTAGCATTGATGGAGGCGATCCTTTAATGGCAGAGGGAAAAGAAGAATGGTCGTATGTTTGGGATAGTTCATCCGATAGTATTGGTGACCACTCAATTATGATTTGGTCGGTTGATAAGGTAAATAATTCATCCACCCCACAATCCCGAACGATTACAATTGGAGATGTTGTGGATGTTGCTGATTATTTGAATACAACCGCTGAGCAACCCGCTCGCCAACCAGATATCACAAATCACGAGGAATCGCTTTATGTAGCCTATGAAGAATTGAATGCAAATGGGTTTTATGAAATCGTTGTAAAAAAATATGAGGAGCCCAATTGGGTACCCGTCGGTGGACCCGTTAGTGATCCTACAAAAAATGCATTAAACCCCTCGATTGCCATCAAGGTTGATGAACCGGTTGTCGTTTATCGGGAATTTGAATCCAGTACAGGATACCGACTTCGCGTTCGACATTGGGTTGATCCAAACTGGGAATTAATGGGGGGAGATTTGAATGAAACGGGGGGAACTGCCTGGGAACCTGAAATTGTAGGATTACATGATGGAAACAAACAACCCTACGTTGTATTTTCCGAATTATCGAGTGGCAAACGGGTGATTTATTGCAAAGTATGGAATGGTACCGATAGCTGGACTCTAATTGGTGGTACACAAGTTGGCTGTGATATCGGTACGAACTGTTATCATCCCTCTGTTGACCGTATTGGGGATCAACCCATGGTTACGTTTCAACAAAATAATAGTCCCACCAGTGATATCGTTCGGGTACGATATTTTGAAGGATCGAGTTGGAAAACCTATGGGACAAACGTTTTTTATGATCCTTCTGCAGATGCGTATGATCCAAAAATAACTGCGTATAGCGATATTCCCTATATTAGTTGGACCGAAGTTTTAGCAGGGGTAGGGACAAGACAAGTACGAGTAGCTCGTTGGAGTGGGACAACGTGGGAACTTGTTGGATCGAGCCTAAACGTAGATTATCAACGGGATGCGTTCGATCCAGACTTGGTTTTTCTTGGAGGAAAACCTTACGTTGCTTTTCGGGAGCAGATAGGTGATATATTTCTTCTATTTGTAAAAAGCTACGCGAATAATCTATGGGAACCTATTGGTGGTCATTATTGGAATCTATCCCATAATCGAACTGCTACCCATCATGCATTAACTTCCACAACAAAGCCGTACGTTACGTTTATGGAAATGTACGGATCAGAAGAAAGCAAAGTTCGTGTTCGTACCACGAGCGATTAATGAGATAAAAGATAAAGGGCAGCTAGGATATGATAATCCAGTTTATCCATCATTTTTCTTGAACTTTGAATAATGGAGATATTTATGACACACAGTAAATGGATACTAAGTATAGGATTGAGCATATTAACCATGGCGATTTGCTTGGCTACTTGCAATACCGGCTTGGATCATTTCTATTATCCTAATCCTAATACAACAACCAACGAACAAACCAATAATCCCATTGTTATCTATGTGAATGGGGGTGGCGAACCCACAACTACTTCTACAACAAGTACGGGAACAACCGACACATCTACCTCTGGAACGACCACAACCACAACCACATATACTTACATCCCAAATGAAGCTGATTATCAACCCCCTCAATTAAACATTGAGTCAACTATGAGTGGAGATACGGTGGGACCTGATTTTACACTTAGTGGTTCTGTATTGGACAACATTGCTGTAGCTGAGGTGTTGGTTCAACTGGATAATGGTGCATGGGAAGATGCAACCGTTACGGATACAGCGTGGGAGTATGCATTTACAGGTTTAAATTCCGGTTACCATTTTATAACGGTTCGTGTGAAAGACACATCCAATAATACAGAAACAAAAGGTGTTTTTGTCGTAGTTGACAATGCTGCTCCTACTGTCTTGATAACCTCACCTGAGGAAGGCGGTTTTTTTGGAAGTAGTCTGACAATTACAGGTACTTCCGAAGATGGTGATGGAGGGGGCGTGGACTATATCGAAGTGCAGATGGATAACGATGGGACATGGCTATTAGCTGACGGTGCTCCCAATTGGTCATTTAACTGGACGGATGCAGGGACAGCATCAATTGGTGCACATACCGTCGATGTACGTGCGGTGGATGTTTTCGGAAACGAAAGTAGCATACAAACCCTGAATCTAACAAAATCAAATTGGGATCAAATCGGCAATGCGCTTAATGTTGATGGCACGATGTCATATGATGCGACACGCCCTGATCTAGCAATATATAATGGAGTTACGTATGTAACCTTTCACGAACATGATGGATCGAAAAACAAAGTATGGGTTCGAAAATGGAACGGTGTCGCATCTTCCTGGGAAACGATGGGTAGTTTTCTGAATATTAGTGGTAGTCAAGATGCGCAATATCCACGTATTGTAATAACCGATGATGGAAATATCTATGTTGCATTTCAAGAATTTGATGGTGCAGATAGCCGATGGCATGTGTATGTAAAAACCTGGAACTCCGGTACAACTAGTTGGGATTTAACTCCAGGCGGCGAGTTTACCGGTTATGAAGCTGGTAAACATGATTATGCCCCTTGTATTACTACTCAAAATGGAAAGGTGATTATTGCATATCGTGCAGATTACCACAGTGCCTATAGATACCGAACCAACCTACATCAGTTCGATGGTAGTACTTGGACGAGTGCAGGAATTATCGATCCTAGTAACTATTACGGCAATTTTTCACATGATTTATCATGTACCGATACTGCCTGTTATCTGGCTTATCGATATCGTCGTTATTATAATTCAGCAGACAATTACAATCGTATTTATGTGCGAAAAAGTACCGATCTATCCAATTGGGATGTAGTGGATACTTGGATGGGTAACAATGATGTAGACGCAAATTCTCCAAACGCTCCCTCTATCGTTGCTGTAAATGATGAGTTACTCTATCTTGCATTTCACCAGACAGATGGAACCTACACGCAGATAGAAACCTATAAATGGACACAAGCATCAGGCGTATGGACTTCCATTGGTTCTGCTAATGACGAAGTGAATCATCACGCATATCGACCCAGCTTAGCCATACAACCAACCGCGCCCGGAAATATTCCATATATTACCTTTCATGAGGATTTGGGAAGTGGACAATATCATGTGTTTCTAAAGAAATTTGATGATCCGAATTGGGTTAATGTAACAGTGGATACGTTGAATCCAACACCAGGTTACTCATCTCTATATCCCCGGTTAGTTTTTGATATGGCGGATCCCTACATTACTTTTCATGAGGAAAGCGGATCAAATCCCTCCAAGGTGTATTTAAAATATCTTGATTTGTAAAACGATGGTTTGGTATATAAAGTGTACTGGGGCAATCGCAAGAATTGCCCCTACTGGAAACATTTGTAGGGATAAGGCTTGCTCTTACCCAAAATTGAATTTATACCAAACTTGGTATGAGAAATAAAAAGCTAGTCTTTTCATAACCTTCTCAAATAGAGCAAAGGCAAGTGAGCAGAGGGTTATTTGAACAGTCTACTGTCGGACTCACACTCCAACCAAACGAATCCGTCCCTTACGATCTGAATACTTCCAATCCCTAAATAGGTTGACATGTAGTCTTTAAAGGTTACCTGCTCGTTGGATTTGGTACATAGCTACCACCTCGACACCGTTTGAGGTAATTAAGAGAATGGACTTGCCCGGTCATTTCCAATTCATCTCGATATACCGGATCATGCCATCCTTCTATATCTATGGAACCTGTAAATCCTCCTTTTCTTAAATCTGAAATAATATCGGTCCAATTGCTATCTCCAAAACCAGGCGTGCGATGGTATGCAAAAGGCGGAACCATCTGTACCTTGCTTTCCAGCGCGATATCCTCATGTACGGACGAATGGATCCCATATTTGCGCACTACATCCCAATGGATAGTAGCATCTTTCCCATGAATATGAAACATCTTCCCCACCCACTCTCGCAGCTGGGGCATGGGATCAATCAAACTAACCATTTGATGACAAGGTTCCCATTCCAACCCAATATTGTCAGCAGGTACCGCTTCAAACATCATTTCCCAAGCAGTTGGATTGTGTGCGATATTCCAATCCCCATCATGCCAGGTGCCACCCATATCACAGTTTTCAAACGCAATACGAACGCCTTTACCAGCCGCACGTTCCGCTAATGCACCAAACACTTCCTTATAACGTGGTATACACTCATGAATCGGCTTACCTCGCACTCGTCCCGTAAATCCTCCAACAATATTCGTGTTGAATAGATGGGCATTATCGATAAGGGTTTCCCAAGCTTTTAGAGTGATTTGGTCTTCTTCTGTTGTTTCCAACGGATTGCCAAAAATATTGACAGTGCTGATTACGATATCCTTACCATCTAATACGCGTAGTATTTCCTCCGAAAGTTTGTGCAGATCTTTATCTCCCAAGGTTTTCCAAAATGTTAGTGAAAAGGATTCAAACCCATGATGAATAATCTGTTTGATATAATCCGCAGGATCTGACTGGTCGCAACTAACCAAGGTTCCAATCCGTATGGATTCGTTCATAGCTCCATGTTGCATACGCTGACTCCTTGTTATATTTGGTTGTGTGGAAACTGTATTAGCCCTACTGTTTTTAGTGATCGCATTACTGTATAAATGAATCACCAATAGTCTAGCGACTATAATACATAGGTGTAAAATACTTAATCCCTACCGGTTCGACAAGAAACCCGTGAAGCAAGGATGAATCACAACGTGATGCAAAAATGAATAAAAATTAGGAAATTGGTCTTCACTAATTCCACCACAATTCAGCCCTGCAAGCCACCAACATTCATTCCCTCTAATCAGAAAATTCCGATCCCTTCAATATATAAGAAAATGGGTAACCCTATCACTATTTACTAATAGATTATTGGAATGGTAATCCGCTTTCCGAATTTCAGAAATTCTTTC
>CAYPZJ010000333.1:0-5988 GCA_964414635.1 uncultured Spirochaetia bacterium
AGTGAATTTATCGTAACCGACTACAAAGGGCTTTCGGTTGATGAAATTACGGAGATTCGTTCCAAGCTGCGGGAACACGGTGTGGTTTATCATATCACAAAAAATCGACTGTTTAAAATTGCAGCAGAGAAACGTTCCATTACTGGATTGGATGAATTTCTATTAGGTCCTACCGCAATTGTTTTCACAAAAGATGATGTGGTCAATCCCGCGAAAGTAATCATGGAATATCATGATAAGAAGAAGGTAAGTGTTAAAGGTGGATATATTCAGGGACAAGCAGTAGGGCAAAATGATGTAATTGCTTACTCAAAATTGCCCAGTTTGGAAGAATTGTATGCCAAACTATTGGGTTCCCTCCAGTCACCTATCAGTGGGACGGTTCGATGCCTAGCAGGACCAATGACGAACTTAGTTCGATGTTTGGATCAGATAGGTAAACAAAAGGAATAAACAAATGAGTGTGCCATGTTTAGTGTTTTGAACACTAATCTGGTGTATTGTTAAAATAAAGTGTATACCATGTGTATACCAATCACTCTTGGGCTGTGTAAGAGCACCCAACAGTAGGAAACTCTAAAGACAAGGGGAGAATAAAAGATTATGGGTACGGATACAAAACTTAGCATTGACGAACTGATTGAAGTCATCAAAGGGATGACTATGGTTGAAGTAGCAGAACTAGTTAAAAAGCTAGAAGATGAATTCGGTGTTACTGCTGCTGCACCTGTTGCTATTGCTGGTGCTGCCGTAGGTGGTGATGGAGGCGGTGGTGGTGAAGCAGAAAAAACAGAATTTGATGTTTTTCTGGTAAGCCCAGGTGGCCAGAAAATACAGGTCATCAAAGAAGTAAAAAATATTACCGGGTTAGGTCTGAAAGAGGCAAAAGCTGTTGTTGAAGCAGGGGACAAGCCGGTGAAAGAAAAAGTTTCCAAAGACGAAGCCGAAGAGATTAAATCCAAACTTGAAGCCGCCGGTGCCACCGTCGAAATCAAGTAACAATCTTCAGATACTATGGCTCCATAGAGAGCCGGGAACGACGACGCGATAATCATAACTAGTTTTATTATAAGACGGGGAGCAACCTTCCTGTTACACGAAATAAACTTTTGCAGATATCAGTGCAAATCCACAACCACTACCGGTTCACTCATGTTCCGTGTTGTACCTCCGATGAACGTGTTATGTATCGGAGAACAGTTCTTACAGGATCATGAGGTACCGGCTTGGTTGTATTAGCTCATCAATTTTTTTTACCCGAGGGGCATGCCCATGTCTACGTCCACAACACAAGAACTTACCATTCAAAAGGTCTTTTCCAAGGTAAACCGCTTCTCTTACTCTAAAATACAGGAAGTGATGGATCTGCCGAATCTGATCCAAATTCAGTTGGATTCCTATGATTGGTTTTTACAAAATGATATCGACCCTAGTAAACGGAAAGATCATGGGTTGGAATCTGTATTTAGAGCAACCTTCCCCATAGAAAGTAGCAACAAAGATTTAGTCCTGAATTATGTTAGTTATAGCTTGGGCGATATGAAATGCACCGAACAGGAAGCACGGGATAAAGATATGACTTATTCGATTCAGCTGAAGGCTACGGTCCAGCTGATTTATACAGAAACCGGGGAAGTTCGGGAGAAAGAAATCTATTTAGGGGATATCCCAGCAATGACGCCACGAGGCACCTTTATTATTAATGGCGCTGAGCGTGTCGTCGTTTCACAGATACATAAATCCCCAGGAGTTGTGTTCTCCCGTGAAAACCGAAAAAATTTACTCATAGCGAAAATAATACCAGATAAAGGTGCTTGGTTAGAATTTGAATTGGATACGTCTAAGGAATATTTATATGTCAAAATTGATCGTAAAAAACGAATTCTGATTACCACACTGATCCGTGCTATTGGCTATGAGACCAATAAGGAAATTATTGAAGAGTTTTATGATATCATCGATTTTGATATTACTGCAGAACAGTCAGATACAACAAATATTCGTTTAGCAGAGGATATTGTTAATCCCGATGATTCGGAAGAGGTTATCTATCATGCTGGATCCGAATTATTACCTATAGACTACGATAAAATTAAGGAAATGGGCTATCAAACTGTAAAAATTGTGGACGAAGAATCCATTAAGCGATGTCCAGTTCTCATTCATTGTTTAGATAAAGATGACATTGAAACTAAAGATGAAGCAATTCAGTATCTGCATAATATGACACGTCCAGGTGAACAAACTACGCTGGAAAATGCGGAGAAAGAATTCAACCGGCTGTTTTTTGATCCCAAACGCTATGATTTAGGGGCTGTGGGCAGATACAAAATGAATCAAAAATTATATGAGGACCCCCTTACAGAACAATTAATCCTAATTAAGGAAGACTTTATCTTAACCATCCAGTATTTGTTGGATATTTATATTGGAGAGAAATCTGAAGATGATATTGACCATTTAGGGAATCGACGAATTCGAACGGTGGGGGAATTGTTAGTAAACCAGCTTAAGGTTGGGTTTTCACGTATGGAACGGGCGATTAAGGAACGTATGAATACAGAAAACATTGATGAGATTACTCCCCAACGTCTGATTTCCACGAAGCCGGTCATGGCAGTGATCAAGGAATTTTTTGGTTCGAGTCAATTGTCTCAATTTATGGATCAAAATAATCCCCTCGCAGAATTGACCCACAAACGACGATTAAACGCATTGGGTCCAGGTGGATTATCCCGAGACCGAGCAGGATTTGAAGTTCGAGATGTGCATCATACACATTACGGTCGTATGTGCCCCATCGAAACACCAGAAGGACCAAACATTGGTTTAATTCTTTCGTTGACCACGTTCGCTAAAATCAACGAATATGGATTTTTAGTAACGCCGTATCGGAAGGTGACTAAAGGCGCTGCGACCGATAAGATACAATATTTAACTGCTATGGAGGAAGAACGGTATAACATCGCCCAGGCGAATACAGTCATGGATAAAACTGGTAAATTTACCGAGCAACTGATTCCGTGCCGACACCGAGGACGATACCCCCTCTTACCCCCTCGAGATGTGCATTTTATGGATGTTTCCTCCAAACAGATTATTTCTGTGTCTACTGCATTAATCCCGTTTTTAGAGCATGATGACGCGAACCGTGCTCTCATGGGATCCAACATGCAGAGACAGGCAGTCCCATTGGTAAATGCGGAATCCCCTTTTGTGGGAACTGGTATTGAAGGACGTGCTGCATACGATTCGGGAGTATGTGTAATATGTAAGCGCCAAGGAAAAGTCATCAAGGCATCTTCTACAGAAATCCACGTGGAAGTCGATGATGAGATGGATCCGGTTGATATTTATAGCCTTATCAAATTTTGTCGAACCAATCAGAATACCTGTTTCAACCAAAAACCGGTGGTTAAGAAAGGGGATGAAGTAGAACAGGGGCAACTACTGGCAGATGGTCCAGCGTGTGACCATGGTGAATTGGCGTTGGGAAGGAATATTCTTGTTGCGTTTATGTCCTGGTATGGATATAACTACGAGGATGCAATTATTGTAAGTGAGCGGTTGGTGAGGGAGGATACGTTTACATCCATTCATATTGAGGAATTGGAAGTAGAAGCCCGTGAGACCAAGCTGGGTAGCGAAAAAATTACACGCGATATACCCAACCTTCCAGATGAGGCTTTTCGTTATCTGGATGAAAATGGGATTATCCAAATTGGAGCTCAAGTTGAACCAGGGGATATCCTGGTGGGTAAAGTAACACCTAAAGGTGAAACAGACCTCACTCCTGAATATAAATTGCTCCATTCTATTTTTGGTGAAAAAGCCCGTGAGGTACGGGATACCTCATTGAGAGTACCCCATGGAAATGGGGGAATCGTAATTGATCGCCATATCTTTCGCAGAGATGAAGGGGATGATTTGGCTCCTGGTGTAGAACAAATGGTCAAAATCTTTCTAGCACAGAAACGGAAACTCTCCGAAGGGGATAAAATGGCGGGGCGTCATGGAAACAAGGGTGTTATTTCTCGGATTTGTGCAGATGAAGATATGCCTTATCTGCCCGATGGAACCCCTGTGGATATTATTTTAAATCCATTGGGGGTGCCATCCCGTATGAATATCGGACAGCTTCTGGAGACCATGTTAGGTTGGGGTGTTTATTTGGAAGGAAAACGGGTTGCAACCCCTGTGTTTGAAGGAGCCACATTAGATGAAATACGAGATAGTCTCGATTCGGTAGGATTGCCAAAAAGTGGGCAATGTGTATTACGGGATGGATTAACTGGTGAGTTAATTGAATCCAATATCACTGTTGGTATGATTTACATGTTGAAGCTAGCTCACATGGTAGATGATAAACTTCATGCCCGGTCCACGGGTCCTTATTCTCTTGTAACCCAGCAACCGCTGGGAGGAAAAGCCCAATTCGGTGGTCAACGTTTAGGGGAAATGGAAGTATGGGCATTGGAAGCTTATGGAGCAGCGAATACCTTACAAGAATTCCTAACAGTGAAATCCGACGATATGATGGGACGAGCACGAATTTACGAGACCATTGTAAAAGGGGAATATACATCAGCCCCAGGTATTCCAGAATCGTTTAATGTATTGGTGCAAGAACTCCGTGGGTTAGCCTTGGATTTAAACATTTTTGATAGCCAGGATAATCTACTTGGTTTAACCGATAAAGATTTGGATACCATACGAAAAATGAAAAACAAAATATAGATTAATATCCCGAACTATTAGGATGGTGAACTATGCGTGATATGAGCGATTTTCATAAAATTAGCATTTCTCTTGCATCTCCGGATCGTATTCGTGAATGGAGTTATGGGGAAGTAAAAAAGCCAGAAACAATTAACTACCGTACATTGCGACCTGAACGGGATGGCTTGTTTTGTGAGCGCATTTTTGGAACCACAAAAGAGTGGGAATGTTATTGTGGGAAATTTAAATCCATTCGATACAAGGGCGTGATTTGTGATCGTTGTGGTGTGGAAGTGGCTCATTTTAAAGTCCGGCGTGAACGGATGGGGCATATTGAGCTGGCGACACCTGTTTCCCACATATGGTATTACAAAAGCGTACCAAGTCGGATCGGTTTGATTCTAGGTTTATCGATAAACGAAATTCGTTCCATACTATATTTTGAAAAATATGTCATCCTTGATCCGGGTGACACAGATTTGGAATATAAGCAGCTAATCACAGAAGACGAATATTTGGATTATATGGACCGGCATGGGGAAACATTTACTGCCGATATTGGTGCTCGAGCGATCAAGACATTGCTGGATCTGGTGGATTTGGATATGGAAGCGGAAGAACTGCGAGAGCGCATGATAGAAAAAGGCGAGAAGTCGGAACCCCGTTTGCTCAAACGATTAGAAATCATTGAAGATTTTCGTCGTTCTGATAACCATCCTTCTTGGCTTATCCTGGAAGTAGTCCCCGTTATTCCACCGGAGCTCCGTCCGATGGTTCAATTAGATGGGGGACGTTTTGCAACATCCGATTTAAATGACCTGTATCGTCGTGTAATTAACCGGAACAACCGGTTGAAACGATTGTTGGGTTTGAAAGCGCCCGAAATTATTATCCGTAATGAAAAGCGAATGCTTCAAGAAGCGGTGGATGCGTTATTTGATAATTCCCGTCGTAAACGAGTAGTGAAAGGTCCCGGTAATCGTCCTTTGAAATCCCTTTCGGATATGTTAAAAGGTAAATCAGGACGATTCCGTCAGAATTTGTTGGGCAAGCGTGTTGATTATTCCGGACGGTCGGTAATTGTAGTTGGGCCAGAATTGAAAATCCATCAGTGCGGATTACCCAAAAAGATGGCGTTGGAATTGTTTAAACCTTTTATTATGAAAGAGCTGGTCGAGCGTGACAAAGTTTATAATATAAAGAATGCCAAAAAATGGGTGGAAAAGGAAAAGGAAGAAGTCTGGAGTGTATTAGAAGATATTATTCAAG
>CAYPZJ010000334.1:0-5939 GCA_964414635.1 uncultured Spirochaetia bacterium
AATCGAATTTCACAAATTCTATCTGGGCTTCAACTCCAATAATCTATTAGAGCGAACGTATGAAATTAAGGATCAGCTTAATACAAGAAAACTTTTTGATTTAGCCTTCCTAAAAGAGCCCCCCAACGAGCAATTGTTCAATACGACTTTGGCTTCGGGTTATCAGCGGGGCGATTATATGACTATGCTTTTTGCCGAACGATTGAAAGATTTAGGTGAGAAATTGGATCAGGATGCCCTGACAGCTTTGTTGAAATTAGTTGAACAGAAGGAAAAGGATCATATCGACAAGAATTTGTCACCGATCAAGGGAGTGGGTCCAGTGGTAATGCGGATTTTTTATATCATGTGTGGTTTGGAAGATTAACTGAATCTGTACTTTTTATTAGACTGACTATAGGAGTCGAGTATGACCGAAGTTAAACTAACTATACCAGATGAACTTCGATATGCCATTGAGCGCAAGTATCAGAGTATTCAGGAAAGGGTGATGGAACTCATTATCCTTGAGTTGTACCGTGAGGGCGATATTAGTAGCGGCAAGGCAGCAGAACTTCTTAAAATGGATAAGATGGAATTCGTTCGGTACTCATCGAAGTTGGGTATTCCCTTTATCGATCTGACTGAGGAAGAACTTGCAGAGGATATGGAAAACGCTCGAGCAGGGGTGGTACGTGGTAATCAGTAATTCAAGCCCTATTATCCTACTCCATGCGGTGGATGAACTAGATATTCTACGTGATCTGTATCAGGAAATATTTATTCCATCTGTGGTTATGAATGAAGTGTTTATGTCTGGTCATTCCCGCATACAACCAGAGTGGATCGTTGAAAAACCGATAAAGAATGTAGCTGATCCTATTCTTACCTCCTATAGTCTTGGAAAGGGAGAAGAAGAGGCTATCCGATTAGGATTAGAAGTAAGTTCTGATCTTATAATTCTTGACGATAATAAAGGTCGGCGTGTTGCTAAATTGTATGGATTAAAGATCACTGGGTTATTAGGAGTCCTATTGATAGCAAAGGAAGAAGGCGTGATTAATAAAGTCGAGCCTATTTTGGATAAACTTCTTGAGGTGGGGTATTATATTTCGCCGAAGGTGGTTCAGACAGTTTTAAAAATGGAGAGTGACTAGAGATAATTTATGAATATTCTGAAATTCAGTATTTCTGTATATCAGTTTTTTGGAAAATGGGTAAGGTTTCGTTAGACTCAAGTTCGTCACCCCCCTAAAAGATAATTGGGTTCTATCCCCAAATTATTTTTCAGACCCTCCCACAAACCTTATCTAAACACAAGCCATTTTTCGGAATCACAAATATGTAGTTAGATGCTAGCAAAATGTACTTGACCTTATACTACCTGCGGATTACATTATTAACACTATGTTTATTCGTATCGATAGAAAGAAAAACAAAAATGGGACCGCACGAGAATACCTACAAATCGTTCAGAGCGTACGAAAAAAGGGAAAAACATCCGGCTCCCAAAATCATTGCGAACCTCGGACGTATCGACCTCATCAAGGAAGGACAATTCGATGCTTTAATCGAAGGATTCAGCAAATACTCCGCACACCATAAAACCATCGACATACAAAAAGACCTCTTCCTCGAAGATAGCATACTGCTTGGACCCCGACTCATTGTTGAAAAGATCTGGAAAAAGTTAGGATTGGATAAGATACTCCAGGAAGCAGGATGCTGGGTAGCTAAAAATGGATTGCTCCACTAGTTATTTATATAGATATTATTATTGTTTAATTTTATGGCGGATATATGGGATAGGGAAAGGCGGTTCAGCACTTTTCGTGTTGCTGAAAAATGGATCCGTTGTTCGCCACAGCGGGGGCAGATAAACAATGGGTAGTTCGTAACTTGTACAAATTGACGCTTCACCTTAAAGTCCACTTTCCAACGACGTTTAATCATGCGAGACCCGCATACTTTACAGGATTTGTACTTGTTTTTCGTATTCATCGGCATCACCTACAACATACATCATTAGTCTCTGGTTTTTGTATATGTTTAATCACTCGAGTGGTGGAGTAGCCTGGTACCATCGGTAGAATTCGAATTTCACCACCATAACCGATTACCGTTTCATATTCGTCTAACTCTTCTAAATTCTTATAATCTCCACCTTTTACATGAATAGGCGGTTTTAAAAACGCTAATAACGAATTAACTTCAAGTTCTTCAAAAATGATTACATAATCCACAAAGAAAAGAGAGGCTAACAGCATCGCTCGATCATCCTGCTTTAGAATGGGACGATCTTTACCTTTTCTTGCTTGAACGGAATGATCGCTATTCAACCCAACTAGTAGTTGATCCCCAAGACTACGAGCGTGGACCAACAAGGACAGATGCCCTTTATGAATCATATCAAAACATCCATTGGTAGAAACATAGCGTACGTTGGAATTGCAGTCCATAATACGTTTCATCTCAACTCGAGTCACTATCTTCTGTTGGATGATATGTTCCAGCTTCTCATTCACAGTCATACGTTATGATATCCCAAATGGGTGATTGACTTAACCATTAGCAAATTATCATGCTCGCTATCAAAGTTCAGAAAGACGTTCTCCAACACTTCGAGCATATACTAGATAAGATAGTGGAATGGTTTGAAAAATCAATCAGTTGCGAAAAATTTATTAAGGATATCCTTTTTTTTGCATAATTGTATCGCACACAGTATGGATTATAGCTACATTATTCTATTATACATTGACAGTAGTATATTCTAGATGATCTCCCAAGGGATAATCCATAATACGTTCTGCCAGCTTCAAAAATAAATCAGTCACATCATTTAGATAATATACATGGCGAGGCGGGGATGTACTTGCCGTATGGAGGCCATTTTCATCGAAGAATGCCTTCACAGCAAGCGCTGTTGTTTCTGCAGAATCAACCAAATGCACATCAGGCAGGTAGGAGGCTATTTGCGTTTTTAAAAGTGGATAATGGGTACAGCCTAAGAGTAACGTATCAATTTTGGGTTGGATCTCAAATTCATGGAGGTATTCTTCAATCACGTATTTGGTAATGGGATGCTCTATCCAGGTTTCCTCAACCAATGGAACAAAGAGTGGACACGCTTTTTGAAAAATTTCTAAATCCGGATCCAATGATAGCAACGCCTTTTTATAGGATTGGCTGTTTATGGTACTTCGCGTACCGATTACGCCAATTTTCTTATTTCGGGTATGATTCATTGCTGCTTGAGCTCCCGGATCAACCACCCCTATAACAGGGATCTCCAATGTGTGTTGTAGTGTCGGAAGCGCTGCCGTGGTAGCAGAATTACAAGCTATAACAAGAATTTTTACGTGTTGTGATTGAAGAAACATCCCGATGTTCAAAGAAAGTCGAATGATGGTTTCTCTGGATTTGGCACCATACGGTAAATGGGCTGTATCTCCAAAATAGATAAGTTGTTCATTCGGTAGGGTGCGGGTGAGAGCCTTCGCTACAGTCATTCCACCAATCCCGCTGTCAAATATGCCGATGGATCGGTTATCTGAATTCATTATTTATGATAATCCTCATTATTTATCAATGTAAATGCTCGATACAATTGTTCCAGAAAAACAACCAGGGCTATATCATGTTGTAGGGTCAACGATGAAAGGGAAAGGAGCGTGTCAGCTCGTTCTTTTATCCTCTCCGTCAGTCCAAATGCTCCGCCGATTAAAAAAATGGGTTGAATTCCTTGAATTAAAAAGGAATTTATAAAATCTGCATACTGTTTCGAATTCATCTGTTTCCCCCGCTCATCCAAAGCTATTATGGTGTCTTGCGGAGTACAGCGTTTAAATAGCTGCTCGGTTTCTTCCTCTTTTCGACGCTCTGTGTTACTTTGTTTGCTTTCCTTTACAGAAATAAGTTCCAACGGGCAATATCGACGTATGCGCTTTGCGTATTCCTCTACCGGCAGCATATACCAAGCGGTTTTCATTTTCCCAATATACGCAATTTTCATCCTATCCATACTCCCATTTTATATTATACACAAAAATGGGTTCCGAGTTGCAAGGATGCTACGAAGGTTTTTTGTTTTTTTTGTTCACAAACCAATTCATGGTCATAAGAATGCTTCCTATAAGAGCAGTAAGTACGGGTAACCCGATTCCATACGCTTTACCAATCCAATCATTCAAAAACCCAAGCCCAACTGTAAAGAACACACCTCCCAAAAATGAACCCGAAATAATACCACTGATGAGCATATCTTTTTGGTAGGGAAGCCGTGTACTCGCCAATCCCAAAATGGTTGGAAAGATAAATGAAAACGCTAATCCATTAATCCATACGCCTAAAAGAATATACTCCATCTTGTGTGAAAGTACACTTAAAACCATCCCCCCTACCCCAAGTAAAAAACCAAGCACAACCCAGCGTTCATCCATCCAACGATATAACCAACTCGCTAAGAATCGACCTGCACTTAATCCAATAAGCCAACCCGATAGGGCAAAACGGCTATAATAGGTATCCAAACCTCTTATTTGCTCTAAAAAACCAACTAACCAGGTTGTGAAAGGAACTTCACTCGCAGCATAGAAAAACAATCCAAAAAATGAAAGGATGAAACGTCGATCTTTGAATAAAGAACGAATATCCGACCAGAAATCCGATAGATTTGTCCGTAAAACCATTGTTTGTTCGGATTGATCCAACATAGGATGCTTCGGGATAAGTAACATTAAAACAAGAATCAGTAGGACAGGATATGCTGCCCCAAAAATATATATATATCGCCAATCGAGATGAAAAAGAACCCAGGCGACATAACTCGGTCCTAAAAATGCTCCAAATCCTAATACAGAATGGAGCAGATTTAAATCACGAATATTTCCCCCGCCCTTTCTACCTCCCACAAGAACATTTGTAATAGCCCCCAGGATATTTAATGCGAATCCCATACAAAATCCTAATCCTATTGTCATAATCAGATGGGTTGATTGCGAATATCCAAGGATCATTACAGTATAAAAAAGCAGGGAAGCAAATAGCAGTCGGCGACGGGTCAGAATACGTATTAGATACCCATAAAAAAAAGAGGCAAACCAACCTGCTCCCATTTCTGCTAATAAAATCAGGGAACCATCGGAATTGGTTAGCTGCATATCCAAAAGCATCCGATCAATAAACGCAGATCGGCTGAAATTCATAAATCCGATCATGGCAAAAAGGACAAAGCTATATATGAGTATAAGACGACCGGTAACATCGTTGCGGGGAGGCATTTTAACTCACTTTTCAGGTAAGAGCAGGATTATAAGAAATCGAATCAATACACCGTAACAATCGTAGGATTAAGCCCATCAGGTGGTTATGGGCTCATAAATTTGAATATCCTCATCTTGATTTTTAATATGCAGCAAGGCGAGACTTGTCGCTTTAATATCCTCTTGTACATATTCATAAATGGGTTGAGTAATAACCGTATGAACATCAAATCGTCTTGAAAGACTTGCGATATTGAATGTTAAACTCAATGAAGCACCAGTCAAAGCAAATTCTGTGTGCTTTTCCGCTTTCAATTCACTGCATAGCATAGTTCCTTCGTGGATACCCAGCCGCCAATCTAAAAAAGATTCCCATTCGGGTTTCTCTTGCAGCTTGGCTTCCACTTCACTCGATATTTTAAATGCAAATTGAAGGGCTTGATGGGCTGCTTTGGCTAAATCCCCCTTAAAGCCAAATATACAAACAATTGTGCCATTTACAAACTGATAAAATATCCCATCGTTCTCTTCCGCCGCACGAACATGGATATCCATCCAAAATGAATAGAATTCCGCTTTGATTTCTTTTGGTTGGTTTTTAAATTCATCAGAAAGGCTGAAAAAATTACTAACCGTCAGTACCAATTCCTGCAACCGCTGATCCGAAGGAAGAATCGAAGTACGATATTTATACCA
>CAYPZJ010000335.1:0-5933 GCA_964414635.1 uncultured Spirochaetia bacterium
CAATACTCACCGTCCCCTGTACACACGCACTATCCACAAACGCAACCTCCCCAGCAGCAGGTCCCAACGGCACGACCGTGCCCAATCCATCACTCAACGCCCAGTTGGGGAAAATCGGGATCCGATTCCAGAAGATGCTTTTCACCTGTGCTTTTTATTCAAACGTGAATAAAATGGGAGTTGGATCCCCAATCCACACACCATTGTTCTCAAAATTGTAATCACCAAAAGTAATACTATCCATATCATAGATTTTTAGATAGAGGTAATAGGAGCCTGGTTCTGTTAATTTTGAATGAGCTAATTTATAATAGGTACTTGAAGATTCTTCCAAAAGCTCACTCGAACTGCCTTCAAGTATCTCCTTGAGAAAATAAGTAGTATAATTCACTAAATAATCATTTTCCACATCCATATTCAAATCGGTCGAAGCATAGATTTCAAAACGGATATCGTAATAACAATAGCGGCAATCGTATAAAGGGATTCCAACCAGAGCTGGTTCACCACCAAATGCTCTTTCGCACGCAATTCCCATCCCATGATTAAACAAAGCAAGGGGAGATAGGTTTAGTTTCTGCCTTTCATCCGAATTGAAGATAAATTGAGTGGGTTGGTCTTCTGCAATCGTTACAGGTAGCGGTTGTAAATCGATGGAGGGTAGCACGGTGGTCGATGCTTGAGCTATACACCAGTTATTTTCGCTATTCATATCCTGAAAAACGTATTTACTATCGAAAGGATAGTCTCTACCTTTAGTATAGCCTGAAATTATATCCGAAAGTGTGGCGAAGAAATAAACGTGTTGAGATACATCTAAAAGTTCTCGAAAAGCTGAATTTTTTGGCCATCCATATGGTTTTAAATTAAAATTGTTTAAGACGACTTGTTCGCCTGGAGGAATAGGGGCAATGATTAAATCTTCTTCGTCCAGTGCTTCAATGGTTGGTGATAAAAATATATCATTGTCATCATTGATAATGGTATCTTCAGACACCCCGATTTCCAACCGAAGGGGTTCGGTGTAAGCATCGAGGTCGTTGTTTCTTATGGTAATCTCAAGCGGAATCGAAGAATGTGTATAAGTGCTTGACGGAGCCACAACGGAGACAATCTCAACATCCCGTTCCGTCACATCCTTGTATTTGAATGAAATTCGATCTTCCAAAATCACCGTTTCTTCAACACCATCTTTAAAAAACCAACCGTTTTGCAGTTGCAGTACAAGATCAAAGGGTCCTTGATCCGCATGAGACGAAATCCAATTTATCATATTGAAATCATCCATAAAATATGTAAAATTAAATGGAATTGTCTGTTCAAGAAAGGGAGAGATATGCTTAAATGTAGTCAGTTTTAGATCTACTTGTTGTTCATAGATTCCATTACTATTCATATCAACAAATAATAGCCAACCTGCTTGAACTATGCACCAACCCCAAGATGGTTCAAGAAATTCAGTGCCTGCAGTATAATAAGGACACTTCGGTTCTGAATCAGGATTCTTACATAAATCCTGATAAGATGAATAAAAAGTTCCCAAAACATCTATTTCTACATCAATCTCAGAAAGGGAATTGTTGTAAATCGTTATGGGACCGGTATCAATTATCCTTGCTTCCAAATTTGGGATCACCGTAAAACGAAACTCCATCGGGTCCGTCTCTGAGCCATCTTGAAGTGTAAAAATAATATCAAGTTCATAGTCTCCAGGACCCAGAAGAAATGTTTTTTCCCATGAGTGACGACAACGCCCGCCCCATGATGTATCCGTTTCAAAATCACTGTGTTCTTCAATAATTTCAAGAGGTGAAATGATAAATTTAATTTTATCCAACAAACAATTCGGATCCGATATTTTTCCATAGAACGGAATGCTACCCTCTTGTATTGCTCCGAGATGATTTTTTAAACAATAGTTGTAATCGGATTCAATATACATTTCGTTTAAAAAAATCAATCTTGGCGCCCTTATCTCCTCCACTGTTGAAGAGTTTGAGGTGTTTGTTAGCACAGTCTGGGCTGTTGTGCTAGTTAGGTCCGCTTCAGTAACTGTAGAAGAGGTTTTAAGTATTTTTTCAATTGAGCTTGATAACATACTGGTAGCCAACATTGTTTCATTATCAATGATACTATTATGCTCGAAACATGTTACTGTCACGATGAGTAGAATCGATAATGAAAAGGTAATGACTAGGATGTTCGTGAGTAGAGTTTTCATAATTATCCTCCTATATTCTAATCCACACAACCAATAACGAGCTGTTCCCCTATTCCTTGATAGCCAGAAACAGCGAGCCATCTAGGTCCTGGAAAGGTATTGCATGATGAAATACTATCGCAGTTTTCAATTAAAACCATATCCTTCGGAATACTTGTAAAGAAACCTGAAAGTAAATCTATGAAATTGGTTCCATCGAAAGTTCGAATTCTAGACCCAAATGAATTAATGTCTGAAATGTACAATTTCCCCAATCGGCTAATTTCTATACTAGCACTCAAATCTGTTATTCCCAAATTACTAAATACTGTAGAAATATTAACAGAACCACTTGAGCGATTATGACGAACCTTTAAAATCCTATCTAATCCGGTATCAAGTACGTAAAAATCTTCATAGGGATATAAGTCATACGATACAAAATCCGCATAATGTTCATTACCGGTGTCGGGTAAATTTAAGCTTAATGACCATATAATACTATTTCCATCAACTTCCCAAACAACAATGCTATTTATTCCCTCAATAAAACTAGCAATACGATCATTGTTTTGTCGAATTATATCAAAATGTGATCCGTAAAAATCATTTGCTAATAGGACACAACACTCTTCAACAAAACCATCGCAGTCGAGCTGTTCGTGCTCTTCTGGATTAGTTAACCCATTGCATTGCCACAGATTTTGGGGTGTTCCATATCCTGGAGGCACCGGATAAAGAGAAGAATTACCAACCATGTAGAATTTGTCTAGAGAAGCAGAATAAACATAAATTTCCCCATCGATATTCAATGTCGTATTTGTTGATTTGTTTAATTCATCTCGAATTTGAATAACTGTCTCGTTTATAGATGGGATATATGAACTTGTAAGTAAGAAGTTTGAATTAGGAATGCTACTTATATTGTTTGTTCGGATTATATTTTTGTTTATCGTGTAACATGAACCCAAAGATACATCCGTCGTACCTACATCTAATGTATTTAATGATAAAACGCATTCTGTACCAGGCTTTGTATACAAGAATTCCCAATAATAACTCCCAAAATCAAAACTTTCATCAACATATACTGATGCTTTGTCATCTATTGTATTTATTGTAGCCACATAGCGTGTTGGATTATTTTCTTCATCCTTTACAAAATATATTTCTTTTATACTATCTACAATTCCAGGCATAAATTCAAGAAATATTTCCTGATTTGGTACGTTAATATCGACATTGTGGTAAATGGAACCCGTATTGATAAAATTGGGCAGCCAAACATCACATGTACAAAATTCAACACTACCAAACTCCACCCAATTACTCCATGGACCAACCACCTGATCTGTTGCAGGTTCACCATACACACTTCTAACACGATAAAAATGCTTGGTTATTTCATAATCTGGATCACCTATCATATGCAAATATGCTTTTTGCCTATCATATTGTACATCATTTGCTGGATTTGTTAAAATATCGTTGGTATAGGTTTCAGTATCTCCTGTTCTGGTACATGGTCCTGAGTATCCCGCTACACCGAAATCATTGGAACCAAAGTACCAGGGATATTGCTCATCCGGCTGGGCTTTAGCTGTTGTATCTGTATATAAATCATATGGAGATACAGGGTTACCTTCATTATATGATGGGGGAAATGTCCTTCGTAACTGCACCTGATATTGTTCTGCATCGAGATCTGCATCCCATGTTATTTCTACAGTATCTAAACTTTCACAACTCGAATAAACAGGATCTGCACCATTTGGTTCCAAACTGGTTATGCTATCATGCTCAAAAAACCAACTTTCTCCTGCCGCAAGCCGCATCGCTTTTGCAACATTTAAGCGACCAAAACCTACAAATTTATTGGGTAGCGGCAAACCAGGGTCAGAAACATCGTAGGCTGGATCCGCTGAGGCACGGAGAATTCCTCGGACTGTGCTAAGATCATCCGGATCTGCTGGGTTATAAGGTGTGATGGAGGGATTTACCATTAATATCAAGGCAGTTGCTCCACTTACAAAAGCACTCGAATTCGATGTTCCCGTTGAAGGTGAATACTCATCAAAATTGGGCGAAGAGGTACATCCGGGCGTGTATGGTGCTGGTGGTGCACAAGTAATACTGGTGAATATATTAGTACCCGGTGCAGCTAAATCAGGATAGAATACATCGACAAGTCCTGCTGGCGCTCCAGGTAAATCCACTCCCAATTCTCCCGTAATTGCTTCTTGTGTGATAGGATTGACCCCATCCCAGTATCCTGATTCAAAATACCGAAAATCACTAGACCATGTATTGGCAACCGCTATTACTGCGGGGTGCACGGCCGGCCAGGTCCATTCGGTACCAACATTATTACCTGTTGCAGAAACAAAGGTAATGTTTCTATCTGCCTGAGATAATTCAAATAGCAAATTAGATATTTCAATCGAAATGATGTTAGCTGCATTTAAGGGATGAGAAAAATCTCTTTGTGAGGCTAATTCAAACACGCTTAAAGGCATACCAAAACTCATGTTTACTACACGTATATTTCCGGCATCCACATTGTCCCTAATGTATGTTAACGCCATAGCGACATCCTCAAATGGAATTGGGTTCTGCCTTATCTTTATTATATGCAAAGGACAATCAGGACAAACTCCTGCATAGCCATCATGGGTTTCATGATCCCCCGAAATAATTTGAGCCATTCTCGTTCCATGTGTATTTCCAGGAATTCTTGTTACATCATCATTTTGAAAATCGTAAGTTAGAATAGGTCCTGCAATAACATGTCCTTGAATGTTCTGCTTCTTGTCGATGGCATTATTAAATTGTATTCCATGGCAGTTTTCGTTGACCAACCCATCATCTATTATTGCAACTTCTACACCCGGGTAGTTATGCTTTTTCCACATAGACCACGCCGGTTCGGCTTGGATACGCTCAAGTCCCCATTGTAATCCTCTACGAGGAATATCTGGATCATAGACTCCCGATGAAGTGAATGTCATACTATATGCGGTTGAATCAATCTCTTGGATAGCTAATAATTTCGTTTTCAGATCGGGAAGATTAGCATGATCAAAAGTTAGGATATAAGTTCGGGTAAATCCAGCAGTTTCGTAATAATCCGTACGATCTACTGTTGGTCCCATGGAATTCAATATGGTACCTAAATTTCCAAAACCAAAAAGCCCGTGTTTGCTCAAAATTCTATTTAATTCTTTATTTGAACTGACCAGAAAATTATTGCTATCTCGGTGCCATTCCAAATTTTCCAAATAATAATTTTCAGAGAACATAACCATAAGTTCATTCTTAACAACCTGATAAGAATTGCCGTCCTCCAAAATTGTTTCAACTCCGCTGTCAAGTTTCCTCAAATAAGTACTATCTCTAAATGGTTCAAATACTCGTACCTCGATAGTATCATTTACATTTCCCAGAGCGATACTCACTGTTCCTTTACCTGTAGTATGATTAGTGGTTGTATCTAACGTTCCAGCTTCCGGACCAAGTGGTGTGATGCTTCCTAGTTCGGAACTCACAGCCCAGTATGGGTAAACGAAAATCGGATTCCCCAGTTCATCATAACCCATACAATCAAAATTATAAGTGGTTCCCGTTTCAATGAACACGACCGTGTTTTCATCGATGGGTTCTCCATTCTCATCCAACAACTCAATCCCAACCAACTCCCCCGCATGTACCGTCACATCGATCGGTTCCCCCCGAA
>CAYPZJ010000336.1:0-5924 GCA_964414635.1 uncultured Spirochaetia bacterium
AGGCATCTATATGGGGGTCGTGTTTTTTATCTATTTTTCCATTACGGTTTTAGTGGGAATCTGGTCGAAAAACAGTATCGTTGCACTAATTGTGACCTTTGCGTTGCTTTTATTTATTGGATATTTATTAGAGATATTCCATGTACGGTTTCCATCGCTCGTGGAAGGAACTCTTTGGGATCCGATTGTAGCGGGTGCCTACTGGCTATTTCCCAAAGTAGAAACCATTCGAGATATTCATGATGTGGTGCTTCAATATAACATGATTCCTATCCCCCAGCTTCCTGAACTGTTAAGTAGTTTGGCGTTTGCAGTGGTTTTATACGGATTGGCTTGGTGGATGTTTATTCGGCACGAGTATTAGTTATATAATGTGAAAGATCCATTCAATCGGGTGAAATCGAAAGTTGAGATCCTTTTGGAAAGTCTGCCCCACTAATTGTATCGTTTATTTACCCTCCCCCATGTTTTCATTATTTTAAAGATTCACATATACGACGACCGGGTTCATGTACCCTAACTTGTATATGGAACTAACATAGAACCTCCAACCCAGCGTGTGGTTGAAAAGGAGTCCTGCATGACGAGCCGTGAACGAGTGAAAGCCATTTTTGCACGGGAACCTGCTGATCGGTGTGGATTTTGGTTGGGGAATCCCCATGTAGAAACCACTCCCAAATACCTCGATTATTTCAATCTTAATACGGAAGAAGAATTGCGTCAATTTCTTTATGATGATTACCGTTGGATCTGTCCCCAATGGAATTCCTACAAACATCCCGATGGTCACGGCTTGTTTCCCCTTCGGGATGAACGGATTGCAACAGCCGAAGCAGGTTCTGACCGAAAGACGGGTCATAATACTCCAGGACCATTTGCAAAAACAGAACGGATCGAAGATGTAGAAGCATATAATTGGCCTAAACTGGAATACCTCGATTTTACTGAAACCATCGAACAATTACAGAATGCTGGAGACGTGTACCGTGCAAGTGGCTTTTGGAGTTCCTTTTTTCATGATGTAGCCGATTTGTTTGGGATGCAGGAATATTTCTTGAAGATGTATACCCATCCAGAAATAGTGGAAGAAGTAACCCGGCGCGTATGTACCTTTTATATGGAAGCCAACGATCTCTTTTTTAAAGAAGCAGGAGATTTGGTAGATGGATTTTTCTTCGGGAATGATTTTGGTACACAGATTGATTTATTGGTAAGTCCCGATTTATTTAATAAATTTGTGATGCCGTGGTTTAAGAAATTTACCAAACAGGGGCATGATTATGGATATCAGGTGATTCTCCACTCATGTGGGGCGATTCATCGGGTGATTAATCAACTGATTGATGCAGAAGTAGACGCCTTGCATCCACTCCAAGCGAAAGCAGCCAAAATGGATGCGGATACCTTAGCCACTGATTTCGGGGGGCGTATTTCTTTTCTAGGTGGAATTGATACCCAGAATTTGTTGGTACATGGGACACCCGATGAAATACGTACTGAAGTACGACGAGTGAAAGAAACACTAGGACCGCATGTGGTGATAAGTCCATCCCATGAGGCGCTTTTACCAAATGTACCACCTGGAAATGTATACGCAATGGCAGAAGAAGCACGGTCAACTTAATTTTTCTTTAAGGTGAAAGAGATGGATCATACGATTCCAAAAATATTGGTAACCGGAGCCAGTCGAGGTTTAGGAAAGGGGATCGCCCTGCATCTCGCCCAATCTGGTTTCTCTGTTGCGATAAATTATGTTTCCAATGAAACCGCTGCACAGCAAACGGTTGAAGAATGTACTTCTTTACGGTTACATGAGTCTCAAGAATTTGTTGCTATAAAAGCGAATATTAGAGAACCAAAAGATCGTGTATCCCTGATACAAACACTTGTGGATACGTGGGGGATCCCGGATGGATTAGTTAACAATGCTGGTATTGCACCCCGAGAGCGGAATGATATTATTCATGCTTCCATACAGTCGTTTGAAGAGGTACTGCAGACGAATTTGGAAGGTCCCTATTTTCTAACGCAACAGATGGCAAAACACTGGCTTAACGAAGCAAAACCTTCCGCTATACCAACGGGACGAAAGATTGTTTTTATTACATCCGTATCGGCTTATACCGCTTCCATCAATCGAGGAGAATATTGTATAGCAAAAGCAGGATTATCCATGGCAGGTCAGCTATGGGCAGCACGATTAGCCGCTGAAAACATTCAGGTATATGAATTACGCCCTGGCATCATGGAAACCGATATGACCAGTGGGGTAAAATCAAAATATGACGAGCTGATTGAACAGGGATTTATACCACAAAAGCGCTGGGGAACTCCTGATGATATGGGACTGGCGGTGACTTCCATTATGAAAGGAGAGTTTCCTTTTTCCACCGGTTCCATCATCGATGTGGATGGTGGTTTTCGCATGCGGATTTTATAATTAAGGCAGCGTATGACACCTAAAAGTACGGTTACGATCGATTCTCTGCAAAGCAAAATTGGAGAACTCGTTTCCCTTGCGGTTGCAAAGGAGCATTCCATTCAAAAAACATGGGATCCGAGACGAGGTAGTCCGGTATTTACTGAAGAAGGGAAATATACATCACGAGGATGGACGGAATGGACCCTAGGTTTTTTATATGGTTCATCCCTTCTAACATATGATCTTACTGAAGATTCCTCCTTTTTAGAATGGGGGTTGTATGGTACTTTAAATCAAATGAGCAGCCATCTTACCCATTTCGGTGTTCATGATCATGGTTTTAATAATGTCAGTACCTATGGGAATCTACTTCGATTTTATTATGAGGATCGATTAACGCAGGTATCATGCGATCCGGAGGTGTTCCGTTTAGCGCTGAAAGTTTCTGGGGCGGTTCAGGCTTCCCGCTGGACAAATTTACCCGATGATCTGGGATATGTATACTCGTTTAATGGACCACATTCCCTTTTTATCGACACCATTCGTTCCATGCGTGTACTTGGAATTGCTTATCAGATGGGTCACCGTGTATTGAGCGAAAACGATCAACATATATCATTATTACGACGGATTCTTCAACATGTTGAAACTACAGCCCGATATGCTGTTTATTGGGGAGAAGATCGTGACCGGTACGACATTCCCGGACGGGTGGCACATGAGTCAATATTTAACATAACGGATGGAAGCTATCGCTGTCCCTCAAGCCAGCAAGGTTATTCTCCCTTTACTACTTGGACACGAGGGTTGGCGTGGGCAGTTACGGGATTTGCCGAGCAATTGGAGTTTCTATCTTATCTACCTGAATCGGTTTTTCCTGAGTTGTTTATGGCTCCGTTTCCTACTAAAGAAGTAGTTCTAACGCGATTAGAACAGGTTGCGCGATTGGTAGCGGAATATTATTTAAATGAAACGCCCCAAGATGGGATTCCTTATTGGGACACGGGAGCTCCGGGTTTATATAAACTAGGGGATTATCGAACGAAATCTTCCTCTCCCGATAATCCTTATGAACCAGTGGATAGTTCTGCTGCAGCGATTGCTGCTCAGGGATTTCTCCGATTGGGTTTGTATTTACAACAGAAACCCTCTGCCGATGATCGAGCACAAGGATTGCATTATACACAAGCAGGGTTAACCCTTGCTGATGCCCTATTTGATGATCCATACCTGAGTCGAAATCCCGACCATCAGGGGTTATTGCTGCATAGTGTTTATCATTATCCTAACAATTGGGATTATATCCCACCAGGGAAAGAAATCCCAATGGGGGAATCGTGTATATGGGGTGATTACCACGGGCTTGAACTCGCCCTGATGATTCAACGATCCCATACGAATCAACCTTCGTATCGCTTTTTTTATGACTTCAATGAATCCAATGAATCGAGTACGCTATGACACAACCGCTTACCACCACCGATAAACTATGTATCCATACGATTACTACGAAGCCCTGGAATGTCCATACGGCTATCGCAAAATATGAACGGGTAGGAGTTCGAGGGATAACGATCTGGCGCCAATATTTGGATGGAGAAGATCTACCCCAATTGGCTCAATCAATAGAAAATGCGGGTTTGACATGCGTTTCGTTATGTCGTGGGGGATTTTTCCCCTATAAAGATGCAACGCAGCGTCAGCATGCATTGGATGATAATCGCCGTGCTATTGAACAAGCCACTGCGTTACGATGTCCACTCATTGTGCTGGTTTGTGGTGCTGATCCCCATCTTTCCCTTTCAGACTCACGGAAGTATATTCAGGAAGGGATTGCTTCTATTCTACCTGAAGCAAGAGCAGCTGGTGTTAAATTGGCTGTAGAGCCGCTTCATCCTATGTATGCAGATACGCGATCCGCCATAAACACCATGAAACAGGCGAATGATTTGTGTGATGCATTAGACTCCTCTGAGGTAGGTGTTGCGGTGGATGTGTATCATGTGTGGTGGGATCCAGATCTGGAAGAAGAAATACTGCGAACGGCTAAGGCAAATCGGTTGTGGGCTTTTCATGTTTGTGATTGGAGGAGTCCAACCGAAGATCTGTTGAATGATCGTGGTTTGATGGGAGAGGGGTGCATTCCAATCCGTCAGATCCGTGGGTGGGTAGAGAACGCTGGGTTTTCAGGATATAATGAAGTTGAAATTTTTTCCAACCGGCGTTGGAAGATGGATCAAGATGAGTTTCTGAAGGAAATTGTAAACGCCTATTTGGAATATACATAAATAAGGAGAACAATCATGAAAACACATTCCCTCGGAATAATTATGAATGGGGTTACCGGCCGTATGGGTACAAACCAACATCTGGTACGATCCATTCTGGCAATACAGGAACAAGGCGGTGTTAAGCTAAATGATGACGAGGTAATCATACCCCAAGTGATTCTGGTAGGTAGAAATGAAAACAAACTTCAAAAATTAGCTTCTAAATACGGAGTAGAGAAGTACAGCACTGATTTGGATCAGTGTTTAAGCGATGCCGCGTATCGTATTTATTTTGATGCACAGCGAACAGACTTGCGTGTCGCAAGTCTAAAAAAAGCGATCGCAGCTGGAAAGCATATCTATTGTGAAAAGCCCACCGCAACCAATCTGGAAGAAGCAATGGAACTGTATCGTACTGCAAAGACTAAGGGGATTAAACACGGTGTCGTCCAGGATAAACTTTGGTTACCAGGGATCCAAAAACTGAATTATTTGGTGAATACGGGTTATTTTGGAAGAATTCTGGCTGTGCGGGGTGAATTTGGGTATTGGGTATTCGATGGGAAGCATCAACCGACTCAACGTCCATCCTGGAACTCAAAAGTGGAGGAAGGTGGGGGGATCATTTTGGATATGATTGCTCATTGGCGTTATGTATTGGATAATCTTTTTGGGAACGTAGCAGGGCTTTCCTGCATTGGTACAACATTAATGGATTCTCGAATTGATGAAAACGGGAACGAATATCCCTGTACGGCTGATGATACAGCATTTGCGACAATCCAATTAGAAAATAAAATGATGTGTCATTTTAATTTCTCGTGGGTGACTCGGGTTAGGCGGGATGATCTATTGGTACTGCATGTGGATGGAACAAAAGGATCCGCTGTGGCAGGTTTGCGTGAATGCTATGTGCAACCGGATGCATCTACCCCTTGTCCGGTTTGGAATCCCGATATTCCAAGTCCCTTGAATTATTATGAACACTGGCAAAAAATGCCTACCAATGTGGTTTATGATAATGCTTTTAAAGCCCAATGGGAACTCTATTTAAAACATATTGTGTTGGATACACCTTTTCCTTGGGATCTGTTAGAAGGAGCTAAAGGAGTTCAAATGGCCCAAAAAGCGATGGAATCCTGGAAAGAACGGAAATGGGTGGATCTCGAATCTTTGGAAGATTGAATCTATGTTGTTTGCGAACTGAATTGTTCTTAATAAAAAGATCGATG
>CAYPZJ010000337.1:0-5918 GCA_964414635.1 uncultured Spirochaetia bacterium
GGTACACCCATGGAAGTAAGCCTTAACTATGCGCTAATAAAGGAGGGAGCGATTATTAAACGCAGAAACTTATTACAGTGCAATGAAGATCTTTCCTTCGATCCGCCACGGGATGAAAATGGACATGTTACAATTGCTAGTCGTCCCCCTCGAATACATGGTCTGATGCCCACTTGGGCGGCATTTCATCAAACACCCGATGGTAAAGTCTATATACTCTATAGTGCCATCTGTGATTCCGATTCCTCCCAAACAGGGATTTATATCATGCCGTTTTTACCTACGGTAGAGGTTCCCGGAGAAAAACTGGAATTAGAACAATTTATGAACCGGTTTTTTAAAAATTATGAACGAACCGGGTCCGTTCCTTCCTATACGATTGATTTGGTCGGACAATCTTCAAGCACGATCATCCATTATGCTCAGGTTCGCATTCATCCGGAATAAATATCCATTGCAATTTGACCACTACTTACGGAAATGGGATACGTTGAATGGCTGAGTTTTGTTTACAAATAACTTTTACACGAGTTACGATGATTCAAGGGTACGGGTATGGCAGGATCTAAATCAAAAAAAGTTCTCATTATTGGTTCAACCGCTAATTTTATGGTTATGCTGATGAAATTTATTGCAGGTGGATTTACGGGAAGTGCTGCGATGTTGGCAGAAGCCTTTCATTCCACAGCGGATACCATGAACCAGGTGTTGCTTTTCATTGGAATAAAACGTTCCGAGCGGAAACCCGACTCCCGTCATCAGTTTGGGTACGGGAAAGAGCGGTATTTCTTCTCCTTTATTGTAGCGATCTCAATTTTTGCTGTTGGAGGCGTGTTTTCTGTCTATGAGGGGATCAATAAAATTCTTCATCCCCACGAGCTGGAGAATATTATTTGGGCGTATGCCGTGTTGGTGGGAGCGATTGTTTTTGAAGGTATTGCTCTTATTTTTGCTTCACGGGAATTGAAACATATTCAGGCTAAAGCCCAAAAAAATCTTTGGAGGACCATACGGGATGCAAAAGATACAACAATAATTACGGTGGTATTTGAAGATTCAGCTGCATTGATTGGTTTGATGCTTGCTTTGGCTGGAATAACACTTACAACCCTCACTGGAAATGGAATTTTTGATGGAATTGCCTCGGTAGCTATCGGAATACTGTTGATCTTAATCGCTATTTTTCTCTCGGTTGAAGTACATAGCTTGTTGATTGGAGAAGCTATGACTCCTGAAAATCAACAGCGCGTTCGTTCGTTAATTAAGGATACACCAGGTGTACAGGAAATAATTACGTTTCATTCGCTATATATGGGTCCCGAAGATGCATTGATAGCAGTGGAAATCCAATTTGATGAACGTATAGATGTAAAACGCTTGGTATCGACCATCGATCAACTGGAACATCAAATTCAACAAGCGTTTCCACAGGTGAAGAAGATTTTTATTGAAGCTGATAACCTCAAAGCGCCTTTGAAGTCTGATTAATGAATGGGTTTCTCTTCCAACCAAATGAGCTCATGACGCGCAGGACCTGTTGAGATCCCAAGTATGGGGACATTGATTTGAGTTGATAGAAACTGTAGATAATCCTTCGCCTCGGGTGGAAGCGCTTCGTACGTTGTCAAACCCCGTGTATTGCATTTCCATCCTGGCAGATCCGTATAAACCGGTTGAATATTTTCTAATGTTTCCGTGCAAGATGGATATGTAGTAAGCTTAGTTCCATCGAATTCATAATGCGTGCAGACCCGAATGCTGTCGTATGCGTCGAGGATATCGAGTTTTGTTAGTATGATTCCTGTCAAACCGTTGATTTTTGCGGCGTACTGTGCTAGGACAAGATCGAACCACCCACATCGACGGGGTCGTCCTGTTGTAGAACCAAATTCATTTCCGAGCTGACGAAGGTAATCGCCTTCTTCCCCAAATAATTCCGTAGGCATTGGACCTTCGCCTACCCGCGTTAAATAGGTTTTAAATATCCCATAGCTGTTATTGATTCGAGTGGGAGGAACCCCCGATCCCGTACACGCGCCACCTGCAGTGCAGTTAGATGATGTTACGAAAGGATACGTTCCAAAGTCCACATCAAGCATGGTTCCCTGGGCTCCTTCTAGTAAGATAGATTTCCCGTCATCTAAAGCCGAATGTAAAAGGGATATCGTGTCTGTTACATAGGGTTCCATCTCAGAAGCGAAACGCATTAAGGTATCATAAAACTTTTCAAGTGTGATTTTGGGTGCATGATAATAGTGTGATAACCAAAAGTTCTTTTCATCCAACAATTGAACTAAATGGGTCCGAAAATTCGATTGATACAAATTTCCCACACGGACGCCCAGATGCGCAACTTTGTCACTATAGGTAGGACCAATTCCTTTTCGAGTGGTTCCAATCTTTTGCTTTCTTTGGGATTCTTCTCCTGCTCCATCCAGCTCGATGTGATAGGGGAGCACAAGATGAGCTCGATCACTAATGAAAAGGCGTTTATTACAATCGATGCCCTGTTGGTGCAGTTCTTGAATTTCCTGGAATAACCCGTCCAGGGCAATTACCATTCCATTTCCCATCACACAGGATGTACGAGGATTTAGTATTCCAGAAGGTATGTAATGTAGAATGAATTTTTGGTTGTCCACCACCACAGTGTGACCAGCGTTTCCCCCCCCTTGAAAGCGGACAACGTAATCCATTGATGAGGAAAGGTAATCGACAATAGCCGCTTTTCCCTCATCCCCCCACTGACAACCTAATAAAACGGTACATGGCATAGGGGCGTTCCTTTTTTATGGGGTTGGTAGGATTTGTTTCTTCCGAGGTTGGGTATAAACAAAATCTACCTTGAATATTCACTGGGATGTTCATCCAAATACCGTGGCATCCCACTATCGGTTATTTCTGGATGGAAACTTCGGTATTGATAGTCATTTCGATCAGCAGTAGATTCCAGTAATTCTCGATTTCTGGATAAGATGAGTCCTGCGTTATATTCATCCATAATATCCCGAATACCCGCTGCATCAGGATTTAATTCTCGGTTGAATTTAACCGCATTGAGTAAGGTATATTGGGCTAATTCCATGGAGCGTCGGGTTCGCTGCGGATCTGCCATATAACTTACAGCTAAATTATTAGCAGCATCGGTTGTATATTTTAGGATCCCATTTTGAGTTGGATCCATCGGATTGCGTTGACGCATGATTTCCATATTATATTTATCAAGAAAATGCTTATATACCCAGCTGAAATAGTTGGCTGCCATCGAATAGTTATCACCCATCCGAAAATAAGCACATCCCAATGCATAATTTAGATTCGGGTTGAACCGATATTCTTCATTTTTAGAACGGTGGATGGGTTCCCAGTAGCAGGTGGCTGCCGTGCGAATGTATTCGATTCCCAGGTTCTTTTCACCTTTTTCTATATAGAACTTACCAAATACATAATTGAGATACCCCAGGTTATACAGTATGTTGCGATAATCATCATGCGTTATATCTATGGTGATGGGGCGAGTAAACTTATCGGGTTCAATAGGACGCCCACATGGAAATGAACTTAGTCTATATTCTGCTTGCTCATAAAAGAACAAAGCGGATTTCAAATCCAGTAGGGTGTCAACATTCGTACCCCATACTGATATTTCCTCTGGGAGCGTCATATCTTTGAATCGAGCGTCACTCAGAGATTTTATTTTCGCGAGTTGATCATAATGATAATCGCCCAGGTTTTTGAAGGGTTTATAATTTTCAGGATCGTAGTATATCGCCATTGCCATGTGATCCCGTGCAATTCGCAGGTTTTGAGAATACTCATTCTTTCGACCTGCTGCGATCCGACTGGTGGCTTCTCGTACTTTGATATAATAGATTTCTCCAATCTCATTTAATACAGCACCCCGTAAACGATTATCCATAAAAAACATTCCCACCGGTAGAGTAGAATGGTTGTATTTTTTCTTAGTACTTGGTTTAGCAATGTTTACCGCGAGGATAAATGCTTTCAGCGCATTGGAACGATCATTTCGAAGTCGATTCACTTTGCCAAGCAAGTACAAACTTCTCGGATGGGATAAGCTTGCTTCACTCAATTGCCCAAGTAAATCATACGTTTCGCTAATAAGGTGCTGCCCTTCGGATTCCAAACTGTCGTGGAGTAAATCAATCCGTGCAAGGTGATATTCAGCGATATCGGCAATGACCTTTGGATTCATCTGTTCCATTTCTGGATCCAATTGATTGATAAGCTTCCACCGTTTGCTGATTGTTACTTCCAACAACCTCATCAATTGCTCATCGTTAGCGTATCGAGCTAATTTATGCTGGCGCAAATAAACGGATAAAATATGATATTCCCGGTCGGTACCACCCGGAAGATCTTCATAGATCTCCATTGCTCGATGGTACATATCTTCAGCCAGTTTAATACGTTGTTCGTAGCTCGCACCTTCTTTTATTACATCTTCTACAATCACTTCACGATCACGTCCTGAGAAATATTCCCGTACCCGTGTATCCGAATCACGGGAGAGGATTTCATCCCCCCAATTTGTATATGCTTCCCCGATTCTTCTAAGGTAATCGGTGTTTTGGGGATCCTGTGCGTGTAAATATCCAAGGGCTTTATTCCAGGATTTATCCTCATCTATAATAGTAGAAGGATACGGTTCGATGGTGCGTTTATATAATTCATTCATTTCCCGCCAATCAGACATCGGCATATTATTTGCACGGTTAATCTGGGAAACAGGAGCCCCAGCAAGAGCCATATATGCCTGACTAAGTAATAATCGGGTTTCCTCCCGTTTAGCAGGTATATGAATAGCGCCCATTTTTTCAGGATCATCATTGAAGGTGGATACAGGTTCCCCAGTTTGTGTATTTTGTCCCAACAAGATTTTAATCGCTTCATCGGGTCTTCCGATCAGGATCAATTGCTCGGCATAATCATGGTAATAGTCAATGGGACTAATTCCCAATTGTGTGAGTAAACTGGGATGTTGTTTGTATGCTTCTACGAGATGGCTTTTTGCTTTTTGGATCTCACCTAATTGATAGGGATCGGTTATTTGAGCTAAACCATCTTCCGCAGTTTTTGAAGCTTGATAATAAGGTAAGAGCACGAAACCAATCAAGGTTCCGATAATCACTACCAGGAGAACAAGCACAATCGCTACTTTTGCGATTGGATGGATGGGTAATCCTTCTGTTTTAAGTTGACCGCGTCGGGGTTTCCCTTTTTCTTTGACTGATAGACTTTCTCCGGTTTTCGATTCTAAATATTTCCGAACTTTATCTACGTTCGGTTTTTTCATCAGCATTCCGCCTAATTCACGGCGGGTTTTGGGATCCGATCCTTTGGATTTTCCACTTAAGAAATTCCCTATAGCAGTAGGAAGTGGATTCGGTAATTCCTGGGCATTTTGAATGATGATGTTAATTTCATCTTGCGAAAATTCTTGTTCCTCTGAAGCTGCGGGTTCCGCAGGTTGGGGTGAAGGTGTTTCTGCTGAATCATCCTTTGGAACGTCCTTCGGTTTTGCTTCATCAGATGATGGAGCCTGTTCTTCAGAAGCGAATTCTTCTTCAAAGATATCATCAAATTGACTGGAAATATCTTCATCTTGATCTGATGCCACTGGTTTTTCCTCTTTAGGTTCAGGTTTGCTTTCTTCGCTTTTACCTTTCTCCGCTTCTTCTTCTGAATCTTCTCCTGCTGCATCCAAATCTAGATCGGGGGAATCAAAAAGACTTACCAAATCATCAATGTCTTCCCCTGATTCGATGCTTGCTGCATCTTTTTCTTCCGTCTCCGAAGCCTGCTCTGTTTCAGCTTGTTCTTCTTTAGCGGCAGGTTTCGCAATTTCCTCTTCTTCATCTAAATCAAAATCAGCGGTATCCAATTCGGGTTCTGCT
>CAYPZJ010000338.1:0-5815 GCA_964414635.1 uncultured Spirochaetia bacterium
CCTTCTATCCAAATTCCGGAACTTTTTTTAAAAGTGTGCGTAACATCAGTTATTATAGAGAATATATCATTCTCAAAAGAATGGATTTTGATAAAATACAAGGCGAGGAGATAAATATATCCCACCCCCCTTGTATATAACGCCCTTTAATGTATAGATAACATATAATGATAATCTATGAAAGCTAATACAGGTATCCATGTCTATTACCATCAACTACAGCTCGACGAATGGACTCAGATGGATTTACTCAGCTGAACCCGCGACTTAGTCTAGTCCAATTTAACAATGATACCTGCGTTACAAATTGGTTTCCTATGAACGGGAGAGTGCCTTAAGAACCCTACTATACCTTCCTAATCGCGCTCTCCCTCCTTTTTTCTACGCTCAATGTCAGGTCTATTCGTATGAGTCGTGCTAAGATGATTCAAAACCTAGAAGCATCAATCACGCTCCACTGTGTCACTCGTGTTGCTCTGGTTTGTATCCAACCATCTGCTAAGTAAGCGACGTATAAAAATCTCAGCAATTAGTTGAAATATCACAGATGCAACCGAAGTTATTCCCACAACCATTACAGTCTATAATATACAGCTATTATTATAATTGTGCGTTAGAAATATTAGCTTTTTAATACGTTATATTAGCTTTTTGCCACACGATTGGGTTGTCATACTAGCTCTCGTTTCTGCTATTCTGGTGTTATACATTCTGAGATAGAGATTTGATTGTGTCACCATACGAGTCGTTTCCAATCACGCTGCTTGGCAAGCCAGATTGAATCGAGTATAAGAATATGACGAAGGCATCCATCTCTTTGATGCAAGGATGGACGCCTCCCAATTCAGCATGGCCCGTTGTCGATTATATAACTTCTCGGTAGTCTCGATCGGGTAGAGTTGGAAAGGTAGTGTGGGGTTCCGTCTGGTACCAATAAGCAACCGATGCGATATCATCTTGGAGTGGAAGGTAACGTCCTTCACTACGCCATCCAAGGGCTTGCATTGTTACACGCAAATCGTTTTTAAACCGAATGGGATCCATAATATGCCAGCGGTATAGTCCATGACGTACCATTTCCCCCTCTTTTTTGTGCCAAAGAGGATATCCTACAAACGGTGTCGAAAAGGTATCCCCGAAACCCCATGCTCCAAGAAAGTAGTCCTCGGTTCCGGTACCACAAATGGTAGGGAATTCGGTATCCCCATCCATAAAAAATTTGATTTCCCCTTCCCCCCACCATCCATTGTTAAGCTGGGTCCACGCCATAAATGTTCCAACGAAATGCCCTTTCCCTTTTATGTTATCAAGGATTGTGTAATCCGTTTTATAAGGAAGGGGATTCGTTCGACGCCATTGTGCATGGAAATAAGCGGCATCTTCGGGAATAGCTGTAAGTGCATAGGTTATCTGATAGAAGAATCCGTGAATTTCATCAGGATTTTGATTTTCTACCGTTATTTTACATGATTTGCGAAAGGGCATGGGCCAATAGCTATTAAACCCACCCGAAGGATTTACGCAAATCGGGATGGAATTCACATTATAGCGCATCTGATGACCATTGGCAAAAAAATCACCAACGGGGCATTCTACCGATGGTTCGGATTCGCCGTCCCAATAGAACCGAAGAATAGCATCCCGATACACTTTGTTTGTAACAGTGATCCAAATATGCTGTATAACACCCGGTCCTGTTATCTCAGCGAGTGTTGCGGTAGATTTTGGCTTTAGAGTGATACATGGAGAAACCTTCCAACCTTGGCCAAGATCTCGTGCCGCATTGGCTCCTTCTCCATCTGTAGCCATGCCCCCTTTTCCTTTTTCACCCTGGAAATTTTCAGCACTGATGGATCGAGTTTCCGCATCGGATAACTGATAAATGTTCCCTAAGTGTAAGTCTAATCCTCCAAAACTCATAGTGCCTCCTTAATTCGAGCTTGTTTTTCGCCAAGATGTGTTATAATACCAATAAGGGCGATTCACTCAGATAAAACAGATGAACGTATCTTTATGAGCGCATCGAACCCAATGGAGTAGCATCTTGGATTTCCTGTTACCTTCTTAAAAAATCGTTATGTTCAACCTACCATGCGGGACGCATAGCGAAAGGTTGCATAAATAATAATAAAAAATCATTCGATTAAAAGGGTGATTGGCATAGAAGTCGGATGTCATTTTCTTCTTTTTTTATTATATTGTAACCTGTTGTACTCACGCTTGAGTGGTTTGGCAGATGGTTACGTAGTGGGCACCGATGCGTAACGCTGAAAAAAATCAAACAACTCGTTTTCGAGGCAAATCTAGCCGATTGTAAGGAAAAGGATGCAGGTTGTAAACAATTCAACTAATATCCATGCAAAGGGGAGATAACCATGAATCTACGAATCAAAACCATGTATAGAATAGCACTCGTATTAATAGGCATATGCTGTTTTCAGGGATTAACATGGAGTCAGCTGGCAAGTATCAATGCAGAATTCCCAATTGATTCCAGAATCCTGCCTACTTCAGGTGATGATACGCTTGTTTTTGAATACGCTGGAGCGGAAGAAGGAAAAAAGCTCGGAGCCTTCGATGGATTTGAGCGGGTTTATGGATATGGAACAGCGGAAGAATTGGTTTTTTCACCAAAGGGGGATTACTTTTTGGTAATCACATCCATTGGTTTTGAATTGTATTCGTATTCAGCTTCCCGATTAAACCCTTCATTAGAAAAACGATTTCTCACAAAAGATCATGTTGTAGCAGCTGGATTCAAAGCAGAAAATGGTGGGATTATTGTTGTAACAGATTCGGGTACCGTTCAAGAATGGTCTTTGGATGGATCCAATCTTACGATCATCGGGAATCATGGAGATCCGATTACTACAGGAGCCATAGGTAATTCGGGACGCTATGCTATTACCGCAGGGGAAACGGTGAAACTCTGGGATTTGGCAAACAAACAACCCAAAAATGTTCCTGCTGCTGGGATGGTCACTTGTGTTGCGTTATCAGATAATGATCGATTAATAGCTTTAGGAAATATGGAAGGTACGATTACCATACTGAATGCCTCCAGTCTGCAACCATTAAAACAATATAGACATGATGTGAGTGCAATTGATGTTTCCTTTAGCCATGACTCGAATTATGTAGCGTCTTCTGGAATGGATAATTTTGTTCGAGTTATGGATCTTGCTACGGGGCGGCATTATTGGATTGGAATCCATGATGGATTCCCTTTGAATGTAAATTTTTCCTGGAATAATCAATTTTTAGTATCCAGTGGTGCTGTGGGAAATACATACATGTGGGAATACAAAGAAGATGAAGACCATGTAAAGCCCATTTTCCGCGATAGTGCGCAAACACCCATTTATGGGTCTGGTTTTTCCCAAAACAATAAGTTTTTAGGATATATCATCGGAGGGTATACGATTGTATTCTTTGAAATGGATGAATTATACAGTCAAATCAACTCCAGTGATGTTGATTCCGCGGGGTATGCGCCAGCCTATAGCATCGATAATTTTAACAACACATTCAGTCTTAGTGATGATCCCGTTTATAAGTTGGAAGGTTATACAGAGAAAATTTTTGCAATGGAATTGCGGAGTGATTACAAGTATTTGGTTACGGGGCATGGAGATGGTTCGGTTTATCTTTGGGATGTGGCAAGCGGAAAAAGTCAGCTGCTGAATAGGCATGGAAGTATGGTATTGGAAGTGCATTTTTCCAGTGATGGAACGAAGGTTGTTTCTTCAGCGGCAGATGGGTCTGTAAAATATTGGCTTGGTGATACGGGATTGACGGATAGTATCAGCCGAATGGGAACCGAAGCATTTTGTGCTGCGTTCGATACGACAGCCCAGTGGATTGCAGCCGGTGGTTCCAACATGGTTCTGTTATGGAATCTGCGGAATAATAGTGTCAAACGTATAGCACTAACTGATGTTGGCATTATTACCAATATCATGTTTGTAAATAATAATGCTAGTTTACTGCTGACAACCAATGAGGGGGCGGTCTTATCATTAGATATAGAGTCGGAAAACAAAACGAATTTTACACCTGCTCATACTGGCAATGTTACAACCCTTTACAAAAATCAGAAAGGTATTGTTACAGCATCGAAGGATAAATCGATCCGGAGTTGGAATCTTGAATCTGGCGGGTCAGAAATCCTTCAGGAAGATATTGGAGTTTCCAATGCTGTAAAATATAACACCGATGCCCAATCCTTTATTCTTATCGCAGATGGGAAAGATATCTATTTTTATAACCTGATTGATCGACAACGGGTAAAATTGTATAGTCACACCCTCCAAGCAACAACCTTAGCAATGGAAAGCAATGATCAAGTTTTTTATTCGGGTGGTTTTGATGGCGTTGTTCGGGTTATGGATATTTCAAAATCAACTATTGATCGGGGTGAATCGAGACCTTCGGATCGCTTGGGTGGTGAATACCAGGTAGAAGGGAGTTTCTTGTTGAATCGAATGATTCTGGATGGGAATACCATCTTCCTACATCCCCGAAGTGGTCCCGTTACAAAGTTTGATAAGATTAGTGGTACGGTTGTTTGGGAAGAGGAAAAAGAGCTTTCCAATAGCTCTCCTGTTCTCGGTAATGGAAAATATTACTTTATTGAATCACGAGATCAAACCATGGTTGCTCTGGATGCGGAAACGGGAGAGCGATTATGGGCACAAACGAATATCGATGTACTAACCGGTGGGAATAGTTTTGCTTTCTCCGATGGTTTTCTATATATCAGTGGAGTAAGTAAGGAAATTAAAAAGATTAATGCTGAGGATGGGAATAAAGTGTGGGCATATAATACCGGGGTGACCATGACAACCACTCCGATCGTCCATGAATCTACCTTGTATATGGGGGGAGACGGGGGGTATTTTATATCCTTGGATATTGAAAACCAATCTGAAAAATGGTCCTTCCGAGAAGAACCTCGTTTCAATTTAACCATCCCTGTGTATTATGAAAATAAAATATTTATTGGGAAATACGATGGATCAGTATTGGCAATCGATGCAACCAACGGGAATAAACTTGCATCGTTACAATGTGGTGAAAAAATTATGTCGGTACCGACAACCAACGGGAAATATTTTTACATTTCTGACACAGATGGGAGCATCTATAAAATTGATATGATGGAAAATAGTATTGTATGGACGAAAAAATTAGCCCCCGATGGAACAACCCTTCGACTGGCTGCCGATACCAATAATCTATATGTTACAAATCTGGCGAGTGAGGTGAAAGCACTTGAGATCGAATCGGGTGATGAAAAATGGAGTTTTCAATTACCCAACGGCGCAACCTCACCTGTTGAAGCGTTAAGTGATGGTCTTCTTTTATGGGTTATAACGGCAGAAGGGACCTTGTATAAGCTGAATAAAACCATTTTAGGTGAATAACAACTGATTTAGTACGGAAAGGGTGGTCCTTACGAAGAAGAACCCCCTTTCCTTTGAATGAAGTAAAGAACAAAACCTGGGGTTTCAGATTAAACATCCGTTTGTTCGGTATGTTGGTTTCGTACAAACCGAGTCTATTTCCTTATTCTTCAACCACCACAGCACATACGTACTATTTAAATTATTTTGGAGTATAAAACGAATGCTTCCATTAACGGTTAAAGATATAGAAGATATGCAACAGATGAAGCTGAATTATACCAGTTATATCGGAGTGGTCTATTTTCTACGAGGTTCGGTGAATGTAACGTTAGAACAAATCCAAACCGCTCTTGAGAAAATGCGATTGGAACATCAGCAGGCTTCATATTGGGCAGAAACGTTTCTGC
>CAYPZJ010000339.1:0-5801 GCA_964414635.1 uncultured Spirochaetia bacterium
GTAATAGTAGGGACGAGCATACGCAATATCCCGAGATGGATCGAACCAAAATGAATTACCCAATGCTTTCTGAGCAGGTGTAATAAGATGCTGATCTGCGAACTCCTCGTTCCGAACCTCGACATCTGGAAAGACGGCATCGGATAAAGCACGAATCGTTTTAAAATCCACCGTTTGAAATTCGTCTTCTGTAGGACGTACCAACAAGGACGGATCGTCAAAACTCGGTTCGGGACGATTTTCCAGAATAACATTCTTTAGATTCAACAAGAGGATAATTCCAATAATAAAGAGAGCAATACTCAACACAGCAAAAAGTATGTTTCGTATCAGTTCCTCTTTCCTCTGGATTACCCGCTTTTCTTTTTTATCAAGTTTGTCGTTTGTCGCCATAAGAATAACCTATTCGCAAAGCCAACATTTCTACTAGTTTTTATCGAACATTCCTCTTAAAACAATTAGCCCTCGTTTGAATTTCAACCATTTCTACTCGGTTTTCCGCATTTTTCGCCGATACTCGGACACATTCTCTGAATGTTCCTGTCGATTAGTGGCAAAATTTGACCCACCCGTTCCATCCGCTACAAAATAACGATATTCAGTAAAGCTTGCATTCATCGCCGCATGCAAACTCTCGGCGCCTGGATTACAGATGGGAGTGGGGGGCATCCGCTGGTCAAAGGGCCGATCCACATAAGTATTATGTGGTTCATTTACTGAATCCCAATCGATTAACCTGCCATCCGGTTTTCGGCATACAATGATTGGAGCAATTTTACCATCCCAATCATCTTTGGCTAATCGCCAATGATAAATCACCGCAGGATTTGTCGTAAAATCCGGAAAATGCCCTCGTGCGCAGTCGCAACGCACGCGTTTTCCTGGACGACATGATTCTAATACGCTTAGATCAACATCCCGATACCTATATTCCGCTAATTTGATAGCATATACCGCTGTGGGATCGCATTCGAAATTCATTCGATGGTGAATGTATCGGCTCCAATATAGATTTGCCACCATCTGACGTTCATTCCGATATCCCACCTCTTTTTCCACAAGCGAAGCCAATGTTACTACATCCATCCACCGCTTCAATTGAAGCCTTTGCGCTGCTTGTATCAATTCCGTTTGGGAATACCGCTTAAAAAACTCATCCATCATTCGTTTGATTATGGTTTCTTCTGAAGCGGTGACATAAAACCGGTAGGTTTCTGGAAACAAAAATCCTTCTACTGATTTTTCAGGAATATCATAAGCATTCGGTAGGGAACTATTCAAACAATGTTCAAGGAAAGTATCCTCCTTAACTAGCCCCGCTGATTGCAAAATCTGTGCAACTTCAAAAACATCTTTCCCCTCTGGGATGGTTACCTGAATTTCTTCCACTTCAGGCGATTCCTCGTCCGGACGTGGTGTTTTCAATTCGGTAAGAATCGCATCCACATCCATATTGGAATGAAACAGATGATATCCAAATTTTAACTGTTCGTCATCCCCCGTCCATTTGGTGTATAGTTTGAAAAACCATTCGGTTTGAATAAGCCCCACCTGATACAATTTTTCTGCGATGCGATCCAGTTGGTCTCCATTTTTTATTTTCACCTGAACATAGGGAGTTCCATCATTAAGAGTGCGATCCAGTATTTTGGAATAAAGACCTTCTTGGGGTGTCGCATAGGTTGGGCTTTTTAAATAGGGTAGAATGAGAAAAAAAAGTAGCATTGCACAGACTACTACAATTATTAGAATCAGTGCAAGTATCTTTTTCATGGCACCCTCCTTATACAATCAGTTGGGATATGCATAACCAACGAACCTTCGGTTTATTGTCCTACTGATCACAATCTATATTCATACGCGTCGATCCATGACTCGATTCTCATCTTAGGGTAAGATAACAACGCGGATGGATTTTGAAAAGAGATAGGTTGGCTTTTAAGATATTCGTATTCATAAAACCATCAGTCACATTAGAAACACAACAGGTTGGTAGCCATGCAAACTCTAACTATACTGGTTTCAATAGGGTTTCGGTTTTTAACCGCTTACCCAAAATACTGTATGTAATACGGTTAAATACAATATTCAAATGAGCCCGTTCCTCTGGGGATATCATCAATGAAACCAATGTGGTGTTTGGTTCTTGATGTAATCGGATAAGTGTAGCATGGTGGATCTTCTCTAATGGATAATCATTTTGTTTTTCTGCACAAGCATTGCAACGAAACCAACCAGGGTTGTAGGTTACCCAAATGGGTGGTATTGTTAACGCTGTATGGCAAGAACTACACTGATCCAGTGGCGGAAGATAACCCAGTATATCAAGCAATTGGATTTGAATTCCCCGAATCAGAGCATATCCATCGTGATTCAGGGGCTTGGTATCATGAATAGCGATGTTTAACAATCGATATATCGGTTCGGGTTCATGGATGTTATTAAGGAAAGGATAGAGAAATTCCACCAGGTAATACCAAAACATTAGATATGCAGTGTTTTCCCGACATGCATGAGCGCTTTGAATCAGTTGATGCTCTTTTAAGGTAAGTAAATCCGATGTGCTTCGTTTACTTTTAGTTAATACCACTTCACACGTATTTAACAATTCAAAATCAGCACCATACCGATTTGGTGACTTCCGGAGCCCATACACCACCATTTTCATTATTCCCAATTGGGATGAAAATCCCGTGACTATCTTATTGGAATCACCCAACGGCATCGATCCTAGAATAAGAACATTCGTTTTGTACATGATACGTATTTTTATCCAAATCCACTACCACAAAATCTATGAGAAGAAACAAGATCCATTTGGTACATGGCAAATCGGTTTTCAGCTGCGCGGTTTGACCAATGCCGGATCGTATCCTTCCGGAGGTTCAAATCCCATAAAAAAAGCGAGTGTTGCCGCAACGTTACTTAATCCGGGACGTTTGAGATCGGTAGCCAATTCATATTCGTTTTGATATCCTGGATCATAGATATAAAAAGGAACAGGATTTTTTGTATGGGCACTCACAACGGATCGTTTCCCATCTTTTTCAGTATACATGATATCAGCATTGCCATGATCTGCAGTAATAAGTGCAATTCCATTGAGTGCCTTTATGACCGGTAAGATCCTTCCAATACAATGATCCACAGTAGAAACAGCAATAACCGCAGCGTGATAATCGCCGGTATGTCCTACCATATCTCCATTGGCGTAGTTAACCCGTCCGAAGTGATACTGCCCATTCTGGAGCAATTGGATGACTTCATCGGTAATCTCGCCTGCTTTCATCCATGCCCGTTTATCAAAGGTTAACTTATCCGAAGGGACTTCACGATAGGTTTCTTGTGTCTCATCAATGTACCCACTACGGTTACCATTCCAAAAGTAGGTAACATGCCCATATTTTTGAGTTTCTGAAATAGCAAATTGGAGCCGTTGGGATTTAACAAAATACTCACTGATCGTACCACGTATAACCGGTGGCGCGACGAGGAAGTTTTTTGGAATGTGCAGATCCCCATCGTATTCCATCATCCCAGCGTATAGAACATCGGGATAGCGCTCTCGATCAAATTCAGTGAATTCCTTCTCTTCAAACGCACGGCTGATCTCAATAGCCCGATCGCCCCTGAAATTAAAAAATACCACACTATCACCATCCTGAATGGGACCTACTGGTTTTCCATCTTTGACTACCACAAAAGAAGGCAAATTCTGATCCTGTATACCTGGTGTTTCATCTCGAAACGCTTGAATAGCAGCTTCAGCCGAATGGAATTCCCGGCTTTTCCCTAAAACATGCGCATCCCAACCATTCTTCACTACATCCCAATTAGCATTGTAACGATCCATGGTGGTTACCATTCTCCCCCCTCCACTTGCAATAATATAATCCCGATCAGCCTGTTGATTAATCTCCGAAAGCAGGCTTTCCAGACGCTGGATATACTTCGGTTCAGAAATGGGATCCACATCCCTTCCATCAAATAGCGGATGGATTCGTACTTTTTCTACCCCCTCCTCATTAAGCCGTCGTATTAATGCAAACACTTGTTCAATATGGCTGTGCACATTCCCATCTGAAAGCAAACCAATGAAATGAAATGCAGTATGATTTTGTATACAACGTTGTACCAATTCTTTCCAGCTATCGGATTGAAACATAGCGCCGCTTTCGATCGCCTGATTCACCAGCTTTGCACCCTGGGAGACCACACGTCCTGCTCCCAAAGCATTATGACCCACTTCACTATTTCCAATATCCGAATCGGAAGGCAGCCCCACAAATGTACCATGGGCGCCAAGATTCATATTTAATGTATTTCCTTCCAACCAATCCAAATTAGGAGTATACGCTTTCCATACTGCGTTGCCCTCTACGGGTTTTCCAATTCCAACACCATCCATAATTATTAGTAATAACGGACCTGGAGTCCGTTTTAACACAGAATGTTTGGTTAGTGGTCTGATTTCCATCGTGTGCTCCTTTTGTAGTATACCCGCGTTTTTTATAGTTAACTATCTTTGATTTTCTAATCTAAAGTAAAACCGAACACGGATTTATATAGATGATTATCCTATTCTAATTTAATCGAAAGATAATCTGCTTTGTAAACTCATACGATATCGGCAGTTCCCCACTCCGAGCAGGATTGAACGCCCATCGGTATACCGTTCGTCTAGCTGTTTCATCCAAAACAGGATATCCGCTGCTCTTTTCAATTTGTACATCTGCCACCATTCCTTCCTCATTAACCGTAATACGAAGGGTAACAGCCCCCTCCATTCCATACTTACGGGCAATCGCCGGATATTCAGGATAATCCATCCCGTCTTCCTTCGGGTAAGGTGGCTGAGTAATCGGTTGTTGTTCTTGAATCTGAACCTGGGGATATTCCAAACGAGGAACCAGCATACGCGCCTGCTGCAGCCGAGTTTCTATATGATCAGTGATAGGTTGTTCACCCATTCCTGGTTCTGAAAAAAGTACCGGTTCTCGTACCTCGTTGTTATTAGGATTAGAACGAGGAGTCGCTTCTCTATTTATATTATGTCTTTCATGGGATGATTGCGAGCGTGGAGCTCGATCTGTTTCGGAGGACTCAGGTTGTTGCGGAGGATGAGAGGCATCTATCGATGTTTGTGATTCAAGATTTTGCCGATTTGTTTCCTGAATAATCAGATCCATATCCTCTATTGCTTCTAGCTGTAAACGAGGTGCATCACCCGGTTGATAATCAGGCGATGCCGTCTCGAACGCTTGGACTTGCTCAGAAAAAACATCTGGATCGTTCGCCTGGTTCACTCGGATACGCGGTGTTTGCTGTAATCGTTTAAAGCGTTGAAATTCACTATCGGAAACCATTGCAATAATATCTACCTGGGTTTGTTCATCATGAAACAATTGTAGAACCCGATGAGGTGCTCCCCCACAATTATCATATCCATCTGAAATAATTAGGATTCGTGTCTGTCCTGGTTGCTCATGGATATACTGATACGCCTGGAATAAAGCCAACGCCAACGGTGTCTTATTCCCTGGTTGACAAGCACGTACTTCATATAGAACAGCTCGATAATTGCCATCCGAAAAAGGCACACGGAGCGCCACATCATCGCAAGCATTTTGTGTTTGATTGTTACCCAATGTAATCAAACCCCACCGCATGTGGGGTTGCCGCGCAATTAACAACGTCAATTGCTCCTTGGCTCGATGTAGCCGGGTTGCATCTCCAAATGTTTCTTCCATCGATTGGGAACAATCCAACACAATGAGTACATTCGTGTACGATGCATCCTG
>CAYPZJ010000340.1:0-5772 GCA_964414635.1 uncultured Spirochaetia bacterium
TATCTAGAGTATATTCAAGCAGATATTTTAAGATCACCATTATTACGCAGTGGCAGGGAATCACTCCATTCCTGTATGAACATAACAGGATGGGTTGGAACCTCCAAACTAAATACATTTTTAAAACACCATGGGAACTGTACTGGAAAGGTGATGGTAAAATGAATCCCCTCTTCAAACCTAGTTTGAATCTCACCCATAAACTGATTCGGAAGGGATTGTATTAGTTTCCACCCTAATGAATCCCGATCCAATTGGGTACGTTGTTCTGGAGCGATCCCAATTCCATTATCTCCTATTTCCAAAACATAATGGTCATCGTGACGAGAGGCATAAATATAGATTTTCCCTGTATTCGTATGTGGGAAAGCATGTTTCATACTATTGGTTATGATTTCATTTACAAGCAATCCACAAGGCGCTGCTTGATCAATTGTTAATCGTAGTTCCCCTATCTGGATATCAAGATCGATACCCTCAAGTAATTCTTCGTAACTGCTTTTCAAATGTGTAATTAATGAATCCAAATAATTAGAAAAATCCATATCCTGAAATTGTTCGGACTTACATAATAAATCATAAGTTATCGACATGGAGATAATACGTTCCACCATATCATCAACGAGCTTATGAACTTCGGGTTGATTATTTTTCATTCCCTGAAGACGTAGCAACCCTACAATCACATTCAAATTATTTTTAACACGATGATGTACCTCTTTTAGAAGCAATTGTTTTTCCGATAACGAAGCCCGAAGGTGTTGTTCCGTCTGCTTTAAATGCGTAATATCCCTCATAATGCAGCACAACCCTTGAATGGTATGTTGATCTTTGAATAATGGGACCTTCAGCGTTTCATAAATACGGGTTTGATTCCCTAGTTGCCAATTTTCTTCACTGCTGGAAAACGCTCCAGCTAGAATCTCCTGTTCTTCGATTTCCATATCTTCGATTTGATCCAATTTGATAAATTCACTTAAACGTTTATTACCCAATTCCTCTTGCGCTTTTCCAACGAGTCGGCACATCGCAGGATTTGCCATTACAAATCGAAGCGAAGTATCTTTAATATAGATGGTGATCTTCAGCGGATTCAAATAATGTCCGAAATCGTTCCTCACTTTCTTGGAGCATTTCCTTTTGTTGTAACGCTAAAAATAATGATTTGCTAAACACTTGGGACAAAAAAAAGGCTAAGCCAGAAAACAACAGAGCAGAAGCAAAGGGTGCTACTGACATTTCCCATTCGTTGGTCCGTATTGCAAAAACCAAAATCATAATTACCAAAAGAACCCCGCCAAGGATGCCGTGGTAAGACCGAATTAGAAAGGACCCCGCAAAAATTAAAACCATACCATGGATCGTGAATAAATACATAACCAGATAGGGAGGAGCTGGAATATCTACAAAAATACCAAGAAATAAGTAAAACCCAAATAAAGCATAAACACAAATAAATACGCCTATTCGAACATATTCTTTATAAATGAAAACCACAGCAATGAATACTATAACTAAAATTACACTGTTAATTGGTAAATAACTCCACCGTTCGTTAATGATGTTAAATACGGTCAGGACACAAATCGCAAGAAATAAAATCGAGATAACAAATAATGCAACCCGTCGAATATTCTTAAAAAGATAGGTGACCGATTCAAACTCAAGATTTGGAGAAAAACCATGTATCTTCTTCATAATCTACTAATAACGAGTTTTCAGTAATTATTGTCGCAATACCCTAATATTCTATGTGGTTCAACTAATAATAATATGACCAGAAAAACAGCATATTCTACTCTACATAGGTATTGTGTGGAGCCAAGTCTATAAACAATTCATTGATATACCCGGAATACACTTGGCTTTCCCAGGCTCCATCTGATATCTTTCCTTTTTAGGATTCACATAGAAAGCCACATTGCGCAAATTCGATTTATTTATATTAGACTTCTCGATATCAAACACTGTGAACCTGTCATGCGCGTCTGCATCTGCAATTTTTGACGTTGGGAGTCTGAATGTGCAAGAATAATATATTCAGTTCAAACTATAATAGAACCCATAAACATATAGACAGTCAAGACTAACCCCCTAAGCGGTGATTGTCCATCCTGACCGGATAAAATTAAGGTTTAGGATTTCAACACGAATGATGAACGAGTTGGTTCGTATAAAAACATCCTCGAACCAATTTTTACTATTACTATCCTAAATCGTTAAAACCCTTATTCACACTTACAACAGGATGACCCCATACAGGAATCCCACATGAGATCATCCAAGTGTAAATGCATATATCGCTTTGATATCAATTATTCAAACGAATTCAGAAAAACGCAGATGCAATCTATTCCTATTGACTCCATCACGGTGTTTACGTTTATGCACCTGCTTCTGCACTGGCAGAGGCTTCTGCTGTAAACGTTAATTCTGCGCTCCATTCTTTTGGAATACTGAGCAATTTCTGAACCCCTTGGTTAGACGCTTTAACATATTCAATTGCCTCTTTAGCTGCTCTTGAACATGCAACATCTTTAATATCAATATTTTTTACCAGATCAGAACCCGATTCCCGCAATTCTTCGCCCTTTTCCTTAATTGCCACTACAGATCGTCCCACATCAATAACATCCACAAAAAATTCCCGAATTGCTTTTACAGTCTCAGACTCGGGGAGTTCGGGAGTGTCACTACCGGGCATGTACAATTCGACAACGATTTCTGCAGAAGCTTCGGCAGAAGCACTTGCTTCTCCAGTGGCACCTGATTCATCAACAGTACCGGTAGCATTTGCTTCGGCTTTTAAATCAACATTGATTGTAATGTTGAGCTTTGCACCCGCTAGTTTTTCTTTGATTTGGGTTGTAAGCGCTGAAAAATACGCTTGAATATTCTTTATATCAGCTTCCACATCTACTTTCATCGCTGTTTTAAACGATTGCATCGCTTCTCGTAATTTATCGAAGGGTGTCGCAACGGAATTATAAAATGCTTTTACATCATTAATAAATGCATCAACGCGACTATCCCCACAGGGCTCAAGACTTGCTGCTCCACCTACTTCAATAGTGATGCTTACTTCCGCTTCCGCTTTTCCTGAACCTTCTCCACCTCCACATTGGGTGAATGCCATCATCCCAATAAATAGGTAAAGAATGGTTATAATGTGTACTGTTTTCATAGATTGTTCCTCCAATTAATTGATACTACACAAAAGATGAAGCTATCATGCAAGCTACCATTTGTCAATTTGTAAATTTGGATTTTTATCCACTGATTTGCTCAAAAACCAAGGGAAGTCTATGTGAATCAAAGGTAGGTTTTCTATTATTAAAATAAAAATTTCGGATAAATATAATAAAAATGTGTTTTGCTTTATTGAACAATTATGTCAAGAACTACACTAAAGCTCAGACACCTTCGTAAAAAGTTGCTTATCGTTCAGATGTTTGTTTATCTTTACTTTCAATATACTGGGTAAAGGAGACTATATATGAATACCCAACAACCCTTCGCATGGGCAGATAAGCGATGGAGCGATCCACTAACAGGAACGGAAGTGGTTTGTCTGACTCCCGATGAACGAACACACTATCGAAGCAATTATTTTCGTTTCAACATGACAACTCAGGATGGAGTGTATCTGTGTTTTCTAGGAAGTGATGAGATTCGAGAAGGAACGATGTATGGGAATGTACACATCTATGCCAGAAATTTGCATACCGGCGAAGTGCTTGATCTAGGCGTTGTCAACCATCCTCCCTTTGATCAACTAAAAGATAAACCGAGTAGGGATATCCTGTTCTATAAAGTTGCGCCTCACTCTAACAAAGTAAATTTACTAGATTACTCCGATCCGAATGCAGTCGCGTTGGAGCAGATTGATATTGATAAGGGAACCCGTCGAAAAATTCAACCACGGATAAACATGAATTTCATCTATGAACCAAATTTTTCAGCCGATGAACAATATACCATCACGCCATGGGTGCTTCCTCCATCCAAACAACCCAAAACGAAACGGTTTGCAGCAGCCCCAGGTTACCAGGAGATGGTTCGAATTCATTTAGAAACAGGGAACGTTGAACGTCTTTTTGGGACAGATTACTGGTTTATGGGACACCCAAATCCACATCCATCCAACCCCGATTTATTTATGTGTTGTCAGGAATGGTACGGATTGGGTACTGGAAAAGTGATTGCTACGGATGATCACGAACGCGTTCGTATCTTTCATATTAAAGACCGAACGTGGATTCCAAATCATCGAATTACCCAGCAGCAATGCTACCATGAACATTGGGCACGAGAAGGGCAAACCATCTACGGACATAATGTGGCTTCCCATGATTTACATTTTATAAGTCGCATTCGTCCAGAGCATAAGGAGTACACGTTCTTTCCCTGCCCCTTGGATAAAGGAAGTTCGGGTCATGTTACCATTGCCCCAAATGAAACATTCCTGGTAGGTGAAGGACATAACTTCGATCAACAAACAATGGATGATACATCGCGACAACGAATTAAAAAACGTTTGGAAATTGATGGAACCAACGGTCGATCCATTTGGTATGCAAATGAAGGCTACTATGCGAATGGAGGTGAAACGATTTGGAAGTATGTATTGCCTTCCGAATCTTCTTGGGATTCAGAGCGATATACGGATAATAAGGAAGGTCAAGATAGGCTTCGAGCAGATTTGAAAGCGTATCCCGCCCTCGGATTACATGTGGAACCCATTTGTAAATTTCGAACGATGAAACGATCTTTTATGCTGGAATATCGGTTGGAATCCAACGCGAAGGTGACTCCCGATTCCGAATGGGTTTTATTTCAGTCCGCTAGTGAAGATAATCGATTTGAAATATGGGCTGCTCGAGTTGTATAAGAGTTTGGTTTCAATCCTAATAGAAGCACTATTAGTTCAGTAAAACATACTCCACCTGTATTTCATTTTTAAATAGATATAGCTGTATCCCGGTAATAATCGCATACTGGCATACTGGACGCGATTGGGTTAATTCAGTATCTTTAAAAAGAGCATCTTCACACAATTGATCTAGTTCTCCATACACCAGAAATAATAATGATCCAAACATCCACGTAGGAGGAAGAATATGGCACGAACGATACGATGGGGTATCTTGGGAACAGGGAGTATTGCAAACACCTTTGCGAAAGCCCTTCACCAATGTGAATCTGCCGAATTAGTTGCCGTTGGTTCCCGCAATGAAACGACCGCCCAGAAATTTGGAGAAACCTATAATATTCCCAAACGATATCCAACGTATGAAACATTAGCAGCTGATCCCGATGTGGAAGCCGTATATATTTCTAGCCCACATAGTGCCCACAAAGACCACGCCATGCTCTGCTTAAAGCAGGATAAAGCGGTTTTATGCGAAAAACCATTTGCAATCAATGCGAAAGAAGCCACCGAAGTATTTGATCTTGCACAGGCTAAAAATCAATTTATTATGGAAGCCATGTGGACACGCTTTTTGCCCTGCGCTCGAACGGTTGCAGAAATAATTAAAAAAGGTACAATTGGAAACGTGCGTATGATAACGGCTGATTTTGGATTCCGTGCACCTGTGGATCCTACTTCTCGTTTGTTTGATCCAAATCTGGGAGGTGGAGCCTTATTAGATGTAGGTGTTTATACTATTGCACTTGCATCCCAATATCTTGGAACGCCCGAACAAATAACGGGCTTAGCCCATCTGGGAGAGACGAGTGTTGATGAGCAAGCCGGTATGCTATTGGGGT
>CAYPZJ010000341.1:0-5771 GCA_964414635.1 uncultured Spirochaetia bacterium
TCTCAATCTTTTTTTGAAGCATATCTGGATTATAACAAAACGAAGTCTCTATCTAATAATCATGTTTTATCCATAATCCGTAAAAATTAAAAGCAAAGTTGTTCTAATTCTCCCAATACATTCGCAAGCTCTTTGCGCTCTCGATCGTTCCGTCCCGTAAATGAAGGTTGTTGCAACTCTAACAGACGAATTAATTCATTTATCCTAGATCGGGGGAGCCCAAGATTCTCATATAAATAGACATCCAGCAGTTCCCAGGATCGATATCCTTCATGCTTATTCTTATCCAACGTTTGAATCCGCGTGGTTAAGATAGTTGCGACTTGTTTGAATGCATCTCCGGGGTGCTCGGATTTGGTAGCTACATAATAACATTCCGATAAGATATCGGCAATGGCTTGGGTGTAGTATCGTTTTTCTTCCGTGGCAAGCTGTTCCTGCTGTGCTTGTTTAGAACCTCGGGATTGGCGCATGAATAAAACCAGTAGTATCAGCATGATCCCTATACCTACCAGCATAAATTGATTCATCTGGCTTTCCATCTCTGCGTTAAACGATTCGGGATTTCCGGAAATAACTGCTTGCGAATTCGCAATGACCCCCTCACTATTTTGTAGGGTAATGTAAATCACAGCTGCAAGCAGGATAATAATAACGAGGGGGAACATGTAGGATGGAAGGGAACTAAGCTTCATTTGAGGTTTATTGGAATCGTGTTTCAAGCGATTTTGTGTCCGTGTTCGACGTGTTGAAACGGTGGTGATGAGATAAAGGATCAAGAAAATACCCAGAAAAAGGGTTCCTACACCAATAAAAAAGGTGGTGCCACTTCCAAAATATTGCCAAATCTGTCGGATCCCTTGGATGATTGAAGAATCCGGTGCGATGAAAACAAGAAGTCCTAGAAAATAAAAACCAAATAGAATCAACGATGTAAGATAAAACAGGGTAAGAATATCTTTGCGGTGTTTCATAGCAGGTTAAAATGAAATAACAGAGCCAATCTCTTCACAGATTGAAGAGTAATGCGTTTGGTATTTCCCCTCCCGAATTTGGGTGATAATAGTCTGATCTTCATCCGCTTCATTAATATTTATTCCGAATAAGCTTGGAAAAGTGCTTTCCAATTGGGATTGTATGGAAGAAATCGTGGGAATACTTGCTGGGTCATCAAAATGCGTATAATTTAGATCCAAGTCCGATACGGTGCGCTTCCAGCTACTTTGTATCCCCTCTGCTGAGAAATAAAACTCCCCTCGTATAGTCAGAAGCACGAGATCTAGGATGGCATTTAAATCGAAGTCATCAGCATAAATATAATGGTCCCACTGTTCTTTATAGGCACCGGTTCCATTCTCTAAAATAAAACCATAAACAAAAAAAGATGGATGTTTGGGAAATCCTTCTGGAATGGTTGTACCTGGGCCTAAAGCAACAACAGCGGGTTGATTCTCCAGTGTTGAATGAGATTGTAAGATGATATCATTTGTTTTCGTTTGTTCTAATATCATAAACACTTGTTGGATCATTAACAAATTATTTGGTTTCCCGCATGCATAAATCTTAATAATCGGGTTTTCATTCCGCTTTTTTCCAAATTCCACTCGTAATCCCTGAAATACTTCATTAGATAGGCGAATGTAATAATCCCCTGAAAAATCCGTCTCAGTTAGTATTTTATACTGTACCACACAAAAAGGGTTGGTATCCCCTCTCGTTTTGTCTAAACAAGCCAATTGATACGATTGAACTTCCATTTGAGTTAATGTCAATTCGTATTCACTTGTTTGATTTGTAATCGTAATAGGAGAATTTAAATGAATATAAAGAAGTGTTTCATTCTCATGGGCAAGGCTTAAAACATCGTTTACCCTATTTTGTGCTTGGAAAACGACATCCAGGTTGTTTGAACTGGCTACATAAGCATCAGTAAACGCATCACCCAAAGTTCCATCTGCTGTAATCCGAAAGGAGCCTGAAGTATCGGTTAAGGTTGAAGGAAGATCGAGAAAAGTAATCTGTTCGGGAATATAATAAAGAGGAGCAGGTTCTTCTTCAGGATTCATACACCCATTCAACGCAAGGAGCAGTAGCATGATAATACATAGTAAATGGTTTTGTACCTTAATCATTGGTATATCAACTCGCTTGATAAACATGTTTGGTTATTACTAAACCAGCACAGGTTGCTGTAATTGTAAGGGAGGAATATTCGATAGAATTTGCTGCCCCTACTATACAGCTTACCACGGAATACTTTATAATATACTGCTATTCCCAGATTTTTCCAACAACTTTTCTCGAATTCCATAACAATCTAGCTTGGATCATTGTTTAATCCATCCTTTAAGAATGAGTAAATATCCTTTCTATGGTACTTATGCATCTAGTTCGACAAATTTTTAGAACCATATGATTACGCGTCCGGTTTATACTCGTGTATCAGTTTATCAATAAGTGGTTTAATCGCCTCATCCGGTGCTATCTGACCTAATGCATGTACGGCAGTATTTTTTACAGTTCCATTGGGATCATTCAGTAATTGAAGAAGTGTCGGAACACCCTCAGATGAACCAATCTCGCCTAACGCGCGGGCAATAGCACTCCGAGTATACGGATCGTCATGCTTGGCATATGGAATAAGGGCGGAAACAGCATGGGGATCTTGTATTTGCCCAATAATACGTATTAGTTCCCTACGTGCTAATTTTTCTTCTGCGGATAAAGATTGGAGGGATTCCAGTAAAGCAGGAACCGCTTTATTACCATATTGGATAAGAATAGTGGCAATCAGATTTTGTGTTTGTTCCCCACGGTATGAACTGCTGGAAGAGGAATCCCGTAGCTCGTTATCAATTTCAGCGCCAATCCCAAATGGATCACATCCGGTTATAAAAAAACCGAATACAAATAAGAATATCCAAAATACTATGAGGTGAACATAATATATGAGAACTGATTGCCCCTCTTTTTACATTTGAAATCATGCAGGATCTCCTTTATTTCGTTAAATCATTTCCCCGTTGTCAGAGGGCGTATTGTGTTGAGCGGTTTTAGATATGGTACTATATGTAAACTCTTAACAACCCACTCATTATAAATGTAACACAGATAGAGTGGGAATCGGTCAAAAGTAATATAATAACGGAGAACAGGATGAAGCGTTTGATTAGAAGAAATATACCTTTATCTATGGAAAAATTCCTACAATGTTGTGTAACCAAAGCGAATCATACCAATAATAGGAACAACAGCTAAGACGGATTTTGGAAATAACTGTTTCTAAAAACTCGTCTCCTTATTATATTTAAGAAGGGCATCTGTTATGATTCGCTAAAAACCATCTTAAGTACATGAGGGAGTAATATGATATTACGATTTTGGGGTGTTCGAGGGCAAGTTCCAACACCAGGTAATGATTTTGTCCGTTATGGGGGTAATACTCCGTGTATCGAAATTCGGGATAGCGATAATCAAATTTATGCATTGGAAGCAGGAACGGGGATCCGTATGCTTGGGGATTTCATGATGGGAAACGATTTGAAAAATGGACCGATGGAAATCTCCCTTCTGGTATCCGATGTAAAATGGGATCATACACAAGGGTTACCCTTTTTTGTTCCCTCCTTCATCCCGACAACGGTTTTAGATACCTATGGTCCGGGTGAAGAACAGGGAGATGTGGAAATGTATATCGCTGGTTCCATGACCTATTCCTATTTTCCGCTACGCTTAAATGAACTACGTTCAACTCGGAATTATTTTGATTTGGAAGAAGAAAAGCGGAAAATAAAAAAAATGGATTTAGAAACCATCGATTTAGGAAACGCCCATTTGGCGTTGGGATTTTCACTCCATCTGGAAGGGAAAAAAATCGCATACCTCCCTGGATATGAATACCAAACAGCTAAGGAACAGCAGAAGCCCTTAAAAACGCTTAAGACGTTTTGTACGGATTGTGATATTCTGATTCATGATGCATTTCATTTGGAAAATAAAGATTATATGGAAGGCTGGGCACGGTGTACGTTTCAGCAAGCGTACGAATTTGCCCGTGAGGTAAATCCTAAAACACTCATCTTTTTTGGGTATCATCCAGAATCTACCGATGAAAAATTGGATCGCAAATTTGCTGAAATGGAGAAACAAGCCGCATCCGATGATGTTTCTTTTGAACTCATCGCTGCTAAAGAAGGTTTGAATCTCGAATTATAATAACCCTGTTGATAACCAAAACCGAAAGATTAGAATAAAAATGGGGCAACGAATATTTATATGCCAATTCCCAAATATGATGCAAATAGAAATCCGGCCAATAAGGAAGAACCCGTGAGTGAGTTTATCCTCATGACATATGATCAACGAAAAACATCCCCCACACGCTCGGAACGGGGAACATATCAAATGGATATTACATCGCTCGAACGTGGGTATGAAGTGCAAATTCAGGTTCAAACCCCCCACAAAAATTTATTATACCATTTTAAGACTCATAACAATACAGTGGCACTCAATATTACCAAAGGAAACAAGCGTCCGGTTATGGATTGGCAATATGCGCTTGGTAAGACAAACCAAGAAGTTCCGTTGGTCTTTGAATTTATGCATGTTATCGAAGGTCAAACCCGTGACGTCTTGTGGGTTGTGGATAATCAACGCTTTTATTTTACTGAATCCTGGCGGAAAGAGCGAGGCAATTTGGTTTTAATCCGCCAAGGGATGGGAGAAACCAATCAGTGAAATGAATAATACATTCCTGTATAGATCCAATAGTCTTGTACTGCATCTCCAAAGCACGTAAACGGTAACTTACACCCCATCATTTGAAATGATACCAAGCATCCGATCAACCAATCAGAATAGGTATGTATATGCCATGTCACATGCGCTTTTAAGTAGATTTTGCCAAAATGGTCTTCCACTGGGTACCGGATATCCAAATATAATTGTTCCATAACACCCAACCGAACAAGTGCTAGTGAAGAAATAAATCCCGCAGAAAGTGTCGTTTGATAGAACGGAAATGGAAATTGTGGGTCAAAAAGGAAAGCAGGGACGGTAAGCGTAACATGAGATGAACCGGGATTTTGGAGACGATAATATAGTTGATTGAAAAAATCCGTATTCGGAACTTGGTTTAATACCGGGATTTCTATTGTAAACTGGAGGGGTCCAAAGGTGAACGTCGATAGTGAAAAACGCTCCGATACAAGATGTTGATAATACAGCTGGGTTTGAACAATCTGGTGATACGATGCATGAAGTACAGCGCGGGTAATATCGACTGGATGATAAGAAGGTGGAGAATGCGCAAATAGCAATGGATAAGTATGAAACGGTGGGATCTCTATTCTTGAATTGGGTTTTGCTTGTTTTAACGGGGCACCGATTAGAATACATCCAACTACGATAAGTAGGATAAGTATTCTTCGTTTAGAATATGGAGTGATATGATTTACAATGATACGCATGTACCCTCATTGTGAACTAGGGTATGCAATCGGTGATGTGAAAACTCCGGGTTATCCCACTTTCCCGTTGTAACTCACTTTTCGATGTGCAGCTATAATATAGTTAAAACTATTCGAGTGGACAGGTTGCTATTTTTTTGGAAGATTTATTCGCTTGGGTGTTTGTCTGAGAAATGGCTATTCAAGGATAAAAAAAAACGTAAGAATTTCACTTGTTGGATAGAAAAAACCGGGCTATATTATTATACTGATATTACGCGCTCTCTAAAAACCGCTTCAAGCGTTGTATATACCGCCTAT
>CAYPZJ010000342.1:0-5717 GCA_964414635.1 uncultured Spirochaetia bacterium
ATATGCTGCAGCAAAATTTTCTTACAATCCACACATCCGATTTCAGCGGTGCGACAGGTTGTATTAATCTCCTTTACGGTTTCGGTTGGGGTGACGCATTTGTGCATAGTGTAGATATTACAAATATCGGGGTTTCCGGGATCGGTACGGCGCTTTCTGTTCTCATCCGTTACCATTCGCATCAATTTTTTCTGAAATGATTCCTCGGGTTCAAAGATACCGATATAATTATCCAGTGATTTACCCATCTTCTGTTTTCCATCCAACCCCATAATACGGGGGGCGGGACTTAAAACAGGTTGCGGTTCTTTTAACAGGGGTTTATACCGCTGGTTAAAACGGCGGACGATATCTCGACATAATTCCAGATGCTGCACCTGGTCTTCACCAATTGGAACAGCTTCTGCCTTATACAAGGTAATATCGGCAGCCTGCAAAATGGGATAGGTAAACAAACCCGCGTTAATATTGTCTTTATTATGCTGTGCTTTATCTTTAAATTGGGTCATGCGTTCTAATTCACCCATCATGGTAGCGGTTCCCAAAATCCAGGCTAATTCGGTATGTTCGGGGACATCGGTTTGAATAAAAAGAATAGACCTATCCGGATCAACCCCCATTGCCAATAAATCCCGCGCCATGTCCCAGGTTGCTTTAGCAAAGGCTTCGGGTTCGTAGGCGATGGTCATTGCATGGTAATTTACTACAGAATAGATCCCTTCATATTCATCTTGTAAGGCAACCCAGTTTCGAAGAGCGCCGAAATAGTTTCCCAGATGGGGGGATCCGCTAGGTTGTATCCCAGAAAAGATTCGTTTTTTTTTCATGATTTATTCTTCCAAAAAGGCTTTGAGTCGTTTTCCTCCCTCGGAATCCCGGAGCAATTTTAAACCACGTATGTTATGGTAGCGGACTTGTTTCGGGTTAATATCCAAGGTTTGAGCAATTTCACGAATAGTATAATTATGACCATCTTTGAAACCAAACCGTAAGGCTAAAATATCTCGCTCACGTTCAGGTAATTCATTAATGCACTGTTCTAATAATTCATGCAACCCGCTGTCATTTACAAGGTTGATGGGATCCTCATCACCTTGTGAAGGAACATAATCTACAAGGGCATGTTCATTGCTTTCGCCTACGGGTGCATCCAACGAAATTGGATTTTGTACAATGTGACGGATAAGATTGACTTTGCTCACGGGCCAATTCAAACGTTTCGCAATTTGTTGATTAGTCGGAGTCTTCCCAAGCACATTTTTCATCTCGCGTGTAGTACGGACTAACTTATTAATCAAGTTGTTTACATAGCTGGGAATTTGGATGGATTTAGAATTCTTAACAACATACTGATGAATCATTTGACGGATCCACCACGTTGCGTAGGTGCTGAACCGGTAACCCCGTTTATAATCGTACCGATCTACTGCCTTTACCAATCCCATATTACCCTCTTGAATTAAATCATAAAACGAGGTATCATACGATGCAGAGTGTTTGGCAATGTGAACCACCAATTTTAAATTTGCATTGATTAACTCAGTTTTCGCTTCCTGAATCCGTACATTTAATATATGCAAATCGCTTAAGAGGTCTTTAACCTGAGGGATCGTCATTTTTAATCGATATGTTTGCCAACGGATATGTCGTTTGTATCGTTCAGTCATACGTTTCCGCTTTTCCTGTTGAAGCAATGCCTTCATTTCATCCAAATGGTGAATATGGTTTTCCAAACCCGCTACCCAGCGATGCACACATTCTTTACGTAAAGGAATAGCGTATAATTCTTCTTTATGTTCTAGTATCAGTGATTGTACTTGTTCAAAATAACGTTGTTCTGCATCCTTTTTTCGTCGGATGGTATGACGATTTGTTTGGTAACATTCATGAATATTCTGCTGAATTTCTTCCATAAGGATTTGTATCCGCTTCAGTTTAGGAATGAGTTTTTCATTCTTATTCAGACTCAATGGATCATCATCCGGGTTTTTGGAAATAAAAAAACGGGTTGTGATTTTATGCAGCTGGCTTATAGCGAAGGGTGTACAAATCAAGCGTTCCTTTAATGCTTGTTCCGCTCGTTCCAATTGTTCACCCAATTCCAATTCTTTCTCGAGTGGAAGCGGGTGGTAATCCCCAATTTCTGAGAGGTATAGTTCCAACGTGTTTAGCTGGGAACTATCCAAATCATCACCATCAAATGCTCGGTCTGCAGTAGCTTTTTCTTCTGCATCCGATGGGGTAAGAGGTCGCGTATCATCCGAGTCGGTTGTATCACCATCTTTTTTGGGTGCTGGTTTTGATTTTTTCAAGGATGTCTGGGTTTTATTGGTTTTACGGCTGGAAGATGGAGCAGATGATTCAGGTTCCTTATCGAGAATATCAATACGATCTTCGGAGAGCTCAAGAATTAGGTCATCAATTTGATCGGTTACCTCCGAAGCAGTGGGCAACATATCATTTATTTGATCAATCGTCAGGTAGCCTTGGGATTTAGCCCGAGCCTTTAATGAATTGATGATTTTCGCTATTTCATCCAATTCCATAGGATTTCCTACCGTATTTCACTTGATTCTACCGGTTTTTTCGGCACCGCTGGGTTCATATTGTAATACGAAACTGTGTTTCCTAATCGTATCTTTTCCTGTACTAAAAACTTATATTCTTCTTGGCAAATGCGATAAAACTCTGGGTTTTCTTTTGGGTTTATCTTCTTCAGTTCCTCATTGATCTGATCCATTCGAATTTCATAATCCAACCGTTTGATCTCCAAAAGTGTATCCATAAAGAAACGGGAGGGATCCATTTCATAAAATGGAATATTCTCCATCGCAACCTGATAAATCTCATTGGATAATTTGTCATCTTCCAGCTTAGCGGTCAACCATTCCAAATCGAGGGGATCCTCGCTTTCAAATGCTTCCACAATCAACCGATAAAACTTACGTGTTAACGGATGATGAAATAATTCGGTGGATAATTCCGCTGCAAACTCATCATATAACGGTTTATTTAGCATCAAAGCGAGCAGTAATTTTTTTTCTTTATTCATTAAATAGTGGGAGGTTTGAAGCCGTCCAACCGGTTGCGATCCCGCTACGTTTCTTCTGGAGAACCCTCCCTTTAGCAGGTATTTTCGTACCGTGTCCACCGGCATATCCAGTGTTTTTCCTACAATTTTGATGTACGTTTCAGAAACCATTTCGTCATCCACGTCACGAAGAAACTGCCCATTGGCTTCCAAAAATTGCCGTTTCCCAATATGGGAATCCAATTCGTATTGTGCTGCAGTAGTTTGTACCTTATATTCCAACGCTTCGGTAGCATGTTCACGAAGATAATCTTCCCAAGCGACTTTTCCCCGTTCTGATACAAAATCAAATGGATCCATATCAGGGGGAAGAACTACAACGGCTACATGCAAATTTGATTTTAATGCAGGGATCAAAGCCGCTTCCGCAGCACGTTTCCCAGCGTCATCTCCGTCAAATACAAGGATAAGTCGGCTACAATACTGAATTAACCGCTTTGTATGCGCTTCTCGCAATGCGGTACCCATTGGAGCTACGACATTTTTAACCCCGGCTTGCCATAACCCAATTACATCCATGTATCCTTCTGCAATTAAAGCGGTATCCAGATTGCGGATATGTGTTTTCGCAAAATTCAGGTTGTACAGCAACTCTCCTTTGTTAAATAATGGATGGTTAGCAGAATTTAGATATTTCGGTTGTTGTTCGGCATCGAGTATACGTCCCCCGAATGCTACCACACGGTCTTTTTCATCCCAAATAGGAAAGATTACCCGGTTTCGAAAACTGTCATACTGTTTTCCAGTAGAACCGGTTTTAATTAAATCAGCTCGTTCAATTACGTCTGGTTTGAAATTGGCTTGAGTTAGAAATTGTAATAACGAATCCCAGCTATCCCGAGCATAACCCAATCTGAACTGTTTAATCGTATCTCTTTTTAACCCCCGTTTTTCAAGATATGTCATCGCTGCTCGTCCCAGCGTAGGATTCAATAGGTTTTTATGATAAAACATGCATGCTTCTTCATTGGCTTTCGCTATTTGATCCCGTATACTCGTTTGAGGGCTATTGTTTCCTTTAACAGTATATAACGTAATTCCCGCATATTCTGCTGCTTCTTTCACAGCATCTGGGAAATCAACTTTTTTGAACTCCATAAGAAAAGTAAAGACATTTCCTTTGGCATGGCATCCAAAACAGTAATAACTTTTTCGTTCTATATTCACCGTAAAGGAAGGGGTTTTTTCGTTATGAAAGGGGCATAGTCCAACAAGGTTTTTTCCCCGCTTCTTCAGTTTAACATACTGACCGATTATATCACCGATGGGACTGCGTTCCCGCACTTCATCAATTAATTCAGTTGGATAGAATCCCATAAAAAACCCATTTCGTATTGTGTGATTCGGTCAACGATGTTTTACAATGTTGATCAGTTGATCATGCAAGATAACCTAGCATACCCTAGTAATATAATGGAGGATAGCAGGATTGGTCAAGGAGAGGAAAGGAAAAAAAGGGTTAAATGGTGTGATTATTTGTAACAGAAGAAAACAACAATTACTGCCGTTTTACTCTGCTAGTACCTTATTCACCTTGGGATTTCATTAATATGCGCAGATCATTACCGCTTGGATTTTGGAAGGGACGTAATTCAAATTCAGGTAGAATAGCTAGCAAATGATCAAAAATATCAGCCTGGAGTGCTTCATAAAACGCCCACCGTTGCTCTCGACTAAAAACATAGATTTCAATGGATATCCCCTTTTCGTTGGGAGCAAGGTGCCGAACAAGGAATGTCATATCATCATGAATCAGTGGATGCTGTTTTAAATACTCCACACAATATGCCCGAAACGTACCGAGATTGGTTAGGTTGCGCCCATTGACAATCGACGATGGATCGACCCCTTTTTCTTTATTATAGGAAGTTATTTCTTTCGTTTTCGCGTCTAAATATTCCTGTAGTAATTGTATTTTTTTAAAGCGATCCAACATCGGTTGATCCACAAACTTAACACTATTCATATCCAAGCTAAGCGAGCGTTTTATACGCCTACCTCCCGATTCGGTCATTCCCCGCCAGTTTTTAAATGTCTCGGAAATCAATGCGTGGGTGGGAATCGTAGAAATGGTTTTATCCCAGTTTTGAACCTTTACAGTATGGAGGGTGACATCCATTACATCCCCATCCGCTCCATATTGAGGCATTTCAATCCAATCACCTCGTTGAACCATGTTGTTAGCAGCCAATTGAATACTGGCAATGAGACCCAAGATAGAATCCTTGAATACCAGCAATAACACAGCGGTCATGGCACCTAAACCAGTGAGCAAACTCCATGGATTGAAATTAAGCAGAATGGAAAACGCTAAAATTCCCGCGACGATATACAGGAAAATCTGTATCAGCTGAATATATCCTTTGATTGGACGCTTTTTAGAAATCTCATACGTTCGGTAGATCTCCACGATGGAAGACAGCACTGCATTGATTACCCATAAGCCGACTGCAATCATATAAATTACGGATAATCGTTGTATCCAGTCTTCCATTCCTGGAAAGGAGGAGGCAGTCAGATAAATGATAATGGCTGGTACAAAGTGAGAAATTTTACTGAATACGCCCCGACGTAGCAGGATATCGTCCCAATGTGTTTTTGATTTTTCGATCACCCGGCTTAATAT
>CAYPZJ010000343.1:0-5706 GCA_964414635.1 uncultured Spirochaetia bacterium
GTATAATCTAAAACATAAAATCTATAAAAACCCAGAGATGAAATCGCACCCAGAACCACAAGAATTCTTGCCTTTTTTGTCAAATCCTTCTATACTATTCAATAGCAGGTAAGTTATGTCAAACCAACCACGCGTCAGTTTTTTACGAAAAGAACCGTTTACGTGCCCGGTCTGCAAAACCAAGCATCGACACGAAGAGATGCTTTCGGGACGAGGACGACTCGTAGCGGAAGGATTATCTGTGGAATTACGCCGGTATTATCGCCCCACAGAAAAATACGGACGCGTCCGTCCCTTGATCTATTCGGTCGCCACGTGCCCAAAATGTTTATTTAGCACCATGCCTTCCGATTTTATTAAGCCGATTAATGATAAAGAATTATTCCAAACTTTAGTCCAAACAACCGCCGATCGTGTTAATTTTGTTCGTGAATTCTTCCCAACATGTAGCTTTTATACCGAATTCCGAGGAATTCAAGAAGGAATCGTCAGTTACATGCTGGCATTTCAATGCTATCAACTGCTACCGGTATCTTACAGCCCTAGTTTTAACACCGGACGAGCAGCGCTTCGGTGTGCCTGGTTGCTCGAAGATTTAGTTAACCACGAATTGGAAGATAAAAACGAAATCCAAAAATACCTAAAAATGCAGGATCAGTATTATCAAAATGCCGCCCGTTTCTATGAACTAACCTTGGAACGTGAGCAGAAAGGGGAAGAACCCTTGATGCACACCGGCACATTAGGACCTGACACGGATAAAGATTTTGGGTACGACGGAGTCAAATACTTGTATTCCCTATTGAATTATCGCATGTGTTTTTTTGAAAATGATATCCCCAAACGGATCAAAAAATTTGCAGGAGCACGTGCGCTAGTGGGAAAAATGTTTGGTTTTGGTGATATTAGTAAAGAAAAACCTTCCGTTCTGTTGGATATGGCACGGGTTGTACATAAATTAATATCACAGAAAATCAAAGAATACCAAGATAGATTAGATGCGGGTGAAACCGATTTTGAAACCCGTCTTGAAATCGATGTAGTTCCCGATCATAAACTTAGCGAAGATCTGCGGTTTTCCGCTCATTAATCCCGCCCTTTATATACTTACATCCGTTAAGAAACTTGGGATACCAATTTCAAATTGGGATTAGAACCAATAAAATGTTGATGAAGGATGGAAAGTGCATCTTTCATATATTCCGAGCACAATACGCAGGAAATACTTACTTTGGAAGCACCATGGGCAATCATTTCCACAGGTATTTTATTTTGTTTTAGCAAGGAAATCATTTCCCCAGAGATACCCATCCGCATTCGTATACCCGTCCCCACCAATGTTAATATGGTATATGAATCATAGGATTTTAATTCACCATAAACTCGCAGTTCTGCTTTTAGATCATCAATCCGTGGGCTTGCTTCTATAGCCATAGAAAGTGCCCCTTCTGAAGTAGAAATAAGATCCACCCGGAGATGTAATTGCTGACAAAGGGCGAAAACACGAGATAAAAAATCGGAAGGCGATAGTAGCTGATTGGATCGAATACTCACAACATGAACATCCTTTTTAACAGCAATGGCTGTAATACCTTTGGGTGTTTGTTCATGCAAAGGGGGATGAATCACCTTGGTTCCATGAATTTCCGTACGGAATGTGTTCCGTACTCGGACAGGGATACTCGCTTGGATCGCTCGTTCCATGGTGAATGGATGAATAACCTCCGATCCAAAATAGGCAAGTTCCGATGCTTCTTGGGGGGTAATATAGGTAAGAAGTTGCGCATCAGTACAAAGGGTAGGATCAGTCGAGAAAATACCATCTACTTCCTTCCAAATCCATAGTTCATCTGCTTGTATTGCTGATGCAGCTAATGAAGCAGTAAAATCTGAATATCCTCTTCCGATCTGGGTAAGAATTCCCCCAGGAATCTGTCCGATGTAGCCTGTTACCACTGGTATTTCTGACTGGTTTAAGCGTTTTTCCAACACATAGGCTAACCGTTGCTCTACTTGATTATACAGATCCAACGGGATAATCGCCTCAGCAACGGAATTTTCATCGAATGGAGCTACTTCCGACAAATCTATGTAAACCGCATTTAGTCCCTCATGTTTGAGGACTCCTGTAAGAAAACGGGCTGCCAACCGTTCCCCTGCTCCGATAATTGTATTTTCATCAAAACAGCTTACTTCTCCCAATTTCGCGATCCGATCAAGTACTCGCCGTACTAATTGAATTTCCTGATCGATCCCTAGGCTGATTTCATTTACGATAGATGGAGCGGTAAGCCATCCTTCGATGGTAGTAAGATGTTGTACTTGAATATGCTGTAGAATATGATGATAAGGCTGGTGAGCCTGTGCAAGGGCAATGGCATCCAGCAGCTTGCTGGTGGTTCCTTCTTCTTTTGTCGTATGACTAAAAGCAGAAACAATGATCCCATATTGATGATCGGTATATTGTTTCAGAACGCGAACAACACTTTGGAGTTTTTCCTGTCCACCTAGGGAGGTTCCGCCAAACTTTTGGATAATTCTCATGTATCTTCCTTCATGATACATCAACCGATGGTATTCGGTTTCTTTGTCGATCATTTCCCATATAAATTTAGGCGAAGTTCATACATATCTCATGAATGGCTTGTGTATTCCTCGTAGGTTCCGCGTGATTTTTTTGTGAATTCTCCATCATGATTCATCCGGTGGACTAAGTAACATCCAATTATCATCAATGGACTCGAAGCTGCGATAATGTACCTCACCCTGTTCGTCTACTTCAGAAACAATATTCAGACGAGGTGGAACATGACCAGCTGCAATACTGAATAACTGAAACAGCAGCGGACGAACCGGCATATATTGATGATTGTACCAAAAATAGTTCCGGTCACGTTCCGGCATCCTTTCCATCTCCGTTTGTAACAAGGCTTTTTCAGCTGCTATTCGAAACGATATATGATGAAGAATTCCCCCATTTAATTGCTTCAGGGGCTCAAACTCTTGAATCCACTGAGTAACCTCTTCCCAAAGTTGAACGATATCCTGCCGATGCTCCGTAGGTTTTGTCAGATTTAGCACATTTTCTATTAAGGATGGATAAAAATCATCGGATTTAAATGGAAGATTCTCCCATCCAAACCCATTAAAAAAATTCTGCCCTCCAACAATATTTCCATACCATTGGCTTGGTATACCCGAAGAGTTTTCTTTTAATCCATAGTGCTTAAGAGCCGCTTTCGCTTTGTCGCTTAATGAATTTAACTCCGGGAAAAAATCATATTCAATGGGAGGACTAACACATAAAACGGGTTTGTGTTGAGTTCGAGCTAAAACAATCTCATGGACGGTACCGACACTATAGATATTCGTTGGGATGAAAGCAATCAGAAAATCTGCCATATCCACCATCCGTAAATCCAGATGTACAGTCTCCCAAAATTCCTGCTCAAAACGGGCTCGTGTACCTGGATGCGTCCAAAAATCTGATTCATACACTTCCTTGCTATACGTTGCCCCTTCCTCTCCATAAAAGTGATGTCCCCGAATCGTTGGTTTATTCCAAGGATCCAGAATCGTTACTCCCAGCGCCTTAAGAATAGGGGTAAGTAAAGCCCGCCAACCCAAATATTTCTCTATCACACGAGAACCTACAAAATCCATTGGACCCGATAAATAAACACGGGCTCCCTTTAAAATATTTGTTGCCATAACTTCCTCTCTTGGGTGAATCCTACATCCGATCAAAGGATGAATTATTTTGGGGAAGGTAATATCCAATTACTAGCAGGTCAACCAACAAAGATTCTCTTTTGTTTTGTAAGTTCAACCAAACGGATAGGGGATAGTTCCCAAAGGTTTTCTTTAATGGATGCGTGGTACACCTAATTTAGTAATGGTTTGCAAAAGAGAGGGTTATGAATGATAAAATGTCCCCCTCCCTTTATTAGCACTAAAAGGTATACGTTCCATTGTACGGAACATGGTGGGTCAATAATATTTGGTAACTACGATGGGAGACTGATTCTTATATGAAAGGATTTATGCCATTGGATTTCGTTATACGGTTGTACTCAAGAGATAACCAAAAATACGGAATTATTTTCGATTATCCATGTTAAACTATAACGAGCCAGTCTGATCTGTACTTAACAAGCTTGTAAGAAAGGTTGGTGTAATCTTGGGAAACAAGAAATGCGGTTTATCGTCTGCGAACGCAGCGGAATCCAACATAATTACGCTGGGTATCAGGGGTATACCACCATCGTCTTTCAATTCGCAATTCATGTCGTTCCTGTGTATTGAATGCACCCCCACGTAGGGATTTGTGAACAAAATAGGGGGCGAATTCTTCCTCGGAGAACTGCTCTTTTGTTGGTCCTTGAGGGTTTTCAAAACCGGTCATCGTGTAATAATCTGCTCGAAACCAGTCGGTACACCATTCATATACATTCCCTATCATATTAAACAACCCAAAATCATTGGGACCACCATATCGTGCATCTGCAATCGTTCCGCTATTCCAACGAACGTTTTGAGGTTGAAATTCATTAGCATAGGCATATTTATAACGATTGGGGCCACCTGCTGCGTATTCCCATTCCGCTTCCGATGGGAGTTCTTTCCCTGCCCATTCACAAAATGCCTCCGCACCATACCAACTCACATTAACAACTGGTTTTGCATAGTCTACTTCAGAATTAGGAATGTATTTTCCTTGTCCTAATTGTTTAATACGAGTGAATCCATCATAAATAGCAATGTATTTCTCTACTTGGTTAATGCTGGGAGCAGCATCAGTTAGGAATGTAGCGTATTCCCAATTTCGAACCTCATAAATATCCATATAGAAATTACGAACGTAGACTGAATGGGGCGGCGCATCCCAATCAGTAAGATCTTCGGCTCCCATCTGAAAATTTCCACCAGGGATGTACTTCATGTTTTGATCGAGGGTTGCGCGTGTATCATCGATTTTTCTACGCAATTCAACTAAGGAATTTAGATCCTGTTGCTGGATTCGACGTAATTGGTCTAAACTCGATTTGAGTTCTTCAAGAAACGCTGCATTCTTACCAGCAACCTGGGATTCATTGCTTACACGGATAGTAGCAGGACGCTTGACCTGTGCGCTATGGAGGTTGATTACTTTCCCAAAAATATCAACGCCTTGCGATTTTTTCTGAATGGCACCTGTAAGCATATAATCGGCGTCTAATTCTTTCCCGATGGCTGCTGCAAACTCATCCGAATCAAATGGATGAACAGAAACGGGAAAGATTTTTTTCTTTGGTTCCCCTGTAAGAGGATCGTCATTGGAACTGGAGGAATCTTCTGGTTGATCCAAAGGTTGGATCACATTTAACACCGCTTCCAATTCATCGAAGGTTACTAATTCTACATTATCCATTCCTTCAAAATTTTCAATTATATAATCGGTTACGTCGTAAGCTACATCTTCATTCACATCCAAAGGAAGAAAATCGAATATCACCACCCGATCAACCTGTGAATTTTCTCGGTTGGATTGTGATGAGAGGAGGGAAACCCCCGCTAGCATAATTATACCCAGTATTGCGATTCCGATGGTCTTTTTCATTCAATCACTCCCTAAAAAAGTTTCCGTTGTTTCACTCCATCTCCTGGAGAAACGGTACTGAAGGATCAAGCTTTTCTTAATATAATAATATTTTCTTCAAAGTAAAC
>CAYPZJ010000344.1:0-5675 GCA_964414635.1 uncultured Spirochaetia bacterium
ATTATCTAATTCAAATATAAATACAACTGGTATAATCTGAGGCAATCGCAAGGGGGGTGTTGAAAAACACAAATATAGGGACAGGTCTTGCGTCTGCCCTTTTCAATATCCTGTTCCAAAGGACGACCGCAAGAGTCGCCTCTACAAAGATCGAATGATTTTTGATTTTTTCAACACTCCCCATGGGGAAGTATCCTATCGAAATCATCCAAAAAATTGTAAGGATGGGGCGTTTAATGTAGGCTCCCACTTATATTTGTGCAATACCCCACCCAACTCCAAGAATAGTAAACCCGAAACAAAAATCACGGATTTCTCAGTATGGTTTGAATTACTCGCATTTTTTGCTAATATTTATAACAACCTTGTAGATAAATAGGAAAGGGGAGAGATTATGGTGAACTCAACTATGGAGCAGTTGTCTGCACAAGAATTTTATGATATTCGAACCAAACGCATTTCTTTTATGCTATCCGTTATCTGTACAGCAGCTTTTTTGGTAATGTTGATAATTGGACTTTTAGGGAAACTGGATTTTAATACGCCTGCGCTTGTGGGAATTGGTGTGCTTTTCATTTTTACTGGAGGAGCAGCCTTGCTAATTCATATAAATCGGGTGCTAATTGGAAGTATCATCATTGTTACTTCAACCCAGGTTGTATTGGTGATGTTTGCGTTTTCTTATTGGGGACGTCCCGAGCTTCCCTATGTTTTTTTAACCACATCCGGTTCCTCCTTATTGATTTTGACGGCAACGGCATTTTTAATTAACCGGATTGCTACAATTATCCATACTGTCTTATTACTCACGTATATCATCATTGGGGTAATACAAATAAATGATCCGATCCTAACAGGGCGGATTCCTCCTATCATTGCAGTAACCGTCATAGCGGGTGCATTTTTTTTGTATCTGACGCATATTCAACAAATTTTGCTTAAAAAAACCATGCATGAGAAAACGGAAAACCAGACCATTGCGACTGATTTACAAGAAATCATCGGTAATGTACAGGAAATTCAAGGACATCTGAATCAATCTCATAACACCATGTACACACATTTAGATGATATTGGAGAAAGCCTACAAGGGTATACCGAAAAAATAAGCAAACTTGCCGCTTCCTCTTCCACCATGGAAGGCGATATGAGACAAACCACGGATCAACTGGCAACCTTGACTGAATCAATTAAAAAGATAACTGATAGTATTGAATCCCAGTCCAGCTACGTAAATCAAAATTCCGTCGCCCAAGAAGAAATGTATGAATCCATCACATCCATCACGAGAAATATTAAAACAGCAGATGAAATCAATGTAAAACTAACCCGTTCCGCAGAACGCGGGCAAAAGAGTATTGAAAGCGTACGGGATACGATCCAAGGCCTTTCGGAATACCAATCCGAAATGCTTGAAATCATCGGAACCATCTCGAATATTGCCGAACAAACCAATCTACTTGCGATGAATGCTAACATCGAAGCCGCCCACGCAGGGGAATATGGAAAAGGGTTTGGCGTAGTAGCGGATGAAATCCGAAAATTAGCTGATGAGTCCAATACCCGTGCTCAGGAGATATCCGAGATCATTGAAAATATGACGGATCAGATATCGAAAAGTTCTAGTGTGGTGCGGGAGGTCAGTAAAAACCTTGTGGAAATCGTAGAAAATGTCAACGATGTATATCCGCTTATCCAGGAGATTTCCAGCGCAATGGAAGAACAGATGATAACAAATAAAGAAGCGCTTGGGGGTACTCGGGAAATAGTACAGCTCACCAATGCGATCCGGGACAGTGTGATGGAGGGAAATAGTATTGTACAATCCTATAATCAATCATTTGAAAGCCTTTCCACTTATGTGAAAGAACAGCTGGGTGTGGTAGATGAATTGCAGGAAACAAGCAACCATTCTGCTTCCCTATTGGAAAAAATATCCTCCATTCGAACCGATACAGCCTCCCTAAACAAAGAAGTAAAATCCGTACTGAATGTTACATCGGAAAAGGGGATTACGCTGGCTGATCCAGAATCCGCCTAATACCAAGTTGGGTATAAATTCAATTTTGGGTAAGGGCAAGCTTTACACCTACAAATGTTTTCAGTAGGCGCAATTCTTGGGGAGTGTTGAAAAAATCAAAAATCATTCGATCTTTATTGGGGCGACTCTTGCGGTCGCCCTTTGGAACTTCAATTGAATTATTCTTGGACACGGTATAATTCAGGATTGAATCTTAAGCATGGTAATGCCTATCATAATCGTCATAAGAAAACGATGTTTAATGATCCAACAACGAAAGCAATTCTAAGGCAAGCAAATTCCAGGAAATAAACTGAGGGGCAGCAAGGGGCTCTCCGGTTTCTGCATCATAATTTTCATGCATCCCGGAATGGTTTTGAATATCATTTTGAAGGGTCAGGAGTAGATTTGTGGCGGCTTTTCGGGCAGCATCCTCAAAATTATAATTCATTAACCCCATAATATACATATAGTTAGCCACGACCCAGATTGGTCCCTGCCAATTTGAGTGGGGTTTAATCATGTTGATATTGTTATAGTGTGCATCCTGCTTGGATAAACTTCGCAAGCCATACGATGTCCACAGATGATCTGGATTTAGTAAATAGCGCAGGATAGTCTGTTCTCCCTGTTGCATGGATGGAATCCCTGCCCAGAGTGGGACAAACGATGCATACGAGATACAGGATATCCATGTGTCGGTTTGGGTGTCACGATTATAGAAAATCTTATCCTCTTCATTCCACAAATGCGTCTGCATTTGGTTTTTCAGTCTGGTTGCTTTCTCCAGGAATCGTTGTTGCTCGGTTTGCTTTAAAAGTACTGTGGCTAACCGAGAGAGCGCGATGTATTCTAAATAGAGGAATGTATTGATATCCGTGGCTAAAACCGTTTTTTTAGGATAATCTAGCAGGGCGATATTATTATCAGCGCCCGATTCCATACTATCATACCATACAGCCAATCCATATGCATCCTTCCAGAAGAATCGTTCACGATAGAGCACAATGGAGCATATTTGTTCCCAATATGTATCAATCCAGGAATAATCCGAAAGCAATGAGGCTGCAAGTTCAATTCCCTGTGCTAAAAAGGGTTTCATCTGGTGAAGTCGTGGATCAATACCCTGAGGGGATAAACATCCAGGGACCTTACCTTGCTCATCTGCATTTTCAATGTAGTTTAGTGCCCAATTTTTCAGGAAAATTGCCTGGGTTGGATCCATTCTGCTTAAGGCTAATCCAATAAAAAACCCATCCCAATCCCATTGTTCTTCATAGGGTCCAGCGGGTACGAGATAATCATGGCAAAGAATGCCTTGTCCTGAGCGGATTACCTGATTTCTTTGTTGGAGTAAAAAACTGCGAAGTGTTTCATATCCATTATTCATAACGCTTTTAACCGATTACTTAACTCGCTTGTATTCCCAAATCATCCGATGTGTTCTCAATCAATATTCAACCGAACCCATTAACAAACCGTACAACAATGATCCACATAACGTTTAGACGTAGAAGTGGGCGTTTGTTTCTATTTATCGATTGCAGATTACCAGCATACAACCCGTTCCTACAATTCTACTAACAAGAAGGTACAATCCATGGATTTCTCAGCATACTATTCACAATTATATACTTTTTTTGGTATGGGGTCAATCACTATACATTAGGGTGTGATGTTGATTTCTCATTGGAGTCAGGAAGAAGCAGTCAGCGGTTAGGATTCAACCAGCCTATCATAAAATGGATTCATACCATGATCTACTTTTATTTTGCCAGTCTTCTTTAAAAGAATACAAACTCTTTTGTACTGAATGCAAATGGCTGAATGCTGATTCCTGACAATCGTGAATGATTCTATTTTTTCTGGATTGATGGGGGAATTTTGTGTAAAGAAAAATGAACCCACACCGACAAAATAAGTACAAGGAAGTTTACACCCCTAAGATCAAGGAGGATAGTAATGATCATTAACCACAACATTAGCGGAATTTTTGCTCACCGCAATCTGAAAATGAATTACATCCAGACAGACAAAGCTATGGAAAAGCTGTCGAGCGGCATGCGTATCAACCGTGCTTGCGACGATCCAGCGGGATTAGCTATTTCTGAAAAGATGCGTGCTCAGATTCGTGGTCTGCGCCAAGCTACCCGAAATGCTGAAGATGGCATTTCCTTCATCCAAACAACGGAAGGTTATCTACAAGCTTCCCAGGATGTACTCCACCGAATTCGTGAATTGGCTGTCCAAGCTGCGAATGGTATTTATACGGCAGAAGATCGTATGCAAATCCAGGTGGAAATCTCCCAGCTTGTGGACGAAATCGACCGGATCGCTTCTCATGCTCAATTCAACCAGTTAAACATGCTTACGGGACGATATGCAGTGCCTGCTGCGAATAATGTCGTAACAGCAAGTATGTGGCTACACATTGGTGCCAATATGGATCAGCGAGAACAGCTGTATATTGGAACCATGAATAGTCAAGGATTGGGACTGAGAAATCCAGTTGGAAATGCACAGCAAGCAACCTTCATCAGTCTTTCTACCCCATCCAAAGCAAATATCGTTATTGGTATGGTAGATGGCGCATTGGAAAAGGTATCCAAACAACGTGCGGACTTGGGAGCATATCAAAACCGCTTGGAATTCGCAGTGAAATCCTTAATGATTGGACATGAAAACTTGCAAGCGTCTGAATCTCGAATCCGAGATACGGATATGGCAGAACTGTCTGTGGAATTCACCAAAGACACCATTCTTACACAAGCTGCGAATGCAATGCTTGCCCAAGCAAACATGCGCCCCCAAATGGTTCTCCAGTTGTTGCGATAGGTTTAATGTACTATCCAGTCGAAACCCCACAGACCCTGTGGGGTTTTGGCGTTGGGTGCTCCCGCTTTTTTTGTGTACTACTCCCAATAACCACCATGATAGATTCAAATTAGCTTTGAATATGCCTTGATTCACCAGAAACATAGGGTTTTCCCAAAAAAAAATATACGCAAAATCGTCATCACGAGAAGCGAAGCGACGAAGTGATATTGCTTCCAAAAAACAGATTGCTTCACTTTGGTCGCAAATGACTGCGTAAATATTTTTTGGGAGATGCCATAGTTGATTCAAGAAAATTCAGCCGTTTTATTTAAAAGCTAGATGGATCCATAGTACATCCTTTAGCGGTTAACGCTGCAATATCGGGGTTATCACCCGAATCCAGTGGATTCCCATCCAAAAAGATTGTTGCATTGGAAGCGCAAGAATAAATGCCTGAAAATGAACCAATATCCGATAGATCATTATTCTCCAAATGAAGGTAGACCAGATTAAACATGGTTGAAAGAGGAGCAATGTTAGTAAGTGAATTCCCCATTAAGAATAAATCCTGAAGATTTGTTAATCCTGAAATAGACAATACACTTACAATGTTATTGTAATCCAGATAAAGTGAAGTCAACCCGGTTAATCCTGAGATGAAACTTAAATTGCTAATGGAATTAGAACGTAAACCAAGGACGGATAAATTACTTAACCCGTTTAAGGGACTCAAATTACTGATCGAATTACCTGCCAGCTGCAAGGTATCCAAATTCGTCAATGTACTTACCGGTGTGATGTCAGATATCATATTCGCATCTAAACTTAAGCTGATAAG
>CAYPZJ010000345.1:0-5673 GCA_964414635.1 uncultured Spirochaetia bacterium
CCCGGAATAAGGGTAGTAAGGTACGTAACTCCGCTACTCGACTCCCAGGGAGAAGCGCAATGATTGGTTTACTGGAATCCAGCTGATAGTGGGTATGAAAATCCGAAGGGATTTCTACCCGTTCCAGACAATCTTTAACTGGATTTCCTAAATAAGCAACCTGCTTTGTCAGTTGTTTATAAGTGTCTTTTTCCTCCTCAAAAAGAGTCACTGCAAAATCTGCATACCGTGCAATATCTTTGACGACTAATTTCCCATAATAGCGGATACGCCAAGCTTGGGGAGTGATAAAGTAAATACAACAAAGGTGAGGACGATGTTTTTTAATCGCACGGAGCAAATTCCGATTGAATCCTTCGCAATCCACCAGAATCACCAAATCAATCGAGCTTTCTACAATGTATTTAAGAATAGCTTTCCCTTGCTGTTTCAATGATTTCGCAAATTCCATGTACCCCGATACACCAATCGTACTCATGGTAGATAAATCCGCAATAAGCTGAACGCCCACCTCCTGCATTTCCTGTGCTCCAACACCATCAATTCTACATCCAGGAAAATAGTCCTGGAGTACCTTCGCAAGATGAGCACCATGAATATTACCCGATATTTCACCCGTGCAAATAAAAATATGGGATGGATTCATTTTCCCTGAACTCCCTCCACTTCATTCAACCAATGATATAACCGTTCCAATGTTTCTTGTAATGAACGTGGTTGAAATCCCAACTCTGATCGGGCTTTGGCATCCGATATTTGTTGATGATTCAGTAACGTATCTAGGGTATAGGGTGTGAAAATAGGAGATTTTCTAGTGAGCCGACCAAACAGCTGTGCAAACGGAGCGGCTAATTGGGCAAGCCACATAGGTACAATCGCATGGGGGACAGGTTTTCCCAGGATGTTTTCAATCATATCGACAACCTCATGAAAAGGGTGATAATGCCCTGCCAGAAGGTATCGTTCCCCTGTTCGTCCCTTTTCCTCCGCTAAAATCGAGCCGAGCGCAACATCATCCACATCTATCCAGTAATATCCCGCATGAACCAAGAATTGAAACCGTCGCTGGAATAATCGCCGTAAAACCCCTCCCAGTTGTGAAGGTTTGTAATCATGAGGACCCATCACTGCTGTAGGATTAACAATCACTGCGTTTAATCCTTGTTGGATTCCTTTCAGCACTTCATCATCCGATAGCTTCTTAGAGGCATCATATCCCGCTGCCGTACTCGGATCAACGAGGGCACGATTCTCATCAACAGGCTGATTCGGAGGGTTGGGTGAAAATATATGGATGGTACTAAAGTGAACAAACCGCTTCACATTACAAGCAAGCGCCGCCTGAACCATATTCCGTGTCCCATCCACATTATCTTTTGCTAACCCAGGTTCTGGTTTTCTTAATAGCGATATGGTTCCTGCTGCATGAAATACACTATCGACTCCATCACAAAGTTTCCGTAAGGTGTCTGGGTCCGATAAGTCTCCGTGGATACGCTCCACATTCAACCCTTCCATCGCACGCGTATCATGCCGTACCAGCACACGTACAGTTCTATTTTGCTGAAGGAGCAACCGAATTAAATTAGCACCAACATGACCTGATGCCCCGGTCACCGCCACATTAGGATAAATCATCAGTCCGTTTAGAACAACGCGTTTACCAGGTTAGGCTTTCCGGTAAATGTTCAGCCCGATTTTAATATCCTCTTTTTCAGGGATCGGCTGATTCCCCTCTGTGCTGGCAATGATTATCGACTTGCCAGATGAAGATGGACCAAAATCCTTTGTAAGATCAATTTCAATGATGAGCTTGTCATCTTGAACTTTCATTTCAACGTTTTTCATATCCATTCCTTTGCTTTGTAAGAACAGGTTCTGCCCTCTACCGGTTTACCTCTTGTTCCCTAAAAAAAAGCAAACCTGTATCTCTGAAGGTATTCGAAAGGTAAGCATAGCCGCATAAATTGGCAAATGAATAAAAAAAACGGTAGACTTGACTTTTCCTGTGGTTATGTGCATATTTACTATGTGCATAGCTACTATTCACTAATCACATAGTGAGGGAATTATGTCTTTACGATTTGCTATTCTCGGATTTCTTCAGCTTGCTCCGGTATCTGGATATGACTTAAAAAAACAGTTTAATGCTACCACCAACTATTATTGGAACTGCCATCATACTCAAATCTACCGTACACTAAAACAACTCCTCCAGGAAGGCTTGGTGGAACAAACACTCGTTATGCAAGAGGATCACCCTAATAAAAAGATATATTCCATAACCAACCAGGGGGAAATGGCACTTTCGGAATGGTTGCAGCAGCCTTCGCAATTACCGATTATCCGGCATGAATTTTTGTTACGATTATCTTGGTCGTATCTGCGCACGAATGAGGAACTTATTCACCAATTAATCATGTATGGGGAACAGGTACAGCAGTTGCTCAGCACCTATGAGGAACAAAATCGACAACTTCTACGAGAATACGCACGGAATACACGGGAGCTGCTTATATGGGATGCGATTTTGGATAATGGAATTGGTTATGCGAAACATGAGCTCCAATGGATTGAACAGACCATTGAAAAACTGAAGGAGAATCGAGAATGAACCCGATTGAGATAAATCACGAAACATGCACTCGTTGTGAACGATGTGTGCGGAGTTGTCTCAGTCATGTTTTGGTAGTAAACCCAGATAATACCATCGGGCAATCCGACCAGGGATGGTGCATTACCTGTGGGCATTGTGTGGCGATATGTCCTGAAAACGCGATTCAGCACCTGGGTATGAATCAGCAGAATTTTATTCCAATAGATAAACCGCAACCCAATGGGGAATCGATGCAGCAGTTTCTAGCTTCCTTACGCTCAGAGCGGAATTATCTTCCTAAACCCATTGATCCCGATCTAATCAAAACTATTGTAAATGCGGGAGCCAATGCTCCCACTGCTAAAAATAGACAATGGCGTTATTTTTTAGTTATCACCGATCCCACGATGATTCAAAAGATTGAGCGGATAACGATGGATACGATGGAAAAATTGCTACCAACCTTTGGTTTTCTACAATCATTTTTTGGGAAATGGTTAATGCGTGATGACAAAAGCCGAGAATTTATCGATCTAGTCAGTCATGATATCAACATGGCATCATCAGAAGCAAAGCAAGGCAGCTCTTCAATGCTCCATAATCCTCCCTGTCTTATTTTAACGTATGCCTGGCACAATACCGGCGCAAATGGGGATCGTTTTGCAGAACAGCACTGTATCCTGGCTCAAACGTATATGATGATGCAAGCATATGCCATGGGATTAGCTTGTTGTATCAATGGGTATGTCTTAAGCGCCCGAAAAAAAATTACTGCATTAGTTGAACTCCCGAAAAATCATACGATATATGGGGCGATGACGTTAGGATATCCACGATATACCTATAAAAAAGCAATTCAACGCATCCCTCCGACTGTACGGTGGATATGAGGCGAAATCATGACGATCGCATTTAGTATTGAACCCGATGAGCGTACCCATAAATACATTCAACAGTGGCGATTTGAATACGATCGTAAGCTAATAAAAATTAATTACCCCCATATTTGTGTGGTTGGTCCGCAAAAAATGCGAGTCAATCCTAAGCGCGTTGGACCCCATGCCGGACACGTACTGCATGCTCTAAAATCGATAAAAATTCATGTGGAAAAACCCTTTTATCAAAAGGAAGGGGAATATTTTGATGTATACCTTGCCATTGCCAATCCAGAAGACTTACTGCTTTATCGGCATTGTCTTTATGAAACAGCACTGTTCGGCTCTCTTCCAGATGAAGATATGTTCCCTCATATACGCATAGCCCACCAACTTGATGAAGAAACAGCAGAAACTGCACAATTGGCTATCCAAAAAGAAAAGTGGAATGCCTCGTTTTTCTTACGGGAACTTGCATTCTATCACCGCCAAGGCGAAGCCCCTTTTGAAAGAAAACAGGTTTATGAATTCTAAGGATTTTTTAGCATATACCACCCATTACCAGCCATCTTAACGGAATTGACTAGTACAGGGCGCCGGTATACAATAACAAGGGCAGATGGGAAGCATAGCTAGGTAAATCTGACCAGTAGGGAGATTGGGTAGGGGGTGGTGGTGTAATAGATTTGGAACGATTCGCCATCAACCCAATTAAATGCCAGAGATCCCGTAGGTCAAATGCTGGTTCGGGTGGATATATCAACTCGATGGCTTCGTAGGACGGGGCTAATTGGCGTGCGACCATTTCCTCTTTCATCAATTCTATCACAGCGGGAAACGACTTTAGATCATCAACCAATCCATTTTCCAGCGCTTGTGTTCCTGTAAAGGTAAGTCCAATAGCAATCTCATTTACAAGTTTCTCACGGGTCAATCCCTGAATATTCTGTCTACTTTGATACACAATTTCTACAAATTGCTGATGCAGTGATTCAATCTCGGATTTTAAAAAGTCACGCTCCGATTCGGACATATCTTTGTACATGGAGCCAATATCTTTATATTCCACGCTCGTAATCGTCGTGTTTTTTACACCTACTTTTTCCATTAATCCTTGGAAACTCAACCCCGCTCGAATTACACCAATGCTTCCAACTGTGGATCCAGGATTCGCAAATATTCGATCCCCTGAACAAGAAACCCAATAGGCACCACTGGCATTTAGATCAATACTGGAAATATACACCTGATGTCCCTCGTTCCGTTGCTTAAACCGAAGCAGTGCTTGATACAATTCCTGGGAAGCCGCTACGGTACCTCCCGGGCAATTTACCCGCACCACCATGCCTTTGACACTAGGATTACGAGATAGCGCATCAATCCATTGGATGATCGGCGCAACATAATCATAAGTAATCGTATCAGTCAGATTTACAACTGCAATTTTTGGGGTTTCCACCATCGGGATAAAAAAACCATGTTCATCATCTTTTGATTTGTAGATTAAAAAGATAATGGCGAGGATAATAGAAGTAAACAAAAATACATTTAATAAAACCATCCAAACAAGTTTACCGCGGGGTGTGGGTGAAGACGAATCAGGACGGAGTTCATGGGTAGGAAGTGATTCTGAACTTACCTTTTCTTTTGGAGTGGATGAATTCGGTTTGTGGGAGTCCGATTCGGGGGTTGGTTGATCTTGGGTCTCATTTTTAGGATCATCTGTTTGCATAAAACTTATGGTGCCTCCAAGTGAACGGTTGCCTCAAAAAAAAGGTTTGGGTTTAGATTGGGACGACTCATACATACGGTGCAAGGCGGCTTCCTAATTAACCTTTGTTGAGTATAATAAAAAGTAAAACGATTGACCAAACACAGCTTAGTTGGGATGAATCTCAAAGTAATGTGAAAATAGTTAAGACAACCTCTGAGGAATAAAGCATCGTTGCGAGAAGCGAAGCGACGAAGCAATCTTTATTAAGGGATTGCTTCACTTCGTTCGCAAGGACCTTGTTTTTAATTCATCACTATGAAATTCACCCGCTTAGTTTTAGGTGTGATTTTTGTTTGGTTTATGATTCTTAAACTTGGGTAGGTTATTGCGCAAAAATAAGTGAGAGCCAACATTAAACAACAACCCACCCTTACAATATTCTGGATGAATTCGTAAGGGTACGTTGTCTAATTATATATGCTTATGTT
>CAYPZJ010000346.1:0-5662 GCA_964414635.1 uncultured Spirochaetia bacterium
GGGCTAAAAAAAGCAATCGTGTGGAAAATTCCCTAGTATACTAGTATATATAGTGTCTTATAGTAGTTAACCACTTCGACTTCGCTGGATGAACGCACACTGAGCCTAGTCGAAGTGTAGAACAATTTTAGTTGTCCCAAGGTACTAGTTTTTGAGAAAGCTTCGATACATATCCATCACATCGGCATATCGTGTGCTTGCATTCCAAAAAGTATATCCTAGTGACGTTGCCAGGTTGCATCCCGTTACTTGAAGATAAATATAGCGTAACCCATAATACGCTCGGTCAAAGGGAACATTGAGTCGAAAGGCTTGAACATACGGGCGGATCAGGGAGCGTCCCTCTACCATAATTTGCGAGCGGCGGGTACCATAATAATAAATTCGGAGGGTGCGATGCTCGTTGGGCTCAAAATTAAGGAAAGGATTTTCAAAATGGGAGGGATAGTACATGGGACAGATTACATCCACATAATGGGATATCATCCGAATATCTTGCCCTAACCGATTGGTTAATTGATACCAACCCTGTCGCCCATAAATATCAATAGAAAGAGGACCATCCACTTTTTTTCGTGCAAGATTTAAGAATGATTCCAACGCATCGGACGGCTCCTGCCCTCGCAACCGATGCTCCCACGTCATATACTCTAATCCACCTCCATCAGTTGGAAACCGAATGTAATCAAATTGTACCTCATCCACACCCAATTCGATTAACTCCGCTGCTACATCCGCATTATATTGCCATACTACCTCACAGTATTGATCAACCCAGCGTTCCGATCGATGGCTATACCAGGCTTTTCCTGATCGTTTATCTTTAATCGCATATTCTCCATGGTTGTATCGCCATAAAACGGGATCTTTAAATACGACATGCCGAGCCACCACATATATCCCCGCATCATGTGCTTTCTTTAGAAATCTTTCCAAGTCCATGGGAGCATAGACGCTACCAATTTGTTCGGCAAAGGGTAATGTTGAAGGATAGCGTAGATGTCCGCTGTCATCTTTTAGATCCAACGTGATCATATTCATGGGACTGTTTTTCGTATAGGAAATCAGCCGCTCGAAGGATTCGTTGTTTCGTGCTTTATGGGTTTGCACATACATACCGAATCGATCGGTCGCTTTTTCATAATAGGACTTCGACTTAATTACCGTAGGATTAGGGAAATGATCCACAATTCGATGCAAACCAAGTATAAGTTGATGCTGTTTAATAGTATATACCCCGCTTATACGTCCTTGCGTTTCTATTGTCCCAACATAATCATGTAGTTCAAATTCTTCCCAGGTCCCGCTTTCTCCCTCGGTATCCTCGTCTTCGGGTATAAGGTGCTTATAATATACACCATGTGTTGTTACCGCAAAAAGTGAAAGCTGATTATCATAAAAAAAAGTTCCCATATAACGTACCGCTTCACACGGTTGTAGATCAGGAAATTTACGGGGAGCGGGTTTGGTAACAGGTATATCCAAAACCCTCCATCGAAGCAGATTATCTGTTATTTGTCCTTTATATCCATATCCCGTAAACGATTGTCCCGCATAAACAATCCCCGGAAGTTGATAATCAATGTTTAAGGATTCCACCTGTTCCAAAACGCGTGTATGGGATTTAAACCCGGTGTTAAAATTACGGTAGGTTCCTTTCAATATGGTTTGAGCATAGCATCCCCGGGTTGCGGTTCCAATAGCTAATATAAATGGTTCTGCACTGTATGCAATACTGGTAAGATTATCCAGAAATTCTTCAGGATATTTCTTCCAGTGGTAGGATTCGTTTTCGGTGTAATAGATTGCATACGATGTAATTAAAAAAAGATGATTGGGATCGCGAGGATCGTAAGCGAAGTCAATAATATCTCGGTAAAGATTTGGAATAACCGATCCGTTCTCGACTAGTTTTTTTTCGGGTAACCCTTCATTGATCGGTTGAAAGGTTTTCCCTCGATTCAGAGATAAAAAGATGCCAGCATCCTCTGTAACCACGATAAATTTCCCTTGTTCCGTGGTATCTTTCTCCGATGGTGGAATATAGGCAATTTCTACATATTTTTCACCCATCAAACGTTGTTCATTCAGCGGATAATAATCATCTCCCCCGTTGGTCGAAACATACAAACCATCTCCATCAATCGTAAGATATTGAAACTCCTCGGAATTCCACCGGATCGTATCCGGTTCCCATTCAAATGCAATATCCACAAAATCATCCCAGATTGCTGCCAACTCTTTTCGATTAGCAGCCCGATCCAATCGAAGCAGCAACATATCGAGAGGATCATCAGATGAGGAAGTGGTTTCCCCCTCCAAATGAGTGAGCAACCGGGGTACGTCCTCCCCTGAAGAATCCGGACTATCGGTGGAAACCACTGTTGTATGGGTAACCGATATGGAAGTAGATTCTGAATTGATCATTTCGGAGCTAGAAGCTGAATTACTGCTCGTTGATTGACTTATCTGTGTGGTTTGTATGATTGACTGCGCTGTCGTAGTCGTTTGAGAAGCTTGAAAGGAGGGATCTTCAATTGGTGGAACAAAAAACAATAATAAACATATCCCAATTCCAAATATTAACCCCGTTGTAATGAAACCGCGTATAAAACCTCGTACCATGTGCATCCTTTCCATCCGTTTTTCGGTGATTCATGGGTACAATTTAATTGAAAATTGATTATTTTAAAACAGTCCTGATTTTTTTTTGGAGGTATTTTTATGCTCATCCAACCCGAACCCACCATTGGTGATTCCAGCTGGTTTATTCATGATCGTTTTGGTTTGTTTATTCATTGGGGATTGTATGCCCTCCCCGCTCGACACGAATGGGTTAAGATGCGTGAAAAAATAGACACAGAAACCTATCAAAAATATTTCAACCATTTTGATCCGGATTTATACGATCCCGAACAATGGGCATCCTTGGCATCGGCTGCGGGTATGAAATACTTTGTCATTACCACCAAACATCACGAAGGATTCTGCCTTTTTGATACAAAGTATACCGATTATCAAGCAAAAAATACACCAGCAGGAAGAGATTTAATTCAACCGATGGTACATGCATTCCGTGCGAAAAATATGCGTGTTGGTTTTTATCATTCTCTATTGGATTGGCATCATCCCCATTATACCGTGGATCATTGCCATCCCATGCGGGAAAATGACGAGTATATAAAAAGGGATGCCGATCGACAACTTGAAAAGTATGCAGAATACCTTCATGGTCAATCGAAAGAATTGTTGACAAACTACGGGAAAATCGACATCCTATGGTATGATTTTTCAGTATCCGAGGAGGGAGGATTTAAAGGAAAAGGCAAAGACGTATGGAAAAGTGAGCGTCTAATTGAAATGGTACGTGGCCTTCAGCCAGATATCCTTATTAATGATCGTTTACAGATACGTCAGGATATCACAACACCTGAACAGGTTCAGCCCGAAGCATGGTTAGAAATCGACGGCAAACCCGTCGTCTGGGAAGCCTGTCAAACGTTTAGTGGTTCCTGGGGTTATCATCGGGATGAACAATCCTGGAAAAGTGTAGAGATGCTTCTTTCCATGCTTATTGATACCGTGAGTAAAGGGGGAAACATGCTTCTCAATGTGGGACCCACGGGACGCGGGGAATTCGATATGCGTGCACAAGATCGTCTTCGAGGTATAGGTGAGTGGATGCGCCTTCACAGTCGCTCTATTTACGGATGCACGCAGGCTCCCACAAAATTTCCTCAACCAACCCACGGAAGGTATACCTATCATCCAGGTAAAAACCGGTTGTATGTCCATTTGTTACATTATCCGTTTGGCAATATCTATTTGGAAAATCTTGCTCATAAAATAGAATACGCACAATTCTTAAATGACGCATCAGAAATCAAAATGAGAGAACCGGATCCCAATGAAACCGATTCAACTAAAAAAAATCGCCTTACTCTGGAGATTCCCGTTCAGAAGCCTCCAGTAACCATCCCGGTGATTGAATTATTCCTTAAATCCTAATTCCTACATACATCCCCTACCATTCATTTAAGGAAATAATTATGGCAACTCATTTAGTGGAGCTTACACGTGAACCGTTGGTGGAATGTATTCATAGTGGGGATGTAGCTATTGTTGATTTGGAAGGAAGCCTTCGCTACCACGTGGGGAATCCCTATCAAGTAACTTATATGCGTTCTTCTGCCAAACCTATTCAAGGGTTGGAACTGATATTAAGCGGCGCTGCGGATCGCTATCAATTTACGGAACCAGAACTTGCTATTATGTGCTCTTCCCATTATGGGGAATCATTCCATGTTGAGGCATTAAACACAATATTAGATAAAATAGAATTGCGTGAATCTACACTGCTTTGTGGTCCTGTGATGTCATATAATATCGAAGCCGCTTTAAGCGCTGCCTGGAACGGAGATAAACCTCGCAACCTATTTAATGATTGTTCTGGAAAACACCTGGCTGAACTAGCAGTTTGCTTACATAAGTCGTATGATCCCTCCGGTTATATCGAACCTGATCATCCTGTTCAACAGGATATTTTGAATAATGTAGCGTATATGACGGGAATGGAACGTTCCCACATTCATGTAGGAATTGATAATTGTTCCGTTCCCGTACTTGGCATGCCTATCTTTAATATGGCATATAGTTTTGCTCGCTTCTCCAATCCCCATCTACTTGATTCAGAGTATACGCAAGCCTGCCAACGGATCTATCAAGCGATGACGCATAATCCTGAAATGATAGCGGGAACAGGAGGATTTTGTACTGAATTAATGAAACATACACATGGCAAACTGTTCTCAAAATTAGGAGCAGAAGGAGTCTATTGTGTGGGAGTCAAAGATCGAGGAATTGGGATTGCCCTAAAAATAGCGGATGGAGGAGTCCGCGCAATTCCATCCGTTGTGGTGCCTATTTTAGACGAGCTAGGAATTTTAAATGATTCCGAGCGGGAGGCGCTTGCATCCTGGGCGATTCAACCCAACCGAAATGATGTAGGTAAACAAGTGGGTGTGTATCGTCCGGTGTTCCGCTTGGTTACGGATTAGCCTTCTTGCTATGCTTTATTTTCAAGTTTGGTGCTTCGTATTGCTGGCTTGTTTTTCTAATGAATGTGTTTTATCCAATTTCTATTTTCCGCTCTATCCTATTAAATCAAGATAGACATAGATGCATGTTACATTATGATACTTGTGTACGTGAGTTACCTTGTAGCCTTCATATTTATAATTCAACGGGTAACTTGACAAACCATATAAAATATAGTATACCTACGCTAGTAAATGGAGTAAAAAAGTCTTATGCCTCAACAAATTGATACGTCCCCTTATGATGATAAAATAGCCAGTTTGTTCCGCAACTCCGTTTTCAGCTACCAAAAAGTGGAACATGTCATTGATACCATGAGTGATATCAAGGATGAAGCGTTCGAGTTATTTAAAAAGAAAGAATTCCTGAAAGCGGCAGCTTATTATAAATCGTTATTAATTCACGGATTGGATTATCTTAAGAATGTAAATGATCTAAAAGGTAAGGTTAGTGCCTTTATTTTTGAATGCATCACATTTTATTCCCAAAGTGTTAAGCAAGCAAATAACATCGATAAACGCTCATTTTTTAATGATTCGCTCGATTTTTACTTAGAAGAAGATCT
>CAYPZJ010000347.1:0-5650 GCA_964414635.1 uncultured Spirochaetia bacterium
GGTTCAGCAAACTTTCGGAGCTATGCAACAAAAGATCGAAGCCATATCCCATGCCACAGCGGAGATTAATCAAATATCGGGTGATACGAAACAAGCAGCTGATGCCATAACCAAACGTACGAAAGATGTTGTGGTGTATATGAGTGAAGTGCTAGATGTAAGTAAAAGTCAAGTTGATAGTATGCATCTCTTACAAAATCGCCTTTCTATGTTTCGATTGGATGATGAAGCATCCGAACAACAGGATGTCGCGGTTAATCCAATCGATTAAATGGGGATCGTCTTGTCTTGTACGTGTACAAGGAACGCAGATGAGGACTTTGTTTACTACCTGTAAACCTTTCCTCTGCCGAACTTCAGTACAGATGGGAGGGACAAAAACAATGGGTTGGAAACAGCTTTATTAGTGCTTTTATTACTCTACATTCCCAATGTTTTTTTCGTAGGTTTCTTGTAGTTCATTAAACCATTTTATCGCTGCCTCTCCATCCAGAACTATGATATCATTCAGTTCATTATTATGAGCTAGAGTGTTTCTCAAGGTAAAAAGTTGGTTAAATCGATTTTCCACATTGGATTTTGATTTAAAAATCGGTTCAAAAAGATCCCAGCAGTCTTTTCGTATTATCAACTCTCGATATTCCCCGAGAGTAAAAAAATCCAACTTTTGTCGGAAGGATTTGAAATCCGAAGCATTCTTTTGTGGGAATTTCTTAAGATGGGATTCGATTTTGTTTTCTACAGAGGCTTTTACCTTTGGTCCGATCAGATGCTTATAAGGATCCGCTGAAATAGTACTGAGTTTTTCAGCGATGATAGCTCGTAACCAAAGCTCAATTTGTTCTATCTGCTGGTACAGATTTGCTAGAGGTTCTGGGAGTTTAAAAGCACTATCATACAGGGAATCTGCAGTAATACTGACTCCCTGTGCTAAATGATGTATAGCTTGAACTAATAATTCGGCTCGTTTTTTGACAAATGCATCATAGTCTTTTTTTATTTTGGTATGCTTCTTTTCTTCTGAAAGTTTGTCATAACCTCCCGTATTCAATTCCTCTATCGGAATCAAATGACTTTTAAGTCGCTCATATACAATGGATTGATCCACCCATTCATAACGCTGTTCCAAATATTTCATCGGTGCTTTATTGCTTATGGTTCTATTTGTTGTTCCGGAAATCAATGCGCAATTTAGAGCAAGGGATTCTTTAATATCCGCTTCTTCTAAGAAGGCGCTGGGAAAGATATGATGGTATTCTCGATGAACCAGGTTTTCCCTGGAAACCTTTTTACCATCTGCAAAATCCAATGCGCCAAGATAGGTTGTTACGGCGATAATTGCTCTCGCACGAATTATTGCCCGTGTTGGCCATCCTACAGATAATAATTCAGCTTCATCGGAGAGTTCAAACAAATCTCGATTTAATACGGGGATATCTTTTTCAGTATATGGTTTCCCATCGTCCTTTTTCTTTTTCAATAATACATTTCGAATCCCCATATAATCCGCGTATGCTCTTGTAGCAGCGGAATTTTCATATCGTTCGGTGAAAAAAGCAGACCACAAGTACTTTTTAAGCAATATTTCACCTTTTCCTGCTTCATCACCCGATTCCGGAATAGATGCGTAACTAGCTGCAATCACGGAAAGCACAGCATTAGTAGGAAGTCGGTTCTTATCAAAGATTCCCTGAGATTCCAGGAAGATAGACATTCGTTTAAGTCCTTTTTCCATTTTCTCCCAATTTTCAATGATCAGCGGTTTCTTCATCTCAAGCATTCCTCTATTATTGGGGAGTTTTTCCTGAAGAAGCGCCGAAGTTGCCAAAATTAAAAATTCAAGTTCAAAAAATGATTTTATATTTGGATATTTTTCATCCAACTTCTTTTTTAGTTGATGCAATTGAGCCTGTGTTTCATTCTCTACTTCAGCAACCATAATATCGTAAATTGTGAGTGGTTTACTATTTGTATTCATATTGATGAATACTTGTAAAGCAACATCTTTTGGGGTATTTACTGGAAGGGATAAATAGGGCAAATTGAAGTGCGCTATCAATTCTCTCATTTTGTTTATTTTTAACAAAAGCGTTTTAGATAATTCATTATATTCTTTCAATTTCTGATATGCGTTTTCATCATCTTCAGCTGGCTCAAGATGTGCAATAGCTTGGGATAACCATGCATCAATTTGAGGTTGAACGGATTCGGGGATGAATAAATCCAACGGAATAGAACCACGAAGATAACATTCTTTTGGACTATCAGCCCATAACGGATACAGCTGATTCTTTTTAAAATATCGACTACGATAATATACATTCAGTCCTTCTTCTGATTAATTATTTGCTTGCCCTTCTTTATAGTTATAATATTAAGAAAAATAAAAAAAATCTTTTTTTTTTTAAAATTTTTTATGTAATCCCCGCCATAGGGCAGTTAAGCGCTGCTGACCATCCAGAAGATGCTCACCAATTGTAACATGCCCCTCCAATTCTGCGGTACTAATGAATCGGGAATCGAATTTCTCTTCATCGCCAACTTTCAATATTAATGCAACACCCACGGGTAAATTATGAATAACAGTATTCCAAAAGCTACAGATTCTTTTCGAATCCCACGCTTCCATCCGTTGAAAGTTAGGTAGCTTAATATGCCCATTTTTTATAAGATTGTACCATTCTCCCAATGATCTATCTTGTGCACTACTTGATGATGTATTCATAAGGATATTCTCCAGGTAAATATGAAAAAACTCATGGTCATCTGATTGCATCAATATACCTAAAAAATAAACATCTGACAATTCCCTGTAGTTATAGAATGGAAAGAAAACCCGAGTGTCAATATCTTATACCAAGTCGCATCTATCGTTGATTTTGAATGTAGGTGCCAGGCATGCCTGGCACGCTACAAAGTATTTTTTGAGATTCAATTTATTGCAAACATGGTATTAGTGATTCAAATAAACCCCTTCCCGAAACACACGCCGCACGTTCATCCCACGTAAACCAAAGAACAACTGCGGTGGTTTACTTATTCCATCCAACACGCGTACATCAATATGGAACCTTAACAAACTAGTAGCAATGGACACTTCAAATTATGAGAGTAATTAGTACAGGATTCATTTCGGCTCCGCTCAATGAACGCACACTGAGCAGAGTCGAAGTGTAGAATAATTTTAGCTGTCCCAAGGTACTAGGGATAAATAAATTTACATGCATCACTTAAGGTGTATAATGATACCCAATATCCACCATACCAACATCGAGATCCCCATTAGTTTGGGTTGTTTTTGTTTCCAATCCAAATATACTAGCAGTGTTGTTCCCATAATCAATACAAGGACTATCAGAACCTTGACCAGAGGCAATGCTGCTTAAATAATAATTCCCCTGGGGTCCTGTAGCGAATAGTGGATTAACAGTTTGCTCATTACCTCCAAGAAAATATCCTCCATTGGTGTGCGTACCAAGGGCTGACCAAATACAATTATAGGTATGCGTTCCGAAATTGGGAGCATTTACTCCATAAGCATTTCCCGAACTATTTAAAGAAACAATGATACTACGTCGTATCGTTGGGTTTCCACCAGAATAGCTTAATCCGTTACTCGCACCACTTGCTTCCATCCCAACTACGGTGCAATTCTTAATAATGGCATTACTATTTGTGACAAGGGAAATACCGGTGGCTCCTAGCGCAGATGAACCTGAGATAATTAAGTTATTTGTAAGCTCTGGATGGCTAGTTAAGCAATACACCCCATAACTGTACATGGAAGCTGAACCAGACGTAATTTGGTTGTTTTCTATTGTTATGTTATTGGGTGATTCGATTCGAATACCATAATCATAATCTGTAATTGAAGTATTTCCTGTAATTGTATTTCCAGATAATGCCGCTGTGCTATTTTGTAAGTATAGACCGTGACTTTTTGTACCTCCAGCACCATAGGCTATCGTATTATTCGTCAAAGTTAAGGTTCCACTATTGTCTTTTATTCCATAATTTTCAATGGTAGCATCACCAGTGGATATGGAATTATTTGTGATCGTAAGCACGCCACCCATGTTATTAATCCCATAGCATAAAGAACCCTCCCCCGTTGATATAGTGTTATCACTAATAATTGGATTGCTTATGCTATTCCGAATAGCAGTGGATGTACTTCCATTAGGACTGGTTATGGTGTTGTTTTCAATAAGTGGATCACTCCCCGATTCAATAAGAATGGCAGTGTTGAGTACGCCAGTACCTCCATCAATAGCATTGTTTTTAAAGGTTGGACTACTACCGTTAATTTTTATACCGGTACTTGTTCCGTCTGGATTCCCTCCCGAGATGATATTAGAATCGAAAAGAGGTCCTCCTCCTGTGAGTCCATTTGTTGATATGATCTGTATACCAGTTGAATTTTCAAGGGTATCCCCACCTCTGATTTCACAGTTTTGAAACTGCACGGTATTGTCACATTGAGATATAAATAATGCAATGGTATCGCCATTCGTACCCCCCGTAATGTTTAATCCATCCAGGATAACAGGTGGATTGGACTCTGTAATTGTTGTTGCAAGGAGTGTATAGGTGCCAGATTGACTGATTTCAGTAATATGAGTTTTGGGATCACGATTTACCTCTTCAAAATCATCTGTGTATCCGCCATACAAACTTACACCTTGAGCCATAATCACCATTTCATTATAAGCACTGCTGTTCCCACGAGCCGCAATATTCACCCGATTGATCCCATAGCTTTTTGCCGATGCAATTGCATTTCCAATCGATTGATGAGGATGGGTTTTATTACCCACGCCTGTCTGATCTGTACATGTACTCCCATCAGCGCAATACACATAAATAGTATCGTTTATTGCATTAAATTCTTCTGGTTCGGCGGATACAACCATAATATCGGTATGAACCTGCCATGCGTAGGTATATGCACCTGGGAGAACTATATCCAAGTCCGTTTTGGGAGCCTCCACAAAAAATGGGCTACCCGATATGGGAACTTCTGTTTCTGTATTCCAAATTTCAATGGTATAATTACTTGCACCAATACGAGTTGTCCAAATGAGCGTTGTGGAAAGATTAAAAATAAGCATACCGTTTATTGGATATACAAGATCGGGAGGTGATGTATCAAGTGCTTCTCCTGAACCAAATCCTGTAAATGTGTCTTGATCATAAGGGGATTGTATACGATTTCCCACACGATCGCTTACATTTTGAATATGTAGGATGTATTCTTGTCCCGGTGTTTGAGCATCGGTTACGAGTGTAATCACATACCCATCATCAGATAGCATCGCAAGTTCTATCCCTAACACGGGTTCGATAACATAGTTTGAAATATCTTGAGCCGATTGAATGCGTACCGGTTCACTCATACGAATGGTTATCTGGTTTGCAGATTTTGATGAAATGGTAACGATTCCTGGGGGATCGGATTCGATAAATCCTCCATCAAGAACCCATGGAACGGTGTGTTGCTGACATGCAACAATCCCCAAAAAAATGATCGGAAGAAAAACAATACAAAGGTGTTTCATAACAGACACTCCAAGCATAGTGTTACCCATTTTGCCCCAATTGTAAAGGAAAGATAACTACTTTTCGATTTTTATTCAACTATTGATTTTTA
>CAYPZJ010000348.1:0-5630 GCA_964414635.1 uncultured Spirochaetia bacterium
CGGGTACCATACCCATAATACAATTCGCTGCGGTATCGACTCACCAACAATCGAAATACTTCCGTTACAAATGTTGTATTCTCCGATTGAATCGCTGCTTCCAACAAACCAACAAATAGACGGGGATGATCCACCATAGCATAGAAATAAACAAAACGCCGCTTGGAAAATAGAGGTGCCAACTGTTTGGATTCAAGGAGGCTGCGGATATATCGAATCATTTGCGCGTCCGAATATCGGGAGGTTTCAAATAGACTATAAGACAAATCCTTTTGAGGGTACACTTCACCCGATCGCATGGGTAATCGATTGGTTAATTTCCATAGCGTATCTTCCGCAACGAGTAGATGAAATAAAGGAAAGGAAGTTGCTAGTTGGTTTTCCAGCTGGCTTAGGATTGCATGATCCATGTTAACATACCGAAGGTAGGAGTGGCTAAACGAAGTGAACCAAAGAGCAGTGTCTGGTTCGGAATTATCGGTCTCATTTTCCGAAAATCCGTGTTTCAGTCGATAAATAAACCCTTCCTGAACTAAATTCCGCATTTCTTGTTTCGGAAAATAGCGTAGGAGGTATTCATAATTGTAGCTGGGAGAGATCGTTCCATTGGGAAAGAACAAATCATAACGATTATCAAACCAAAACGCTACCTGCTGAATAATACGATTGCCATCCATTCCAAGTTGCAGACGACTGTTTTCTTTAGCTATATCGTGAAATCCCATTGCTAATTGCAAAAACACGAAAAGCATAATATGCCGTTGATTAGCATAATTTTGATATGACGCGAACATACGCTGCCAGGTTTTTTCATACAATTGTGTTAGGATTAATCCCAAGGAACTGCCATCCGTTACCATGGGGATTCCCTGCCTTTGGAAGTAGGGATTCAATTCATCCCAAAGTGTGCGCTGATCCTCTCGGGATGAAATTGCACGTAGTATACTCACAGCTAAATGAGAAAGAACCCAAAGTTGACGAGTTGGAGCATACCGTTCTACATGCGAAGCGATGGTTTTCAACGCTTCCCGATGCTGGTCAACATTTAAAGAAGGACTGAATAACATGATGTATTCCATTGCAAACGGTAAATAATATGTATTGGAAGCAATGGTTTGCATCAGGACTCCAAATAGCGAAGCAACCCATGTGGCACGGTCGCTTTTATTTTTTAAGGTGGAATAGGCGCGCTCAAACATTGTTCTGGATTCATGATTTTGGGTTTCATTTAGACTAATTAAAAGAGCCTGAGCATGTAGTGAAGAAGTGGAAAGATACTGCGCTACTACCTGAAAAAACAAAGGGGATAAGGTTTCTGGTTGATTGAGAATTTGATTGTATAAATCACCATATAATGCTTGCTGGTATTGGCTGGGTCCGCCTTCTGCTCGGTAGGTATCAATGGGATATAGATTCCCAGCGTGACATAATGCCACTATATAGTTTTCCTGGGGGGATAATCCGTTGTTGTATGTAAGGGGAATTTTAAAACGGCTTACAAGCGTTGGACTGGTACTGATTTTTTTAATTAAATCAAATGCTCTTTTGTAGAAAAGGTTTTGAACATCTTTAATATCAAGGAATGTGTCCAGCAGGACATCCATTCCATGGAGATTACTCACCAACAATTGATTTACCGGTTTGTTTCCTTGTTCAATAGCCTGGAAAAACTGTTGATACATGGTTTTCAGCGTTTGCTCTAAATCCTGCCGGGCATATAGTTCTTTGAAATGCTCCATGTGGTTCTGGATTACAGAAAACCCAACTTCATCACTTTGGATAAGGCGATTAAGATAAATGGAAAGCGCTGATCCATCGGTAACTTCAAATAAATGCGAATGAACCAACATAGCAAGTTGATCCTCTGGTAGGCGTGTGAGTAAGTCCACTGCAAATAAATTCAAATACGTACGGAAATCATCTTGTATTCCGATCGGAAGCTGGTATGATCCGATAAAAAACTGGTACAACAATTCGGTTCCAGCGATTGAAATCGGTATTTCTTTAACAACCCCTTTCAAATCATCCAAATAATGTTCCAGTCCATCGGGATCGGTTTTATAAAAGACAATACGGTTTAATGCCGCAAAAATGTCAATGACTCGTTCCTCCATCAAGAGCGCATCCATAAGCAATTCGAAATAATCATCATGTATGAGATCATCAGAAATCTCATACAGCAAATCAAACCAAATGCTGTCTACGATGGATAATGAGCCTGGTTGGTTGGTTCGGGTATGATTTGGTTGGGATGGAGTAGCTGTTCCCCCGGCTTGCTGGTTCAAATACTGTTCTTTCAAATCAAAATATATTTCTTTCAACGAATCAACCGATAATCCCAACGCTTTGACGACTTCCATATCTTTCGACAGGAGTTCTCTACGTACCTCCGGGTAATACTGTAGCACCGCTGTTTCAAAGGATCGTCCAAAATGTTCCCGTCCTAGTTTGAATTGTTCAATCAATCCTTTTCCAAAACTATCCGCCTGTTTCGCTTTTTCTACAAAGTCATCAACTGCACTACGTAGGGCTTCCTGCTCCTTCTTTTCTTGTACGGTTAATTCTTTTCGTACGCGTTCTTGTTCCGCTACTTTCGCTTCTTCCAGTTCTGCCATGCGTTTGTGGATTTCTTCTTCTGAGAGGGATAAATCTTTTGGTATTTCCTTTTCTTCGATTATAATACTGGACATCCGATTAGTAGAGACGATCGTTCCGGTGGTTGCTATAAGTCCGTTGGTAGCAGAGCCCGTAGTCGATCCTGCCTGTTGAATAGAGGATGTGACTTCCGCTTGATACGTATCTACGGTAGTTTCGTGTGCTTGTATGGACTGTATGGCTGTTGTAGTTGCTGCTACTTGATCGGGGGCGGTTGTCTCATGAGTAGGCATACTGTTAGATGTATCGAATTGTGTTGTTGTACTTGTTGCTGGTAATTGGGAGGAATGGGTTACAGTCGTAGTTGTAGAAGCTGTATCTTCTTCGTGTGTTGGATCCGATGTATCCGTTTGCATAAGTGAAGGTTCATCTTGTTCTTCTTCGTCACTCGGTTCATCTATCTCGGTACGTTGCACCCTATCTGTATCAGGTTCCGAATCCTCCGAGGGTTGATCCTCCGTTGCTTCAGGATTTGTTGATTCTGTTTCATCTACAGGATCCGGTGATTCAGTCCTATTCGTATTGGATTCGGTTTGGTCTGGATTAAACGCTTCTTCTTCCACCGCTTCAGCAGGTTTGGGAAGCTCCCCTTGCTCCATAGCAGGAATTCGGGGGGTGGTTGGTGTATCCGTTTGTGATTCTTTATGAGGTTGTGAAGGTTGAGTGGAATCGGTTTTCTTTTCTTCTTGTTGATCAGAATTCTGAAGGGAAGAATCAAGGACATCTCGCAATTCAGGATCCACCTTCTCTTCCTGCACTGTTTCTGGGATATTATGCAAGGAAAGTGGATTCTCCCGTCTGGCTTGTTCTAGTTGGTGTTGCTGACGCAGTTGCTCCAGTTGTTTTTGTTGATCAGATGTATTTCCATCCCGTTGTTGCGTAGGGGGCATGCTTTTTTTCACAGCAGGTAAAGGGGGGGTGTCATTGGGTAACAACTTGCGCTGTAAAATCCGTTCTTTTAACTGAGAATAGGAGGTTTGAATGGTTTGCAGCTGATCTAACAATCGTTTTAATTGATTAGTAGATCGATGGGAAAGGGAAGATTGCAGACTGGATGTAATGAATGCAATCGATTTTTCAACCGAACCAATTGTATATGGATCAATAACCTTCCTATCATTATAGTATTTCCGCATTTTCGGAAGGATATGCTTTTGTAGGTTGTCCACGGCATTTTCCAAGGTAATCATGTGTTCAACCAGCCCAATGGTGTTGAAATCTACAAGGTATAATAACGCTGTGAATTCAGGATCAGCATTGATAATCGATTGTAATGGGTTTATGTCTTTCATCTGTTTGAGGAAATCAGGAAAATAGAAATCCTGTGGTTGTGTGAGCATGCTAAGCAGTTCGGTTACTGTTTCGTCCTCGACTTCCTCATTGAGAAAAGCCTGTTTAAAATAAGACGGTTCAAAAATATCCAGGTATTCCCCATTATCATCGTATACCAATCCAATATAATAGTCCAATAAAGCATGGGGATTTCGTAAATATAAATACATAGCGGCGCGACTAGCTCCTAAGTATGTTTTAAACAATTCCCCATTGTAATGGGCATTCACACTACATGCAAGCATTTCAGTGATGCCTTCAATGAGAATATATTGGATATCCGCTCGTTGTAAGGAATCATGCGCCCATTCATGAATGAATGTTTGTGCGAACATATCCCAACTGGCGATTTGATAGGAAATCGCGATCTTCCCATTAATCCATGCGCCAAACTCCATATTATCCACCGAATCAGCAGTATAAATCGGTGGTGGCGAGGTTCGACTGATGCGATCAAGTAAATACGGATAATCGGAAAAGGTATTGATTAGTGCTTGGTAAAACTGGCTTGCGTTAAATGATTCAATGAAAGAAAGAAAGCGTTGCTGGTGGAGCTCAGGAATCTTATAGTCCGCTGCAAACTGGGGGAAAAAAGCAAACCGAGTTTGCTGATACCATTGTAGACGACGATCGTGAAATTCTCCAATTACCGCGGCAAAGTCTCCCAATACAAAATTTCGTTGGATGGATTTATTTATATCCGCATCCCGACGGCGTAATGATGGATTGGAACGATCCGGATAACGCATGGGTTCATATTTTTGAATAGCTTCATTATTGCGCAATTCCTCTTCCAACGCCCAATCGGAATGAGCAGACTGATTCTCACTTTTCTTCTGATGTGCTTGTTCAATCGCTTCGGCTTGCTTCTCGAGCAGTGCGTCTCGTTTCTCAAAATCACGACTAACCTTAATCCGAATATCCCGAAGGAATGCATCATCTCGATCTTCTTGTGCAAACGGGTCTTGATCATCCACTTCTGATAAAAACCCCGTAGGCTTCCCAGAAAGATCGCTTAAGGATTCTGATTTAAGGAAGAATCGTTGTGGTTGCGCTTTAATCATATCGGCATGTAACACAGGGAGGCTTGCTAGAATAAGCAAACCCACTGCAATCAGGAGTAAACCTACTCCATACACAAGCGTTTTTATGGGGGTAACCCATCGTATCACTGTTCCATTGGGTAGTTTGGTGGATAAAGGTGGGTTTAGAATTCGAGTAAATAATTGATGATCGAAAACAAATCCTGCCCATATCCGCTGTAGCCGCTTTAGATCCGCGTGACGTTCGGCTGAATAGGTTGAATCTAGGGTTCGGGAGTATGTATTTTCTAATTTCAATTGAATAATCTGATTCCCAATCAGTTCTTGATGCAGGTTAATCCAGCGCTCAAGCTGTGGGATTAATTCTTGAGGATCAACGCTCTTTTTCCGAATCACATGATCCAACCGATGATATGCTACCCATCGACGGACTCGGTATTTCATTTGTTGCACCGTTTCATTCAACCAAAAAAGTGGGTTTAAACCCACACGATAAGTGGATGGGGGGGGGGATTTACCTGGATTGCGTGAGTCCGGTTCAAACGGATCAGAATGCTGCAATCCGAAAGATCGGAAGAGCGTCGTGTAGGGAAAGAGGGT
>CAYPZJ010000349.1:0-5616 GCA_964414635.1 uncultured Spirochaetia bacterium
TGTTGAAAATGGGTTTTGAATGAATCGGGAATAGAACTATCCTTCATTTGAGTAATCCACTGTCTATCCTCGTTCAACGCAGAAAAATCTAGCGACCATTCCAACTCAATAAACCGCATAAGTGCATACGGATACAAAGCATGATTGGGATGTTTCGCTATTAATGTTTTATAATATTCGGGAAATGGTAATACAAAATCAAAGGGAGCAAATGTATTCCATAGCGAAGGTACAAGCTGATTTAAGATCAGGTGATTCGGATCGGTTTTTAATAGGAGTCGACTGTGATAAAACAGATCCACACCCGAGCAAATACCCTGTAGCTGCACCAGCATTGGTGCAAGCGGCTCCATACGGTTAAATATTTGTAGAAACGTACCATCATCCGAAAACAAAATGAATCCAATTCGTTGTTTGCGAGGAGATTGCCAGGGAATGATATAGTCAGGAAAACCCGGATACCTTTGAATATCTTGTTCATCCGTATTATCCACCCTATCGTCTTCGGATTTCTTTGAAAACGTGATGGCTGGAATGGTATCACGTAGATCATCGATAGGAACCCGATAAAACAACGTTGTATCTTTTATTAACTCAACGAACCGATGATTCCACAGAAACCCATGAGTTACGGTGGGTTTCCCGTCGTTTTTATAATCGTATGGAATGACCATCACCATTTTGTGTTCCTGAGCAGCACGGAGTTTAACGTCCTCAAAATCATCCACCCACTCCAAAACATCATTCCATAAAAGATCGTATTCTTTTAAACGCTCATCGAGTGTAACAGGATTATCAATACATTCTTGAACGAATTGCATCAGCGCTTCCGCACTCCGACTTCCAACTACACGATTCAATTCCTTCCCCTCGGCATTCATCACCACAAAGGTTGGGAAGCCCTGAATACCAATCCGATCAATCGCATCTCGGGACTCCTCTGAATCCAGGTACAAACAGATGAACTCACTTAGATGCTGCTTAACCGTGGGTTGATTCAGTACATTGGCTTTCATCCACTTACATGGACCACACCACTCAGCGGAAATATCCACAAACATAAATTTGTTTTCAGATTGTGCTGCGGTCAACGCTTCGTCCCAATTTGTATACCAAATCGGATCGTTATGGGGATCAAGTGGAGGAAGAGTTTCTGATTCCGAATTGTTATTTGATTCCGTTTGTGAATTCTCGGGTTCTGTTTCGGAATCAACGGGTTCCATGGTTACCGCATTCGCAAGATTACGAATCTCCAGCTGTACGTACACCGTAGGACCATCAATACAGATCCGATCGGTGCAGAGCTGGTAATCCAATGCGAATTTGAGGGTATTATCCTGAATGATAGTTCCATCCAATAAACCAAGTTCTACTGTATAACGTATCTGTTCTGAAACAGTATAATATTCCCCTTGTACATCATCCTCATGACGCTCACCCTGATGGCTGGGTTTCACTGATAATATTTGAATCCCTTGATCTATTTCCTGAACGCCTTCTCCTAAGCCAAATGCACCACCTTCATCATTTGTACTGTAAGGTTGATGGATTGTTAACGGTTTAACTTGTTGCCCTTTGGTATACAGATGATAGCCTGCTGGGATCGTTATTTGAAACGTAACGGTAAATCGAGGTCCCTCACTAGCATCGATGCGTGTGGGGTTGATGGTACAAGTAATATGGGGATCTTCAGTTTGGGCGATTCCTAGTGTTGCGATACTGAACAGAAGCGTAAGTGCAATTATTAGAAATGGTTTTAAGGGTATATGAATCATAATCGTTCCTTAATAGTGCATCAAAGGGGACGCTTGAGTATGTGGGATTTGGTGAAGCTGAATACATGTCACGTGTTGCATGCTACTCAATATCCACACACTATTCATTTGTTTTCATACCTAAAAAGATAAGGTAGTATCATTTCCTAAAAAATCAAGAACACAGCAACCTGTCTGACAAAAAGGAAAGGGGATTATTCTGCTAGCATTTAGCGTATCGTTCGCCTTACGAAACCAGCTAATGTAATTCCAGTTTATTCTAGCATGGAAAATTATTTAAATGATGTTATCTTTAGAATATGAAATCGTATCCGCTACTCGTTGTTCTTTTTGTTTTATTTAACCTTGCAACTGGTATGTTGGCATGCTTTCCCATCATTCCTCTAGCTTCTGACCCCTCATTAACAAATCAACCTGATCCATACGAGTATGATGACACCAGCTTTCGAGGATCATTTTTGATAGAAGGGGAAACCCAAACGCATACATTTCATCATGGAACCGATATTGATACTTTCTCTATAGATGTACTTGATCATCTCCGCTTGTATATTATAGAAATAGAGGTGGACGCAGAAGATCTGGAAGTTTATGTTACTGAAACGGATTATCTGGACCAAACAAAATATATGTGGATTGTTCCTACGGCTAATCAGGTTTATTTTATCTGTTTTGAACCGATGACGGTAACATTTTACACCCATTCAAAAAACAAACAAAAGGGAGCCTACCAAATATCATATCATACCGAGTCGAATCCATATACGGACGACGATTTGGAACCAAATGAGACCTTCGAGGCAGCTAAACCGTGGATGAAAGGATCCCCCCTAGCTGGAACACTTTCCAACACTACGGATATTGATTTTATCACGGTACCCAATCTTGTTTCAGAAAAAATATACACATTTTCGATTTCTGATTTATTGGCAGAACTCCCTGCGAACTCCTTTCAATTACGATACTATTTAGATGCGGACACGTATATAGAAAGTCAAAATGGGAAACTCAATGTTGTAGTGGATCCAGTGGATAGCAACCCAGTGATTCAAATAAGTGGTGATGGTTTGCTGTCACAATATATATTAGAATGGAGTACTTCTAATCTACCGGTGGATACTGATACCTATGAACCAGATAATGGACCACTGGGATCACTGGTTACCCTGGATGAACAAATCCAATTCAGAACCCTTCATACCAATAAAGATCAGGATTATATGCTTGTAGATGTTTCCATGGCAGGATCCCATACATTCCAGAACTATGTGGAATCCTTCCCTACTGGTTGTCAGCTTCAAAATGAAGTCTTTTTTCCGGATGGAGGAACGATTCTGGAAAAACATCGAACCAACTCTAGTTTTTATGTGGACTTTCCTGTTTCTGGAATTTTCATCCTACGCGTTACTGAAATCAATCATGGTTTATGTTCCTATCAGGTGTCATTTCAAGAGGTGACTCCATGATTGTAAACACGGGGTTGAAAGGGATTGTGTTACTTATATTCGTTGTCGGATCTTCGATGTATGCGTCGGATTTAACAGAAACCAACCCACAGCAAAAACCATCGTATGTGCATTATGGGAATGTGATATTAGGTGGTGGCATCAGCTTTTTTAAAGATTTTTTTTTTAGACCCCAACAAGAAATAACGAGCAGTATTCTCCGAGGCGAGGTATCTGGAGCTTGGATTGTCCGCTCACAAAAACAAGCTCTAATTAGCCAGTTTTCATGTAGTTATCAAGAAACCAATCGATTGACAGTAGATGATGTGGTTTTGCGTGCGGGACAGCGCCGGATACTAATACTCCCTGTACTATATGATTTTACGTGGCAATTTCCCGTGCGGATGTTAAAATCCCTTCATTTTGGATTAGGTCTTTCTACCGCGTATACCTATCGGAGTTGGGAAGAATCCATCTCGACTACGCAAACCACGAAAATTTACACCAATGAGTTTCAACTGGGGATTAACTATGGTGCACGGCTTTATCTGTGGCAAGGAAGGCTCAGCCCCTTTTTATTCCACCGAATTACATTCACGATCATTGGGCACTTGCATTCCAATCTTGAAGGGAGTAACTACAGCCAGTTACGAATCCTCGCATTAAACAGTATGTTCCGGTTGGGATTGCAAATCCAATTGCCAGATCCTTTTTTCATCCAGCTGGGGTATGGGAACGAAATTTATGTATCCAATCGATATTCCTCATATAGTTTAGGATTAAACACAACACTACTTCAGGTAATGGATCAACTATTCATTCGAGGAGGGGTTGAATGGTAGGATGGCGCTGGTATGATTGGAACATTCTAATCCTGATCCTTATATTCCCAAGTTGGTTTACATTGTGTACTCCGCTATTTCATCCCGATGATCAATCTTGGAATACCGTTATTGTTGACACAAGCATTCTTAAATACAAATCCGATTCTCCCGCAGAAAAAGATATTGAGGAACTGAAATCGTTACACCAACAAGCATATAAACAAATTCAGACGACATTGGCGATATCATTCACTGCACCTATTTTTTTTTATATTTTTAACGAAGCAGCAGACGCGGATTTCGAAACAGATGAATTGGGACAGGTATATCCATCCAATCTAACCGTAGAGCTTCTATATAAGGAGCATACCAGCTTGGAAAACTATTATGATGTATTACTACACGAAGTTGCCCATGTGATGTTCGAATTAGGAGTGGGTTCATCGGGATTGGTTTTTTTTGTGGAAGGTGCAGCCGTAGCGTTGAGCAACGAGGATACCGTCCCTTTTTTTCCAGAAGTATTGTACCAGTTCCCGCTATACGATTTGATTACAATGGATATGGACAATTTTTATGCATCCGAATATCGAACATTGCATTATGCTATCGCCGGATCGTTTAGTCAGTATCTGATTCAAGAATATGGGATTGAGACCTTCAAACAATGCTACGTTCATTGTAAAGGACACAATTTTATGACCGAATTCAGTAGGATATTTGGAGTTAATTTTATGATTGTAGCGTCTGAATGGGAACAAACCCTTTCTGTGGGGACAAACTTATGAGTGTGAATCTTGATTTGGAAACCTTCGTTAGTGTGGATATTGAGACAACAGGGCTCAATCCATTAATGGATACCATTATCGAGATTGCCCTTGTTTTTATGAATCCCCAGGGTGAATATCGTCCTGCCTTTACGACGTTTGTAAATCCTCAAAAACCCATCTCGCCTGAATCCATGAAGGTGCATCATATTACTGATGCGATGGTAGCAGAAGCGCCTTCTATTCAAGAAGTAATGCATATTTTTTCTGAGAAAGTAGAGGATCAGCTAATTATTTGTCACAATGCCTCCTTTGATATTGCGTTTATTGCAACGGCGCTGCATCATTTGGATTTACCGATTCCATCCAACCCTGTGTTGGATACACTCGGGTTGGCTCGGTGGGTATATCCCCAGCTGCATACTTATAGTTTGGATAAGTTATTAATCCAGTTTGGCATCCCCCGTTCTCGGGCGCATCGTGCTTATGATGATGCATTGGCTACGGGATTTTTGTTTCAACAAGCTTTGAAGGATATTAAGCAAAATAAAAAGAAAAGCATCTCGCAATTGCAAAAACGCGAGCATATTTTGGCAGGGTTTGAAAACTTCTCCCCGATCCCAATACTGTATAAAGATATCAAAAATCGATTTCAACATTTAGATTTGGAATACCTTTATATTCAAATAGAACAACAAGCCCCATTGGTATTTGAATATATCAATCGGGATCAGAACGTTTCCTTACGCGAGATTAAACCCGAACGAGTTTTTCGATTGAATAAACAAATTATGGTCTATGGGTATTG
>CAYPZJ010000350.1:0-5609 GCA_964414635.1 uncultured Spirochaetia bacterium
TACTCAATCTTCCGGCTGATTATTCTGATATCCTGTATATGAATATTGTTACGCAACGAGGTAGTAACCCCCCTGTTCGAACGTGCTGGAAACCGATGTCTTATGATCGGGATGTTTCAAACTTTGTAGTACTAGATTTTTAATGGATATGACTCCTATTTTCAATCCCCATGCATCCTCTTATGATCAGTGGTATTATACTCCCGTTGGAAGAATCTATAATGCACAACAGATCCGAGCACTCCGTCGGTTGGTTCCCGACCATCCTATTGCTAATCGGCTTTTAGATGTGGGATGCGGGACTGGATTTCGTTCAGCATGGTTCGCACATCGTGGATTTGAAGTAACCGGTTTAGATGCCTCCCCAGAAATGTTAGAACAAGCAATGAAAAAACAAATCCCTCATACTCACTTCCTTGAAGGAACCGCAGAGGCAATTCCCTTTGAAGATGCCAGTTTTAATTGGGTTGTTTCCCTAACGATGTTAGAATTTGTTGAAAACCCACGTATCTGTCTGGATGAAATGCTGCGCGTGTTGCGAACAGATGGATTTTTATTAGTAGGAGTGTTAAACAAAGAAAATAGAATAAATAAAAAAAGGCTTCAGAAAAGAAAGCCACCTTTTGACCACGCTACATTCTACACACAAAAAGAAGTCTTGGAGTTTTTTAAACCTTATGGCTATCCCCAAATTGAGACTGTTTCCTATCATATACCTCTTCGATTGTTCTATCCTCTTAGTTCAGTTTTTGAGTCAATCTTTCGTTGGTTACATATACCTAAAGGTGCGTTACATCTAGCACTGATCCAGAAATCGTAATGGGTATGTTATTGTTTATATATATATTCTCCCGAATCAACACAGAGCTGGTAGTTCTCTTCATAATCTTTTCCATGTTTGGAAATGTAATCCACCGCTTCTAACATGGTTTCAAATTCTTCTTCGGTAGTCATATGGTTAAATGAAATACGTACCCATCCTGGCTTCATACTTATAAAACCTTGATCGATTTGATAGCGGATGGATTCGGAACGATCCCGTTCGATTTCCAGCAGGCGATGACCATAGGGTCCTGCACACATACATCCACCCCGAACCTGTATCCCATACAAATCGTTGAATAAACTTACAGCAAGATTATGATGTACTCCTCTCAACATAATGGATAGAATCCCTAAATTATTTTCTTGGTATTTCCCTAACACCAAGATGTGATCATTCTGCTCGAACACCGAACGTGCTCGTTTTAAATAATCGTGTTCTATTTGTTGGATTCGCTGGGTTCCAAACACTTCTTTTAGATCAAAAACCAATCCTGCTTGAATGGTCTGGACGATAGCAGGCGTACCTCCCATTTCTCGGGCACTGATATCACCCAGATATTTATGATCCCAAGGAGAAGTATACAGTACTGTCCCGCCTCCTGGTTCAACGGGAATTGTATTTGTAAATAGCTCTTTGCTGGCGATTAGGATTCCGGGCGTTCGGGGACCACCTACAAATTTGTGGGTTGAAACAAAAACAGCATCCTTTCGACATGCGTCGGATGAAGGATCCGCACAATCTTTTGGATGCATATCAATGGGTACATACGGTCCTGCAGCAGCATAATCAAAAAAAGCATACGCGTTATATGTATGAAGTAAGCGAGCAATCGCATCTACATCGTTTATTAAGCCAGTAACATTGGATCCCGCGGAAAATGTACCAATTTTCATAGGATAGTCTTTGTACTGTTCCAGTTTTTCCTCAAGATCTACCAGGGAAACCAAACCATTCTCATCAAACTCAATGTATACATCAATTCCAATAGTTTCTCTCCAGGGAATATCATTGGAATGATGTTCCATCAGCGAACGAAAGATAACAGGTCGTTCTTTTTTAGGTATGAGCTTTGAAAATTGATATTTTTTATCCAGTTGTTCGGGTAGGCGAATGCCCATGGTTGCAATTAAACGATTTATCGCACTGGTACTTCCATTTCCTGTAAAGAGTACAACATCTTGCTCAGAAGCGTTTGTATAATGTTTGACCTTTGCATAAGCTTGTTCAAAAAAGTGAGTGATGATGGTAGAGGTGCTATTTGCACGCGTGTGTGTATTTGACATGTAGGGGAGGACTTTTTCATTGAGTTCATCTTCTATATCAGAGAAAAAACAACCACTCGCAGTAAAGTCGAAGTACAGTAATTCCCGCTCTCCATAGGGGGTCAGAATTCGATGGTTTTTATACATTCCACGACTACGAAACTCCGACAGGAATTTGCGTTCTTCTTTTTCTGATTGGGTTACGATCGGAGTATAATAATGGATATCATTATTCGTTGGTAGTGTCACAAATCGATTCACAATCAAACCCCTTATCTTAATACTTTGCTTCTAATTCAAAAAACGTTTCAAGAAGCAGTTAAAACGTGTGGGGGAATACCCATTATCATTTTATCGTATCGTTAGCTTTCAGCTTTAGGTAAACGTATGGTGAAAGTGGAACCGTAATCCACCCGGCTCTCCACTGATATGGTGCCGTGGTGTCCTTCTTCAATAATCCGTTTGCATAATTCCAAACCTAATCCCGTTCCTTTCTTTCCTTTTGTGGTGAAAAATGGTTCCCAGATTTGCTGGAGATGTTCTTCGATGATTCCCACACCCCGATCCGTTATAGATACACATCCCCAAGAATCCTCCTCCCAAATACGGATAGTGATCTGGTTATCCTCGGGGGGTGTTCCCTCCATCGCATGTGCAGCATTCCGAATTAAGTTGATTAAAACCTGTTGGATTTTCTCTGGATTCTGTTTTGTGATTACGGGTTGATGGTTTTCAATTTTAATCTCTGAGTCCCGAAGGTCGGTATCAAAGCGTAAGATTTGAAGTACATCCTCTACGGATTGGTTTAGATCCCAATTCTGGATTGAATAATCCGTTTGTTTGTTTCGTACATAATCCCGAATTTCCTCAACAATACTTAAGATACGGTCTTTTGTTTTGAGAATCATATCGGCGTATCGAAGGATATCAGGTTGATCGGGGTATTTTTGCTGCATCAGCTGGGCAATAGATAGTCCTGATAGTTGATTTTTTACCTCATGGGCGATCCCTCCTGAAAAGGACCCAATCAATGCGAGTTTCTGTGCCTGTACTAATTCTTCCTGCGTTTGGCTCAGTTGCTGTTGCACATGATAGTATTTTACAGCACTCTGAATCGCTTCATAAACTTCCTCGATTTGAAACGGTTTCTGGATGTATCGAAAAATTTTACCGCGATTGATAGAGGAAATCATATCCTCGATTTTATGATGGGCATGACCTGATAGGATCATCCGTACCGCAGAGGGTTGGAGTAGGGAAGCGTGTTCGAGGAATACATCCCCTTTCATCCCAGGCATATTAAAATCTGCAATGATAATCGTGATAGGGTGGGTCTCCTTCAGTTGCACAAGAGCTTGCTCACCACATTCTGCCATAATGATATTGTATTCCCGCCGGAGGGACATACGCAAATTTTCCAAATTAATGAGTTCGTCATCCACAATTAGAATGGTAGGTTTCTGTTTCGTTTTATCTATAGTTTGTCCGCTGGTTTGTGTTACCGAAGCCATTCCATTTCCCCTGTACACCGATGGTTCTTCTATAAATATAGTACAGAAGCGGGAAAAGGGCAACCCAGCATTAGTTTCGGGTTTATTATTGTATCTACACGAGGGATAAATACCTGCGCTCTAATTGAACCGTTCATCAGGCTTTGCCCATTCAGAGCGCAAGGCTTTAGCCATCACGATAAGTTAGACACCCGTATTTAAAAAACATAAAAAATACCCAATATTCGCACTCGATGAAGCATGCAAGCCGTATTAGATTTTAAACATGAAAGAGATGTATACCTATTGCTAATCCATCAAAACCACGAACCGACTGATTATTGACCTATGCATCACGATATATTACTATGTAAGGGATTTGTTCAACGGAAGTCAGGGCAAATCAAATTAGTTCGGGAATTGGCAACTCAATTATCAGGAGGGTCTTATGGGATATGAGAATTTATTGGTTGAAATAACAGACAAGATCGCTACAATCACGATTAATCGTCCAAAGGCGTTGAATGCACTGAACACAGCAGTACTTAATGAATTGGGACAGGCATTTGAAGAATTAGGTACCAAAGAGGATGTTTGGGGCATTATTCTCACTGGGAGTGGAGAGAAAGCATTTGTAGCAGGTGCAGATATTAAAGAAATGGAACCCTTGGATGAACCAGGTGCAAAAGCATTCGCTCAAAAGGGACAACAATTATTCACAAAAATCGAACGGTTTCATAAACCCATTGTCGCTGCTGTGAACGGATTTGCATTGGGTGGGGGCTGTGAATTAGCGATGGCATGCCATTTTCGAGTTGCATCGAGTAATGCAAAATTCGGTCAACCTGAAGTAGCTCTGGGACTGATTCCCGGATTTGGTGGTACCCAACGACTACCTCGTCTGGTAGGCAAAGGTGCTGCAATGCGTCTTATCCTAACCGGCGAACAAATTGATGCGAAAACGGCTGAATACATCGGTTTGGTAGAACAAGTAGTGGATCTGGGCGATTTGCTAAATGCAACCGGAAAGATGATGGGGCAAATTGTGAGTAAAGGTCCAGTCGCTGTACGGATGAGTATTGATGCAATCAATCGAGGATTGGATGGTTCAATGCAGCAAGGGATGGATATCGAAGCAGAATTATTCGGAAAGATTTTCAATACTACAGATAAAGAAGAGGGATTGAAAGCCTTTATTGAGAAAAGAAAAGCGAACTTTACAGGTAAATAATTGTTGTTACGCTCCTATACACCCATCCCTTTTTAACGGTGGAAGAAGAAATGAACGTCTATTAGACTCATTCAACTATTACGTGTGTATGCCACGAAGGAATTGGTTTTACACGAGGATTGGGAGTGTACAACATTTAACTCATCTTATATATATCGATCACCCGGTCTAAGACTTTCTTTTTTTCTGCCGAAAATGAGGTGTATTGTGTATGACATTATGCATATGTGACGTAGTTCGATATTCTAATGGGGGTTCGTTGTGAATGGCTCATTTTGTATGCATAGGGATGTTTAGGATAGTATAAAGCAAGCTGTGTTCCATTTTGATGAACCGAGGGTTTTTTTATGACTTTTCTGGTGGTCGATGATTCAGCCGTGACACGGAAAATCATCATTAATGATATTACTCCCCATCGACAGGGGAAGAAAGATACCTATTTGCAGGCAGAAGACGGGATGGAAGCATTGGAGCAATTGTTTTCCAATAAAGTGGATCTCGTTCTTTGTGACTGGAATATGCCTGCTATGGATGGATTGGAATTCCTACAGTCCGTTCGCAAAAAGGATGAGTACAAATCCCTGCCTGTAATCATGATTACTTCTGAAAACGAACGTACGTACGTAGAACAGGCAGTTCGAGCAGGAATCACCGATTATATTTTAAAACCGCTCACAAAACACAAAGTCTGGAGTAAAATCGAACGACATATTCTAAATATCGAGGCGCGTTAGAACAAATGACTGTTTAAGACCTTTCCATTACCTTTCCAAATCACTTCTGTTTGAATACAATCTAGG
>CAYPZJ010000351.1:0-5597 GCA_964414635.1 uncultured Spirochaetia bacterium
ACATATTTCACGAGATCCTCCTAATTACCATCATGGTATACGATTAACCGCTTACAAATGGGCGAGAATATCCACGATGAGTTGTAATAACTATTCATTCAAATTTACTGAACATCTTCCTGTTACCAATTTCACTTCAAAAAGCACTGATGCGGACTTATCGTCCCGCCTTATTGAAGTGGCTCATACTAGCCATGCAACTTTCTATGGCTGGTTGAGTACAACTAAAAGCTGTTTACAGTATAACAGATTCTCCCAAAAAAAACGAACTTTTTTTACTTTTTCGATTATTTTCAGATGTATTGTATCCTAATTGAGTTGGTATCTAAATTAAATTGTATTATTTTTCCACCTTCCAGTATGCGGGTAGGTGCACACCCCCATTTGGTTTTAATAAACGGTGACGTTTGACTAGGTGCGTGGTATATCCCCAGAACCTATCCTATACTAAATGGAGAGCCATTTTTATTATAACGAGGAAATACCTATGGAACCAATGAACGCAGCCATTATTGGGTGTGGAAATATTAGTGGAATTTATTTTACTAATCTTACCCAACGCTATACAAATATTGCGATTGTTGCATGTGCAGATCTTGCTCATGAAAAAGCGGAGCAAAAAGCACAGGAATTTCAAATCCCAATGGTTTGCTCTACAGATGATATTTTTAGTGATGATTCCATTGAATTGGTGATTGTATTAACCACCCCTGAAAGCCATGGGAGCCTAGCTTTGAGGGCGCTCGAAGCGGGAAAGCACGTCTATCTAGAAAAACCACTCGCTCTTACTCTTGAACAAGGTGAACAAATCATTACACGTGCAAAGCAACAGGGGTTATTGGTGGGATGTGCTCCCGATACTTTTTTGGGTGGCGGTATTCAAACCTGCCGAAAGCTAATTGAGGAAGGAGCAATCGGTGAGGTACTAGGGGGAACGGCCTATATGATGGGACATGGACATGAGAGCTGGCATCCAGACCCTGAATTTTATTATAAAAAAGGGGGAGGACCTTTGTTTGATATGGGACCCTATTATCTTACAGCACTTATAAACCTGGTAGGACCAGTAACCGATCTTTTTGGTGCTACAAAAACGACGTTTTCTCATCGAACAATTACCAGTGAACCCAAACATGGACAGCAAATTGAAGTAGAGGTACCCACGCATCTTACTGCATTACTCTTCTTTGAAAATGGAGCACAGATAACCATCACAACTAGTTTTGATGTATGGCGGCATGGACATAGTAATATTGAATTGTATGGCACCGAAGGGTCCCTTGTAGTCCCGAATCCAAATAATTTTACAGGTAATGTAAAACTTTTCAAACCAGGAATGGAAGACTGGGAAACGATTCCCGTTACGTTGGGTCATACAGAAAATAGTCGCGGGATAGGGCCTAGTGATCTAGCATACGCTGCGAAGAATAAACGACCCCATCGAGCTTCAGGAAACCTGGCTTTGCATGTGCTAGATATTATGGAAGGAGTCCATGTTTCTGCAGAAACACGCGCTATCTATCGTGTAAGAAATCGTATCGAAAAACCTGAACCCATGCCAGCAGGAGAATTCAACTCCTAATTATGATCTTGGTACTTTATACAATTCTTTGGACGCTTTTTCTTCCCTTTTTATTTTTTGGGGCAATGATCCATTGTATCTTTTCACCAAAACAGTGGAAACCATACCTACAGCGGTTCACCATTCTGCTCCCCTCTAAAATGAATTCGTCGATATGGATTCATGCCGTATCCGTTGGCGAAGTAGCAGCTTCCAAACAACTTGTAGAACTGTTGCTAAACCACCAACCAAACCCCATTCTTCTTACGTGTTACACGGAGACTGGATTTCAAATGGCACAGCGCTTGTTTGGAGATCATCCAATTACCCTTGCTTTTGCACCCTATGATTCCCCGCTTTTAGTACGACGTTTTTTAAACCGCATCCTGCCGCGTCAGGTATTAATCCTTGAAACAGAAATATGGCCTGGAATGGTGCAAATGGCACATCAGCGGAAGATACCCGTCATCATGGTCAATGGAAGAATCTACCAGAAGGATATGATGAATTACAAACGTTTTAAATGTTTTCTTCAATCCACATTTCAAGCGTATTCGTTGTTTCTTCTTCAAAGCGACATCGAACGTAGTCGATTTATAGAATTGGGAATTCCTGAAAACCGACTAGAAGTGATGGGTAATCTCAAATTGGATTTAATACCAGATCTTAATCCTGACAAAAAACAAATTCTATTAGAACTACTTCCAGACCACAAAAACCGGTTTTATCTTGTTGTCCCAAGCACGCATCGAGGAGAAGAAGAGGTGATTCTTACGGCATTTGCGCGCTTACAGCCCCGTTATCCCAATTGGAGATTGATTTTGGCACCCCGCCATCCCCATCGACGATCTGAGGTATTACAGCAGATTCATCGAGTCGGTTTATCTGTTCAGATCCGTTCGGAGAAGGAATCAGGAGACGAAACGGTTTTTCTGGTAGATACGGTGGGGGAATTGTTACCCCTTTTTGAGTTAGCAACCCTAGTCCTCATGGGTGGAACATTTAATCCCCAGGTGGGTGGACACAATTTTTTGGAACCAGCTGCATTTGGTAAACCAATTCTGATGGGTCCTCATTATCATAATTTCGAGGATATGGTTCGACTCTTCCTTACTGAAAAAGCGCTAAAAGTGTTAGAGAGAACCGATACAGATACCTTAATGCACACGTTGATGCAACTTTTTGATAATGAAGAAGAACAACAGATTTTAGGTATACGATGTGCAAATGTAATGAAACGTAATCAGGGAGTAGCCTTGCGTGTGGTTGAACGGGTACTAGATAAGGATCGTGAAATGAATGTTATTTAGAAAGTATACCAAATACCGTTTGATTCCCCGCTTCGTCCTGAATATTTGAAGCGAGCACATCCAATCCATACATAGAAGCAGCTCGTCTACTCGCGATAGCTGCGAAAGCAGGATTTTGTTCCCGTACTATCCGCGCTGCGGAACCTGCCGTATCAGGTTCAGAAGAGGTATTGAACCCATGCAATGTAATGAATTTCTGGCACTGAACCAACGCAAGCCGGTGTGAATATACAATCTGTATTTGTTCAAGCGCAACACCAGGAAGACTGAGTAAACAATGGGAGATCGGTAGTGTTATTTCTTGATGAATATGTACAGATGCTTTATCTAACAAGCTTGCTACTCCGGGAAACGGACCCAAACGGGAATTAACCAATGGTATTATCCCATAATCGATAACTTCCGCTTCCACTAACAGAATCACTTCTTGAAATGATCCACAACAAATAGGGATCCCATCCTGAAATGCATGTAACGCTGCTTCCTCACAATAGGCACCATGGTTTCCCTGAAAGCCAATCAGATTGAATGCTTGCTGTTGTACTTGTTTACTCCCCGCGAATAATAGCGCGTAAATTTTCTGAAGCTGGGATGGATCCATATGCAATATTTTACCCAACGCGTTTACCTGTATTAGAACCTGTTCTTCTCTCGCAACATCCGTTTCCGTACTATTCTTGATTCTCCCTAGCAGCATAGCATTTTCTAATCGCTCTTGAAGCAAGTGTACCAACGCAGTATCGATAGCATCCATACGTGAGCGTAAGGATTCTAGAGTAATAGGGGTTTCGTTGGATTTCGACATAATCTAAAAATAAAACCCAGGCGCTTCTTTGACAAGTAACCAAATCCCAAAAAGTATGAGAATACATCCCATTAGCAGATGGACCCAGCGTTCTTTTTCTGCAAGAAATCGAATAAATCGTTGGGAAATAAAACCGGTGTACCCAATAAGTAACATGGGGATGGAGAATCCGATGGCATAGATTAACAGAAAGAAGATACCATACAAAATATGATCCGCTTGGGATGCAAGTAGTAATATGGAACCCAAAATCGGACCTGTACAAGGAACCCAAATTAATCCTAAAGACATTCCTAAAAGCAATCCACCCCAACGTCCTTTTCCACCTACTTGAATTTGTTGAAGGAAGGTTAAGCGCTTAAAAATGTTAATATTAAATGCTAGCAGCAAACCCAGAATAATAATCAAAATAGCAGCAACCTTTTCCACATAGGGCATCACCACTGCAACAAAGGTTCCCGCCAAACTCGCTAATAAACCCATAACCATAAAGGTTATGGATAATCCAATTACGATTAGCGCAGGACGCCAGGGATCCTGATTAACGGATCCCGCTAGAATAATCGGAAGCATTGGTAATACACAGGGAGAAACAACACTTGTCAATCCCGCAACAAAGGCTGCAACGATATCGATTCCTTCCATACGAACCTCCCTAAAAGATCCTGCTTACCTCGATGATTATCCACCCTATCACGCAGACGCAACAGATATACCAGTAGTAAGTCATGGTTTCCCATCATTCAAATAGAAAAATTTCGTTTCATTTTAGCATGCTTTAAATACGGATACAAGTCAGATTCAACCCTTTAACTATTGTTGCGTCCTAGCTTCATTTAAGACTTTCTCAAACACTTCTTTAGGATGTACCCCAACTATCCGTGTAATTTCCCCTCCCTTTCTATTTAACATAACCATCGCAGGGAGTGCTCGAATCCCATATGTATGAAACGCAGGCAGGTCATTTCGATTAGAGACAGCTAATACCACAAGTTCCACTTGGTTGGAATTTGCTTCCACCCATTCGGTTAGGATTTCTTTTTGTTTTTTACACGGGGATCCTTTGGGATTAATAAAAAACAGAAGCGTCATTGTTTTTTGTTTTTCAAGGGCGGATTTTATAGACGGCGTTGCTGCTTCAAATCCTGTAGTAGTCTCAGAACTTCCACTGTTATGACACGATACTAAGATAAACCCAACCACAACGAATGTGAATAAAACGAATGCTGCATATTTCATAATGTATCCTCACCATCATGACAATCTAATATTCTAATGTAACAATATAATTACAAAATGAAAAGCACTCATTTCATTATTCGATACTTTAGCAATTTGACACGTAGTCCAAACAATGGTTCTGCAGTAATGAAAGTATAAATGAAAGGAAAGCATTTCAATTATGAAATGGTTCAAGCATTTCCTGAAAATAGAATTATTCTAGATATACTTGAACGCTTCAGTTTTGACATGGTTGTCTGTGAAGCAACGCACTACAGACAACTAAAAAGAAGTAAAACCCCATTCAAGTGAGTATATTATGTGCTTTTGCATGGATGCGTTATACACCATATCATTTGGAAACAAATGAATATGCCATAAATAAGTCCGATATTTTTTTGTCAATATTAATTAACCCAAAATGAATGATTATTTCCGTAAAGGACGTTGACATAAAGAATAAAATATCTTACTATTTTACAGTCTTGCAAGGGGTCGCCATTATGAAAAAAGTGTTTTTCTTTATCAGTATGGTTATACTGTGTTTATCCATTATGGTTGCTGAGTATGGTTTTTCACAGGCTGCTACGGTGTCGTCTGATCTAGCGGAATCTTCTGATAAATCTTCAACCAAACTGGAATATACTAAAAAGCGGGTAATCCTACTTGATTTTATAAATAGTCAAAATATATCAGATAT
>CAYPZJ010000352.1:0-5597 GCA_964414635.1 uncultured Spirochaetia bacterium
TAGAGCACCTTAGATCGGACTTGTCTTTTTTACATAACTAGCAGGATCCCTGTTCATGTATTAGGAAATGCGATTAAATTTACGAATGAAGGAGAGGTTTCCCTTCATATTCAATTAGTAGAACTTAAAGACCATCAAATCATATTGCGTTTTTGTATTAAAGATACAGGGATTGGGATACCCAAAGAAAAACTCAATATCGTGTTCCAACGATTTACTCAAGCGGATGATTCGATTAATCGACGTTATGGAGGATCGGGTTTAGGATTAACCCTTACTCAAAAGCTAGTTCGATTAATGGATGGCTCGATTCAAGTTTCGAGTGAAGAACGGAAAGGAAGTTATTTTGAAATTGAATTACCTATGAAAATACCTTCCGAAGATGAAGTCCAAGCGTTTTTAGATTCCCAAGAAATTGCGTATGTTAAAGCACAGCTGGAGCATATTCATGTACTGGTAGCGGAGGATAATGTTATCAATCAACGGTTAATAACTGCGGTACTTCGATCACTTCGGTGCCGAATCACCGTCGCAAAAAATGGTAAAGAAGCCTTGACATTGTATAAAAAACATTCGTTTGATCTTATCTTAATGGATATCGAAATGCCTATTATGGATGGGTTTGAAGCAGTTACTACAATTCGACAATTAGAAAAGAATACTGATATGCATACTGTGATTATTGCCCTAACGGCGCATGCGCTACCTGGTGATTATGAACGCTGTGTAGAAAAAGGAATGGATGGATACCTTACTAAACCATTTCAAGCAAATGATTTATTACGTGAGATTTATCGATTTTTTGGGGATATGAATAAAAAACGGGAGAAAGAAGAAGCAGGAGATGAATACATGTGGAAAATTGTGGATGAGAAAAAAATTATTGATACGTTCGGTGAAGATGCAGAAGCAATTTTAGAAGTTGTGGATACTTTTTTAAGCGCAGGTCCGGAATATGTACAAGCTATCGCAGATGAAATTGAGTATGGGGATGCGGTAAAGATATATCGCGCGGTCCATCGGTTAAAATCCACGTTGGGATTTATTACCAATGAAAACACCTATAATATTGTATTAAACCTTGAATTACAAGCAAAAGAAGGGGATCTCACCGATATTCCCTTTCTTTTTGAACAGCTTAACGATAAATTGATCTTGTTGTATAAGGAATTAGATGAGCTGAAGAAAAAGTATAGCTAAGTATCCATGATTATATTATCGATCGTCGTTTCTTGAACATCATGCGGATAACTCGGAAACATCAACGATTACCGCTTTTTCATCATTTAATAGAAGCTTCGCAATCCTCAGCTTTCCGGTTTGTAACCAATATTTATGTGCGATCTGCAAGGTTCCTTCCTTACATTCGTTTAGGAGGAGGATTTCACCTTGCAGTTCATGTGTTGCTTTCCCCATCGCCAATTGCTGCAAGCTACTTCCAATATAGATCTTAAAGGAATACATTTGATTAAATAAACCGATATCATATCCATCATTGGGATGCATCGCAATTTGGTTTTGAAGAGCAAAAGAAGGTGTAACGGTAAGTTTTTTGGATGCTTTCATAGTGTTAGTCCCTTTTAAACCCAATTTCTAACCTTACCAAGCTCGTAATTATACCCCTATCCTTTTGAATTGTTCTAAATCCATTTTGTTATCACAATACGGTAATACGTTCTGGAATGTACGAGAAATATAAAGATCTGCATTAAGCTTATCGTATTGTGTTATAACAAAACACAGACGTCCCAGTCATTTAACTTCCCACGTTAGTACGAATCGAAACGGATTAGTAGTCTATCAATTCTCTTCCATGATGGTGATACGGATCACCTTGCTCTACATATAAATATATTCCTGTCATGTTAAGATTTCAAACAAAAAATCCATCTATTTCCCTGTGGCTTATGTACAAAGGAATCAATTTTCATTACTTTTCCAACTGTGATGTAATTTTATGAATTCGCCTCCTGGAAAAATCCAGGAATGGCTTGAAAGAGAGCATAGCAAAGCATGGGTTTTTCGACAGATAGGAGATATGATGCAATAATTATTGGAGCGGGACTGGGTAGCTTAAGTTGTGCGAATCATCTTGTTCGGGATGGATACCATGTATTAGTTTTAGAAAAACACACCCGCATTGGGGGATACAGTCAAAACTTTCTTCGAAATGAGTACGAATTCGATGTTTCCCAACATATTCTTCCTGGTCTTCATGATGGGGGCAGCTTCAATACAATCCTACAAGAAATGGGAGTGATGGATAAATTGGAAGTGGAGGAGCGTCATCCCCTTTTTAAGTCGGTGTTCCCAGATCGATCCTACATCCTTCCTGGAACCGAGGCAGAATTAATAGCTTACCTGACACAGGAGTTTCCAGGAGAAGCAGATGGAATTAACCAGTTCTTCCAAATTCTTCACCGCATAATCGGAGAGAATTTTCAGTTTATCCAAACAGGAAAACTAGATTTAGAAAACTATTTTCCTAGTGCGTATGTTAATCGAACGTATACGGATTTATTATCTGAATGTTTTAAAGACAAGCGTCTCCATGGGATATTGGGACAATTGTGGCAGTCGGCAGGATTGCCTAATGATTTAGTCGCAGCCAATTGGATGGCAGAGGTTACGGGATACATATTTACAGAAGGGAATTACTATATAAAAGGGGGGGGGCAGCGTTTGGCTTTAGCTTTAGGGGAAAGTATTCTTGACCAAGGATCTGTACTATTAGAAAATGCTCTGGTAACCCAAATCCTACATGAGAAAAAAGTAGTTAAAGGGGTTCGTCTCGAGGATGGAAGTGAATATTATGCACCGGTTGTTGTAGCAGGTATTAGTCCGATCCAAACATATTTTGACTTAATTGGAGAGCAAGATCTTCCTCGGCCTTTTATCCATCTTCTAAACACCCTCCAACCCTCGGATTCTATTTTAACCATGTATTTGGGGTTGACTAAATCGCCCTCTGAATTGGGGATGGATTCCCATACGGTTTTTTGGAATAGTACCTATGACAATCATGATGCGTATAACTTGGCAATGGAGGAACACTACGACAGAACGGACTTTGTAGCCTCTGATTATTCACACACCGCTGCTAGTCCAACGCATCCAACGAATCATGGAATACTTCAGTTATTAGAATTGGCACCGGGGAAACCATGGGTTGAGTTGGATAAAGAATCCTATCGTGAGAAAAAACAACAGATAATGGATACGTTTATCTCAAAGTTGGATCGTTGTTATCCGGGAATAGCATCAGCTATTGATGTTGCTGAACTGGCTACACCGCGCTCCATGATGCTTTTTACACGAAATCCATTGGGTGCAGTATATGGATGGTCACAAATTCCAAAACAAGCAGATTTTACTCGATTCTCCAATGTATCTACGATTAAGGGGCTTTTCCTAACTGGTGCATGGTGTCGTGGTGGTGGTGGTGGGTATACAGGTAGTATTTTTACAGGTCGCTTTACTGCAAACGAAATTCAACAACGCATTGATAAATCAACCATACATGGTCCTGCAAAATCTTCGTTTCATAGCCATTCTGATGTTGTAATCAATACCCAACCTGAATACCCTTCATCGCAACCTGCGATATTTCAACCTGTGCGAGTATCTATTCAAGTAACATCAGCGGATATCGATACTACTGGGATTATGAGACAACCCAGTTATATGAAATATTTATACGATGCCGGTATTTTTTCTTTGAATGAACACCTCCACCCCATACAAATCACTTGGAGGGAATTTCAAGGGGTGGATCGGGTCACGATGCAATCATTCATGGTAAGACTGATTTTCCCACTTAAACCAAGTCATTTAGGGGATATCCTAACAATTGAGACCAGCATTATCCCTTCGGAACGTGGAAAAGCACAGCTTAATCAAGAAATAATAGATTCCAAATCACAACAATTACTTTGCCGAGCAGAATCGCGCATCAAAATTATTGCCGAATGAATGAAAAATAGGGAAAATGACTATTTGTTGTTTTGATTCCATTCTCCCGTATTTTGTATGAATGGTTTGTATTCAAAAACAAATCAATATCGCTTGCCAAACACGGGGATAAACAGTATATTACATTCTAGGTTTAGAAGGGGTTCTGAACAGCTACAAATGATTGTACTTATAATACAATGCATTGTAATGGGTTTTACATGAACAACCCTGCGGTGCTGTCTCATTATTGCATTGATGATGAGCACAATACAAATTAGGAGGATTCTATGTACACGAACAGAACTAAAAGAAGTATGGTATTTTGGGTGATCCTGATATTTCTAGCAATGGGATGGACAGGATGCGGGGAAGAAGATAAAACAAAAACAACCACGGATCAAACCACAGGAGAACAGATGGATGAAGTCGTTCAACTAGAAACAATAGCAGAACCCATGTTAGCCAGTATTATGAGTGCGTACAATAGTGGTGATTATCAAGCTTATAGCAAAGACTTTAATCAAGAAATGAAGAATGCGGTAACAGAGGAAGCATTTACAAGCAGTCGTACGGATATGTTGGAAACAATTGGGAAATACACTTCTCATACTTTTGTATCGCATAAAACAGAAAAGGAATATGAAATCTTTCAGTATAAAGCAATGTTTGAACAGGATGAAGTCAACATTACCCTGACATTAGAAAAGCAGGGGGATACTTACAAAGTAGTAGGACTTTGGTTGAGTTCTCCTAAATTGATAGCAATGAAGCAAACAGAAGCCCGTGTTCCTGCGGAACAACGATTAGAATTAGAAAGTAAACTTGGACCGGTATTGGAGAATGCAATTCAAGCTTGGGTTGCCGATGATTATGAAACATGGGTTCAGGATTTTTCCGAGCAAACCAAAGCCGCAATTACGGAAGATGAATTTACTGAAGCAAAGCAGATGATTACAAATCTTATTGGTATGTATCAATCCCATGAATTATCAGAGTTATACCGCCAAGAAGGAATATTGTTGTTTGTTTATACAGCAAAATTCGAAAAAGACTCGAAGGTTTCTCTCACCATATCCGTTCAACCAACGGATGAGGGACATGAGATTGTTGGGTTTGTTATGAATTCACCCACATTGGCGGAAGCGGCGAATCAAGAATAATTGATTCTTTTTCCATTACCCCAACCCAACCCACTCCATTTGTAGTATTTGTATCAATTTGATACCGTTGATGAAACAAGTCATATCATAAACCTAGAATAAACGAATGGTGATTTTAGATACTACCGTTATATCATAGGTTCTCCGAATTTGTAAATGGTCTCCATTTGATTATTACAGATGACTTTACCAGCAAGGGAAAACATAATCAATTGAGAACAAAATGAAGCACTCTCGAATCCAAAAAAGGATTGCTTCGCTGCTTGGTTGCTTGCATTGTATATATTGTTAAAATTGGTGGAAAATCATCCTTGAATATATTTGACCCCCGAATAAAAAAAAGGTATCTTCTCCGTTATGAAAACGATAACAAATCCTTTAACGATTGATGAACTTAAAACAGTAAACAAGGATATTCGTTGTGATATCCTCACCATGCTTAATCGAGCGGGATCGGGTCATTCTGGAGGTTCCCTTTCCGCG
>CAYPZJ010000353.1:0-5572 GCA_964414635.1 uncultured Spirochaetia bacterium
CGTCTCACCCCTTTCCATGGACAACCGATACATTCCAGTGAATTATTTCGTATGGATGTAACGAGTGCAGAAAGCAATGTGGCAAGTATTTCGTCATATTTAGGTTTACCGGTAAAGGTATTAACTGCTGTAGTAAAAGGTAGTCCGATTGCTCGGAAGATCTTATATAACTTAAAAAGTCGGCAGATGGATGTGGAAGCAGCAGAAATCGAACAAGGCGATCCCTGGAGCTATCGACACCAGATCAATCTGGCTGATAGTGGAGCGGGAGCGAGGGGTCCGCAGGTTTTTAATGATCGGGCAGGTGAAGTGGGACGTTTGTTGCAAAGCCAAATGTTTAATCTAGACCGAATCTTTGCCAAAGAGGGTGTCCAGATGATTCATATGTCAGGACTCATTGCAGCTTTATCCACCCAAAGCGGGGCATTTTGTTTAAATTTGGCTCGCGCTGCTCAGAAAAATAACACACGTATTTCATTTGATCTAAATTATCGTGCAAGTTTTTGGGAAACACGTACGGAAGAATTAAGACCCTTATTTACTAAACTGGTTGAACTCTCGGATATTGTAATTGGTAACGAAGAAGATTTTCAACTCTGTTTGGGGTTACCTGGACCCAAAGAAGGCGGAACGGGGCTAAAACAAAAAATCCATGGTTTCAAACAAATGATTGAAACCGCACGTGCTACGTTTTCCAATACAAAGGTATTCGGTACAACGTTACGAGAGGTTATCGATACGAATAGACATCTTTGGGGTGCACTTCTACAGGTAGAGGATCAAGTTTATGAAGTCCCTCCAAGGGAGATTACTGTTCTGGATCGTATTGGAGGCGGAGATGGTTTTGTTGGAGGGGTGTTGTATGCAATTTTAAAGGGATGGGACCCCGAAAAATGGATACAATTTGGTTGGGCATCGGGTGCGTTGGCTACGACGATGCTTACTGATTATGGTCAACCTATGGATGAGGATCAAATTTGGAATATTTGGAAGGGGAATGCTCGGGTCAAGCGATAAGCAGGTAATGAATGGATACCAAGGTTTTTTCAATTCAATCTTATGAAACAGCTTCTGTTTGTTGGGTATGGACGCCCTTTTATGGCACTTGCACCGGGTTCAAGGGAGATTCACAATCACTTTCACCCATTCAACGACTGGAAGATTGGATTGAATCGTATAGTCCTTATCAACAAAAAGACGTAGCCACTACAGCAATCCACATCGATACGAAATTGGCACAACTAGGGGAGCTGAATCAACCTGAACTAGCATTGGACCGCATCGAGCACGCTATTTTACGGCATCTGGAACAGAATAAGCGGGTGCTGGGAATCGGAGGGGAGCATACGATCTCCCTTGGTATTTTGAGGGCGATGATTCAGCGTTATCCCGATCTTGTGGTGATCCACTTCGATGCACATCAGGATTTTCGTTCGGAGTATGAAGGACAAATCTACAATCATGCAACGGTATTTCATCGGGTTTATCATGAGCTAGGAATAAAACAAATATATCAATTTGGGATTCGGTCAGCATGTCAGACAGAGGTACAAGATGCGCATTCAAAAATATATACCGAATGGTTTGGCATACAAACTCTTAATAAGGTGTTGGCACACGTAAATCGTTTTCCTCTCTACGTGAGTTTGGATGTGGATGTATTTGACCCTTCTATTTTTCCTGCTACAGGAACTCCTGAGCCGGGGGGTATTGATATGGGAGTCTTCTTCCAAAAAGCGATCCCAGTTTTACAGAATTGTAACATAGTGGGAATGGATTTGGTAGAATTCCATCCAGACCGAGATAATAAAGATATTTCAGCCATTGCTATGGCTCTATTATGTCGAGAATTTACCTTACTTTTATCTTCATAAGAATTGGTCGTTCATGCGTTGCCCCCGATGTTCTCACACCATGAAATGCGAAAAACGGACATTCCACAAACAAAATAAGTGGATCTGCCCTCGATGTGGCAGGATTCGTATGACCCGTGCACGATATATCCGAAAATGAGAAATGAATGTAACGACTGATTTTTTTTCACTATCTGAGGTAAGATTGGTTATACCTTTTTGGAAATAGAGCCCAATGGGAGGAAATTTGTTGATTTTTTCGGGAATTAGGCTATTTTTTAAAGTGGATAGGCAAGGTAATCGATGATTTGAACTACTGGGAACCAAAACTTTGACTTTGGATTACATAAAAGCGCTATTCAGCTAGTTTCCAGGTGGTTTGGCATAGTTGGTGCTTAGCTTACGTTCAATTTGCAGCAGCATCGAATATAAACCACAAAGTTAAGATAATCAAGCAGAATTTCCAGTCTATACCGGTTATTCCTGGAGGTGTATATGCTCACACACATACCAATACGACTGCTACTTGCCACATTCATCCTAACAGGCTGTATAGTTATAAACGTTGGGTGTTCAGAGGATCCCGTTGATGATCCGACTATTCCATACGCGCTACTTGTGAAAGCAACGTTCAGTAATGAATTAGCACAACAGCTCCATTTTTATAATTTAGATAGCTATGGATATCCTACTCGACAATGGGTTTATACGGTTGCGACGCTAGGGTTGGATAAAGAAACGTTGGATGCGTTGGTGGAAGAGAATGGGTATTCGGAATCCACATGGATGGAATACTTGGATGAAAATGCCTCGTTATCTTATCTATATGATTATAACTATGATGATCTTGTGCTGGAGATTCTTCAAAAGAAAGAAGACGATCAAGATGGGGCACCGATTGACTATAAGTATACATATAATAGCGATGGAAAACTTATTGAAATACTACGGATTGATTATGGACAGAAACAATTTAAACTGGAATGGGAATACAAGAATGGGTTGAAAAAATATGAGCGTTTAAAATATGGAGATGAACCCCAGCCCTATTATCAAACCACGTATTATTTCTCTGAAGGGATCGCACAGTATGCGGTGACCAATTTCTATCCCAATTTTAACTCGGTGGATGATGAGGATCCTATTTTAATTGGTGATAAAGGGTATGATAGTTTGGAAGTCATGCAATACACCTACACGGATGCTACGGGTAGTAAATTGGCGTCGGTTTTGTACTCCTATGCAGATGAGTATCCCTTTAAACGAGTTAGTTATACATATGATGAAACATCCGGAGAGGTGATACAAGAGAAGGTAGAAACACAATTTAGTTATGATGCAGAGAAAGAAGATTATGTAGCTAACACCCTAGAGAATACGTACTACTATTATCGGGAAATGAACTAAGCCAGCGGATTGCTGGATCTATTTTTTTGAGGAGGAGTTTCCTATGAAACGTTTTTATTTAAGTCTGATAACGATCCTGGTACTAACATTAACCATGAGTGTGATGCAATGTGACGATCCTCCTGCAGAGGAACCACCCCTGGATGAAATCGGAATTGATTTCAAACCCTGTAATTTGTCTCTGGAAGCAGATGAGGGAGCAGCAGCGGTTTTAAAGGTGCGAGGTGAATTTCAAGATGATTATGATTTTGGGGATGAGGTTTCGTCCTACCAATACAGTGTCAATACAGACCAAGTATATGTATTGAATAAACCAATTCTTGATCCTCCTCCTGATGAGGATTATCGGGATGGAGCAGCCTGTTATAATAATGGAATGGATTTTGAGTTGGTTGTAGAATTAAAATCAACGACTCAGGTAAATGAAGAAATTGAAGGATTTACACCCGAAGCGAATCCCAGTACCGAAATACAGTGGGCAAAAAAGGTGGTTTTACAGACCAATATTAGTTTTCAGGAAACCTTGTTTGAATTAGCCAAAGCGAATTACAAAGGGGTTCAAGATTTCTCAACCATTCATGATTTTTTTAGAATTGAGTATACTGATTCTTATAGTCATGTGAGTGAATCGGGTACGGTGGTAAACAAAGATGTTGTTTTTTCGTCCGATACTGGGTTATATGGTGGAAAATTCTATATGGGAAAATGTAGCGATGATCCTGCGGATGCTAACTTAATTCGAGGATTTTTTAGTGGAACCCTTGAAACAAAAATAACCGATGCGTTTGGTGGAGAAACAAATTATCCTGCCACGGTTTATTTTGAGTTCGTTACCAAAGCACCTGACACAACCAACTGTATTGACACAAGCGTTGTTTGTGATTGTAGCCAGGAGCCCAAGCCACCCTGTTGTCCTCCCGATACATGCAGTTATACCCCGATTGGTACTTTTCTTTCGGATTTTCCAGCCACCCCTTTGAAGGTTGGCATGTTACCCGGTGCCGTGGGTTATTATGTACTTTTTTATCAGAGCAGTGATAGTACGATCCACCTCCAAACATTTCTCCCAAATGGAACGATGGGTGTTGCTAAACAAGTGAGTGCAACAGGGGAAGTATGTAAAACAACCGGTGCGAATGTGAAGTTGCATGATGGTTATTATGCAATCCTGTACCAGGTTGACTTAGGAAATGGATCGTTCCAGTTGAAATATACCCGTGTGGATTCTACCGATCTGGAAACAAAGGATCCAGATTTGGATCCTGCTTTAACCATAGCAGAACATACACAATCCTATTCCTATTGTAATCTGGCATATGATCTTCCGATAGCTGCAACCAAAGCGGGTTTTGTTTTCAATGAGGGAAGTCGTGTTTTTATGAATATTTACGATATTGCAACCACAACGCTTTTAAAAAATCCAACGGATCCAGCGCCAGATGATGCACTACCCCTAAATGATACCATTACCAGTACGTTAGGAAAAACCGATAGTATTTTCTTCAGTATTACGCAGGATCAATTCTTCGTTCCATGGATAAACCTCAACAATCATATTGCTGGTTGTATGATACAGAAGGATGGGACTGGTGCAGGGATTGAAGTGGATATGTTATTGGATGCAGATGATTTCCGCCCTGCAAAAACTTTAACACCACTGGTTTTTGAAGAGGGGTCTGAATCATATCGGATTTTCTTCCAATTTGATATGCCAACCAGACGGGATGTTTGTGATGAGGCTATGGGAAGCGGAATCTATTATGAAGAAGACTATGAAGGGTTGGGGTACATGAATGTGGATTTAAATAACTTTGATCCGAGTAGTACGGCTGATTTACCGGTTACAGATAGTGGTGAATTAACGACGAATGGAGGCGGATTTTGGTATGGAAGACCATGGGAAAGCCAACTACTTACTGGTGTTTCCAGTGCGTCGAAATACTACATTCTATATTGGAATAAATTGCTACCAGACTGCACCAAACCCTCAGATATCGGAGCCGACCTCTGGCTCACACAAATTGACCGTACAAGCAATACGGTTGAAAAAGAAGCGAATTTAACTTCAGTTGAGAAGAAAATGCTTTCTAAAAAACTGGCATATTTGTTTTTAGATGGATCGGGTAAGTTAATCCTCCTCTACCATCTAACGAATTCACAAGCCAATTGTACGGATTCCATCGACAATGGGTGGTATCTTACCACGGCTGGAGAAGTAGATACGATTCTAAGCAATTCGACAACAGAACCTATTACCAATTAACAAAATCTCTTTAAAGGGAAGAATAATCAATACTTCTGTATTCCCGCCT
>CAYPZJ010000354.1:0-5557 GCA_964414635.1 uncultured Spirochaetia bacterium
GTATAATCTAAAACATAAAATCTATAAAAACCCAGAGATGAAATCGCACCCTAATAGAAGGCATCCTTGACATTTTTTACTGAATCTATTATTTATATACCACTATTTGGGAGGGGTATCGTTATGCGTCCAAAAAAATTAACGCATGCCGAACTTGCTATTTTGGGAATTATCGGTTCTAAACCATGCTATGGATATGAAATCGATAAATTGATTGAAAAACGCAAGATTCGGGAATGGGTTGACATCGGCTTCTCATCAATCTATGCCCTATTGAAAAAACTCGAGCAGCAAGAACTGATTGAAAGTGAGTTAATTCAAGAGGGGAACACGCCACCTCGGAAGATCTATCATATCACTGATTACGGAAAAGAACAACTTACCTTTTTTACAAAGTCGCGCTTGAGTGATTTTTTTGATTTTCGTTCCGCATTTGATGTAGCACTGGGGAATATTCAACATCTACCCAAAATGGAAGTGGTACTTGCACTGCGTGAATACGAACGAAAACTGGATGAGGATATTGAAAATGTGCAATCCATCTTGAACATTCTGAAGGATCGGGACTCCGATTATAATGTCATTACAGTATTCCAACGACATTTGGTTCATTTACATGCGGAAAAAAAGTGGTTGATTAATCTTTTGCATCAGGTTTGGGAAAAGCACGAAGCGCTTACCAGTGAGATCGATCAATCGGATGCCAATTCAGCGGTATCCTAACTCCTTACCGTAAATATACCAAAAGGATGGATATATCAGACGGGTTCACTCCAGAAATCCGTGCCGCTTGTCCAATTGAACGGGGTTGAATCTGTTTAAGTTTTTCGCGTGCTTCGGTTAATAAGCCATGGATTCGATCATAATCAATATCAGGTGGGATCAACAAAGCTTCCATTTCACGCATCTTAGCGATTTGCCGCTCCTGACGTGCAATATAATGAGCATATTTTGCCTGAATCACAATTTGATGCAACACTTCTTCTTCATTCCACATGGGGTCTAACCAATGCTTCCAAACTCCATCCGGTAATTGTGGCTTTCGCATTAAATCAATAAGGGTATCCCCTGGATGAATAAAGTCCTTCCAATCCTCCGGGATACTAGAAGCCGAAATTCGAACGTGTTCCAGCGCTTGATAACCCGCTTGAACACGATTCCATTTTTCCGTATGTTGAATATAGGTGGGCTCATCAATAAGTCCTAATTCATATCCATACTGCATCAATCGGTGATCTGCATTGTCCCAACGTAACCACAAGCGATATTCCGCCCGACTCGTAAACATACGATACGGTTCCTCAACCCCTTTTGTAACCAAATCATCAATCAATACACCTATATATGCTTCCCCACGATCAAGAATAAACGGAGGTTTTCCCTTAAGCTGTAAAACTGCATTGATCCCCGCGATCAGACCTTGGGCGGCTGCTTCTTCATATCCACTGGTACCATTAATTTGCCCGGCTAAGTACAAACCTTGCATCACTTTGGTTTCTAACGTAGATTTTAGTTGAATGGGGTTACAATAATCGTATTCTACAGCATAACCAGGGCGAATAATTTCTGCGTCCTGTAATCCTGGAATGGTTCGAATCATCTCCCATTGAATATCCTCCGGAAGGGAGGTGGAAAATCCATTGAGATATACTTCCTCGGTATACCGTCCCTCGGGTTCCAAAAAAATCTGATGCCGTTCACGATCTACAAAACGATACACTTTGTCTTCGATAGAGGGGCAGTAACGAGGACCCAAAGATTGGATTTGCCCCGAATACAATGGTGCCTTATCCTTATTCGCTCGGATCAACTCATGGGTTTGTTTGGTAGTATACGTAATCCAACAATGAATGGATGATGTTGGTTGGGTTTCGGTTGTGTGGGAAAAACAAAAGGGAACGTTATCACAATCCTGCTGTTCGCATTGGGAAAAATCTATGGAACGCTTGTTGATCCGAGCAGGGGTTCCCGTTTTTAAACGTCCCAGGATAAGACCACACTCTTTTAATGAATCGGAAAGATAATTAGAAGCAGCTTCTCCCATTCGTCCCGATGGTTGTTGACAAGTACCAACATGAATGATCCCTTTCATAAAGGTTCCAGCTGTGATGATAACAGCCGATCCATGATAAATCTGCCCCCGTTCCGTGCGGATACCCGTCACCTGATTCCCATCTGTGATTAACTCTCGTACCATATCTTGAAGCGGAAAAAGCGAAGGCTGGAGTTCAACCATGTGCTTCATATACAACGAATACATCGCTTTATCCATCTGTGCCCGAGGTGCCCATACCGCTTCACCTTTGGATGTATTTAGCATACGGAAATGAATCCCATTTCGATCGGCGGCTTTACCCATTTCACCGCCTAGGCTATCAATCTCTAAAGCGATATGTCCCTTGGCTAATCCCCCTATGGCGGGATTGCAAGACATGCGCCCAATGGCATCCAAATTGGGAGTAACCAAGAGGGTTTTCATCCCCATCCGTGCGCATACAAGCCCGGCTTCAATGCCAGCATGCCCTGCACCCGTTACGATAATATCATAATGAAATGGATTGGATATAGTACTCATTCATTATATACTTCTGCAGAAAATTGTTCCACGGTTGTATCTGGTTTTTTATATGCATCAGGTGGAAGGTTGGCTTTCATACATGTGTGTTGGAGGAAGGTACGGGAATCCCAATTTTGCTCCACTGCAACTTGTGGGAGCAACAGCCCTTTATGATTCCCTTGGGAAACGATTAATCCATGTTTGCCCACCTCAATCTGATCAAAATCTTCAAGTTTTTGAGGGCGGGTTAGAATAGATACTTCAACATGGACATAAGTATATTCTTCTTTTGTAAGCGGAGTGAAACGAGGATCGTTAAATGCACTCTGCATTGCCATATCAGGGAGTGTTTTTCGCAAGGGTTGATCAGACATAATCATCCCAATGCATCCTTTCAATTGTTTCCCAAGCTTTAAGGTTACAAAGACACCCCGTTGTTCATCTAATAGTGGAATATTTACTTGTGAGAAATCAGGTTGAGATTCGTTATTCAGTTTGGCTTCGATGGTTTTTCGCACTATAGCAAACAAAAGTTGCTGTTCTTTATAGGTAAGCTCAGCCATCATGCGCTCCTTATATTCTTGGATGGTTCTTTCTTACAATGGGATGAACGGTTCCATATTATTCTGTTTATTCTGCATACAGACGGTTTACAATATCATTAATACGTTGGGGTAAGTCATTCAAAGGAAGAACTTCATCGATAGCACCACTATCAATAGCAACTTTCGGCATCCCAAACACCACACACGATTTTTCATCCTGCGCCAGTGTGATTCCCCCGTTAGACCAGATTTTCTTAATGCCTTTGGCACCATCTTTTCCCATTCCGGTCATAATAACGGAAATAACTCGATTCCCATATTGTTCAGCAACCGAATCAAATAATACTTCAACCGAAGGACGATGTCCTAAAACAGGTGCATCATCATTCAATTTGATTACCTTCAATCCACCTGAATCCGTAACCGTCATGTGTTTGTTTCCCGGAGCAATGTAGATGGTCCCAACCGAAATCGCATCTTCATCTTCTGCTTCTTTAACAGTCATTGGACAAATATCATGAAGACCTTTTGCAAACTCGCGTGTAAATCCGGGGGGCATATGCTGTACAATCAATATCGGTAAGGGAAAATCTGCGGGAAATTGGGGCAGCATGGTACGCAGCGCATTGGGCCCACCTGTAGAAATACCAATAGCGAGCACGTCGATGGACTTCATCTTGTTAATTTTTAAATCAATATTCTCTTTTGCAGCTTTACTGAGTGAATCTTTGGGAGCTGTTTTGCGTTCGGTAGGGATAGCTGGAGAGAAATCCCCATCTTTTTTCGACTCAACTGGAACCTGCGGCTCATCCCCCCCTTCTTTAGCCTGTTTGGCAAAAAACTTAATTTTGGAGATTACTTCGTCTTTAACTTTTTCGATATCTAAAGATACCGTTCCAGACGGTTTTAAAATAAAATCAGATGCTCCCAGATCCATACATTTCAAGGTGAGTTCCGGACGATTTCGTCCAAGGGAAGACAATACAACAACTGGTGTTTTTATCCCTCGTTCTCTCCGTTCCACCAAAAATTCCACTCCATCCATCTGGGGCATTTCAATATCAAGTAATATCAAATCAAAGGATTTCTTTTCCATTTTTTCTAATGCAAACACCCCGTTGAACGCTGTATCCGCTGCCTCAATAGTCGGGTCTGTTGAAATCATGTTGGATATCAACTTACGCATTAATGAAGAGTCATCTACAACAAGCACTTTGATCTTTTCCAAAGCTTTCCCCTTTATACACGTAGTTATGTTCTACCAATACTTCATAGCCCTCTTGTTAAAGTATCGGTCACTGCCACGCTTTTCTTCGTTAAATACTTGTGACCCTATTCCCTAATTTACTGCAAATGTCACATTTTCCTAGTTTTTTCGTACTAGGGTTCTAAATTACGAGCTATATTTGTTTCCTGTACCTGATTTACAAATGAATCGCTCTTCCTCCTTTACGATACCTTGCGATATACACAAGCATCCCCAATTTTGTGGAATTTAAACTGGGTCTTCATACCAAAGAGGCTCTCGGAGTGCCCAATAAACAAATATCCATCTGCATTAAGCGCTACTTCAAACTTCTTAATCACATCTTCCTGGGCTACCCGATCAAAATAGATTATTACATTGCGACAAAAAATAAGATCTAAATCCCGCTCTCCATTATCATTTTTCAAATTGTGATAATCAAAACGAATTAGCTTACGTATTCTATCAGAAATTTTATATTTGTCCTCTTCTTTAGAGAAATATTTTTCCATCAGTTTAGAGGGTACACTGTCTAACCGGTCTTTGGGATACACTCCTGCTTTTGCAATCATCAAGGATTTAAGACTAATATCCGATGCAATAATATCAATTTCCCAACTGGATACATCTTGAATTTGTTCCATTAATTGAATAGCAATAGAATAGGGTTCTTCCCCTGTGGAACAGCCAGCGCTCCATATTTTTATACGGCGATTATAGCTTGAGGCTTTACGTGCAATCAATTCTGGAAGTATGTTATTTTTTAGGGCATTAAAATGGCTTTCATTTCTAAAAAATTTGGTTAGATTTGTAGTCACCGCATCGAGTAGCACCGCAAGTTCCTCCCCATCCTTGCAGATTAAGTCAAAATAAGCTTGCGGCGTTTCGATTTGTGAGATACGCAGCCGTTCTTTAATCCGACTTTCTAAAATAGGACGGTTGATTGTGGAAAAATGAATTCCAGATTCGGCATAAATCTTATCCCGGTACTGCTGGAATAATTCTTCCGATAAATAACTCACGCGTGATCCTTGTCGTCAACAAGACTAATAATCTACCTAATAAAATAGAAAAAACATTGAAAACGGTCAATGCTCATTGGGTGAATTTCATATGGAGGATAACGTTCTCATTGCACGAAATCAAGTGTTGAAGTACAGTACTATCCCGTATCAGATTGTTTTCTAACATGTATCCTATTCAGCTGAT
>CAYPZJ010000355.1:0-5543 GCA_964414635.1 uncultured Spirochaetia bacterium
ATGAAGTGCAAGTATTCAGCTATTTGTTTCAAGATAATTATGCAGCAGCCTATGATAAAGGAATACAGGGATTAACCCAAGATGGATTACGGATAAAAAAGAAACCCTGGAAAATAGACGTATTACGGGAATATCATTTCGCTCGTAACCTAGTTCGGAAATATACACCGAATGAATTATTAGACCGTCCGGATTGCACCGATCCTGATCTAATCGCACGTCACTATTTGCATCTCTACACATGTATCGCAGCCTATTATTTAGATGCGGTTACTTTTTCATATTCAAGTTTGAGGATATTCAACTATTCCATTCGAGAAGGATATGCACCGCCCTCTTCGGTTGCGCTTGCAGGATTTGGTATCATTATAGGAAATATCGAGCGGGATTACACACAAGCTTGGAAATACGCAGTGCTCTCCCATGAATTACTCCATCGATTTGATGTGCCCAAAATAAGTGCTATTACGCTAAGTAGCACATCCACAAATAGTGCTCCTTGGGTTCTGCCACTCCAACAATGTATTATTCAAGCAGAAAAAGCCTTGCATCATTGTATACATGCTGGAAATATGGCCTTTGCTGGTTATGTATTATGTGGAAATATTTATATCGAATGGGTATTAGGACAAGATTTTAAAGCAATTAACCAAAAAATTGTACAGTACTCCAAGCTTATAAAACAAATCGATCAACCCGATGTTACAGCCGTGTTGCAAGTAACCGATTATTTCTTAAACCATATTTTCCTGGAAACTCAGACAGAACCATTAGCGAATCGGGATTCATTCGAACAAACCTTCGTTGCACAATTAAAAGAAATTGAGTCTACGTACCCACTTCACTGGTTTTATATATTAAAAATGCTGGAACTGGTATTGGAAAATCAATTCGATGAAGCATATTACTACGCCGAACAATCCGAGAAACTAGTAGTAAAGTCCTTTTCTATGATTCATCTGGTCCTCCATACGCAGTTGTATGCAATTATTCTCCTCAAGAAAATCAACCACGCGAATGTTGTTCAGCGTATTCAGCTGCAACGTAACTACAAAACATGCGAACAACGGATGAAAAATTGGGCTGAACATACACCCCATACTTGTAAACATAAATTATGGCATATCCAAGCCGAAGCGATGTTTTATCAAGGAGCAGCCGACCGTTCCCTCGCGTTATTTGAACAAGCAATGAATCAGGCTCATTCTAATGGATTCATATTCGACGAAGCGCTGTTACGAGATCGACTTGTGCAGCTTCTAAACATACGTGAGGCAAAGGGATTAATGGGAACATTAATCACTGAAGCAGCATATCTATATACTCATTGTGGATTTAGTCGGAAAGCTTCGAATATGCAATCGACTTCGGATAAACAGCATACGATTAAACCGATTTTACCTCCAGTAAGCAGTATACCCGCCCACGATAACGAATTAGCCCTCCCAGATTATTTAGATATTACAACCATAGTAAAAACTTCACAAGCAGTATCCAAATTGGTAGAACTTCCTGAACTCCTGACTACCATGATGCGTATGGTGATGGAATACGCCGGCGCGAATCATGGCTTTTTCATTTCAGACGAACAGGATCATTGGGTCATTCTTGCAGAATCGGAAGGTATTAGCGATAGAGAATATACGAACGACCCCCTGCCTATTGAAAAACGTCCCCAACTTATCCTTTCTATGCTTCAATATGCACAACAGATGATGGAGCCGGTTGTGATTCGAGATGCTTCTAAAGACACCATCTTTGGAAAAGTAATACATGATGCAGGAACTATACAATCGGCACTTTGTGTTCCTATCGTACATCAAAACAAAGTACAAGGTTTTCTATATCTTGAAAATCATTTTGTAGTAGGTGCTTTTACCTCCGATAAACTGAAAGTACTTTCCACACTTTCCTCTCAACTTGCTATTGCAGTAAAAAACTCCTTTCTCTATAAAGAATTAAAAGATAGTGAGTCAAAATATCGCCAATTATTTGACCATGCGAATGATGGGATTTGTATTGTTCAAGATGGGTTTGTGAAATTATATAATAATAAATTGGTGGACTTGACCGGTTATACTAATCAGGATATTGATGGGGTTCATTTCAGTCAATTAATTCATCCCGATGATCGATATGATATCGTGCAACGCTATGAACAACGTATAGCAGGAAAGCATGTTCCCAATCGAATAGAAGTACGGGTGTTGAAAAAGGACAAAAACTACTTCTGGGTGGATTTAAATAGTGTTTTAGTACAATGGGATCAAAAACCTGCGGTGTTAGCCTTTATCCGGGATACGTCGATGAAAAAAAGTGCGGAATTGCAGCTGCATCAGATGTATGAGGAATTGGAACAACTCAATCGTACCTTAGAAAAACGAGTACAGGAACGAACCCAGGAGCTCCAACAGGCATATAATCAACTTAAACAACAGGAATACCTGCTGAAAGAAGACTTGCAGCTCGCATTTGTAATCCAAAACAGTCTTTTTTCACCATTGGATCACATTTCTGGAATCGATTGTGAGGTTACATATGAACCCGTAGCAACAGTAGGCGGAGATATCTACGATATTGCAGAGATTTCCCCAAATAAAATCCGAGTCCTACTCGCTGATGCAACCGGGCATGGGGTCCAAGCTGCGCTAATCACAATGATTATAAAAAACGAATATGAAAAATTAAAACATCTGGTAGCCGATCCTGCTGAATTACTTACCTGGATGAATCATTCGTTCATGGACACGTTTAAACAACTCACCCTCTTTTTTACGTGTATTATTGTTGATATTTATCTAGAAAGTGATAAACTAATTTATGCTTCTGCAGGGCATATAGAACAACTGCTCTATACCGACAAACATCTAATCAGCTTAAGTTCAAACAATCCAATTATCGGGTTGGCATCAAATACTGAATACAAACAGAATGAATTATTCATTAACGCTTCCACCTTTAAATTGTTTTTATATACGGATGGTTTATTTGAAGGGCAAAATGATGCAGAGGAATTTTATAGTATGGAACAGGTCCGTAAACTATTTGTTAACTATCTTAATAAACCAGCAGCGTTGCTTCAAAAGATGCTAATTAATGATCTCAAAGATTTTATTGGAAAAGGGGAAATCACGGATGATATAACCTTATTGACTCTAGAGCGATACTTATCCTAGGATTCAGTTTTATACTCTGCATGAAGTTTATCCCGCTCCACTTTTGACAGTTCCCACCTAAAAAGATAATCCGCATTCACTTCCATAATCTGTGATAACTCCTCTGCCATCTTTACTGTATTAAGTAAAACGGTGAAGATAAGCATCCACAGGTTTTTAAAAAAGTAGCGGTTTAGAATAAAACCACCTTTCAACCGAAAGGATACCAAGGTATTAACCAATGTATTTCGAATGATTGGTAAAATGTTTAGGGAAATCGGAAGGGAATACGCCATATCCTTAGCTCGAATGCGAAGTAAGTTGGTCTTCAACTCCTCAATAGATATTTGACGATTAAAATAATTCATGGACATAATAATTAAAAAAGCACGGAGCAGCATGTATACCCCTAACAGCATTTTTGACCAGGTAAAATGAATTCCAAGTGCAAAAACATTGATATACGTACCGATGTAAGGATGTTGACGTATCACTTGTTTCATCATCGATTCTGCTTGAGATATCTCCCTTTGGAAGTATGGATCAAAAATGGTTGTCTTATCAGTGGTCGTAGGACGGACTATGATTTTGCAAACCCAGCGATTACTCCGCCAGAAAAAACCTACCTCGTCGGATTTTACATAATAGACCCAATCCTGATATACTCTAATCTGTTTTTGTTCGTCCAATTCCTTTACTTTCTCTAACATCTCGGGAAGATAATCCGCTTGGTGAGCCTCATATTCCTGATCTAATTCCCTTTTGCCATAGCTGGAACTGGGATAATAGGTAATACTCATGAAAATCTGTTTCTGATCACCATAAACCGCTTCAGCGGTTCGTCGAATGGTTGTATCCTCAATATGTTCCAATTTCAATTCACTTATACTTTGCAGATAGCCTACGAGTATGGATTCTAAAATACGGTGGGATTCCGAACTCCATTGAGCAATGGAATAGGGTGTTCGGATATTATACAACACCTCATCCCGCCAATAGAGCAGACCACTTTGCTGATCAACCTGATACAACCACGCTTGCTCATGGGTTTGTCCCAAACCTTCCGCTGGTTTAATGCTGCCACCTTGTTCGGTTATTTCTTGTTTCCATGCATTCAGCTTTTCCTGTTGCAACGAATCCGCTCGAACAGCATCAAAACTATATAGTTCCACGTGTGCTTGTTTGAATTGAAATACATAATGGGAGTATGCGCTATCAACTGATTTTATCAATCGTTCTTTATAAACATGGGTTTTACCATCTTGATTCACTCGAATTGTATCCGGGAAGTGACTATCAATAGGAAGTAGACGATTGTTTTCCGTTAAATCAACCAGTTCCAAATCATAAGGAGAATCTTCATTAACTACCCGATAACTAAAAAACGAAGCAAGAACCAACGCAACGATAACAAAGGTGATCCACAGTTTCACCTTCCCGATAATTCGGAAAACCTCTCGATCGGTGAGTAATACCACAATAACTTTGGCAATAACCAACCCAAAGAGGATCCACCCCTCGGTGAACAATCCCGCTAGGATAAAGCCAAAAAGTAAAATCAGGTATAATAACATGCGCATGGCTAATCAATCCCCAGCGTTCTTTTAATTTGTTTCCCTAAAATGAAGGCTAGAAGCCCAATCGCTGCGCCGAATAAAAAATTAAAAGCGAATACGCCTATCACAATTTGGAGGATGGAATCCGGATCGACTTGTAATCCAATGTGTTCCAAGGTTCGCCGTCCATTTTTTAAAAATGGCTCAATGATCTCATCTCCGAACAACATGAGATTATACAACGGCATATTGATAGGAATCCACATAAACCCAATCCCCGCCGCGACAATATATCCCACAATATTCTTTCGTAAAATAAGCAGAAACATATCTGCTAATAACGCTTGCACCAAAATCGCCATTATAACGGGAAGCGTATTTCCCCCCCCGAAGGAAAACATCTTAAAAAAAGCAGCAATCAAAGCAATACGAATAATCGAAAAGTCACGTTTTATAAATAATGCCCCAGTGAACGCAATAATCACACCAATTCCCTGTAATACATGAGAACGCAGGGGGATTTGAACCGCATGTAGAATCGAACCTAAAAAGAATTCGCTAAACCCCCATAAAGAACCAAATACCGCCGTATACGCAATATTTCGAACCCGTTGTCGTTGGGGATGTAGTTTCAAACTACTTTTATCAGTATAAATGCGATCTAGTTCTTCTTGTTTCACTCGTTTACAATCCTCCCATCCTTAAGTTGAATCACACGATCGCACACCGCCTCAATAAAACGGTCATCATGACTAACTACCAAAAAGGTATGCCCAAGCTGACGGAGCTGAAAAACGAAATCAATCAATTTTGATATATTCTGATCATCCAA
>CAYPZJ010000356.1:0-5529 GCA_964414635.1 uncultured Spirochaetia bacterium
TGGGATGCGAATGAAGTCTGGTTGATTACAGCGGGAGGGGCGATTTTTGCTGCGTTTCCACACTGGTATGCTACGTTGTTCAGTGGGTTTTATCTTCCATTATTTTTGATGGTGCTGGGACTCATTGCGCGTGGGATTGCTATCGAATTCCGTAGCAAAGATAAACATCCCAAGTGGCGAACATTCTGGGATTGGTGTATTTTTACCGGAAGTGTTATTCCTGCTTTGTTATGGGGTGTTGCATTGGCTAATTTGATTGGGGGTGTTCCTATCGCACCGGATAAAACGTATGTGGGGGGATTTTTTAATCTGTTGAATCCATACGCTTTGTTAGGTGGGCTAGTTTCGGTGTCCATATTTTTGCTTCATGGAGCGGTTTATTTGAATCTTAAATCCACGGAACATATCAAGGACCGTGCCAATGACATAGCCTTTAAATTGCTTATTCCTGTTGCAATCTTAGTTCTTGCTTTCATGATCTGGAGTAATATTGCCACAGGAATGTATAAAGATAGCGTTGTATATTTCATTCTAGCGTTAATCGGTTTTGTAGTTATCCTAGTACTACTATTTCTTTTTATTAAGCAACAACGGAATGGTTGGGCGTTTGTATTTTCCACGCTGGCAATTGCATTAGGTACTCTCATATTTTTTATTGGTATGTTTCCGAATGTAATGGTAGCAAACGATCCAAGTTTAAGTCTTACAATTGAGAATGCATCTTCTTCTACCTATACCTTACGCATTATGTTCATCGTTACATTAGTTTCTCTGCCGATTGTACTTTTGTATCAAGCATGGACATTTTATATATTCAGGAAACGCATCACACGTCCTGATGAATACGAATACTAATGCATCCACTCTTTTTATCGATCCTCCGCCCAATTAGACTACACTTCCTTGCAATAGCGGGATGTTACCTAATTTCCAGTACAGCACTTATCATCCAAGCCTATGGGTTAAGCTGGCTTGTGAATTCTCTTTTCTTAGATGGAGTGGTACTGGATGAATTAGATCATCCGCTAATTTTGTTTGCTTTTGCTACAGTGATACGCGTAGCAGCCCTTATTGTTGGCTCTCAGTTAAGTGAACTGGTTTCTGCTTGGGTAAAAGTGGATCTCCGAAACCAACTATTCGCGCATTTGAAAAACAATCCCTATGAATCCCATCACAAACTAACCCCAGGTGAAGTTGGGAATACCATCCTGGAAGGGGTAGAAGCCATACATATATATGTTCGCTATTACGTTCCACAGCTATTTATGGCAATACTCATCCCCCTCTCTATTTTAGTACTTGTTTTTCATTTCGATTTGATTTCGGGCATCGTTTTATTGGTTACAGCGCCTCTAATTCCCTTTTTCATGAGCTTAATTGGGAATCTGGCAAATAGAAAAAATAAAGCCCAATGGACTCAATTAAGCCGAATGAGCGCTGCTTTTCTGGATATTATACAAGGAATGCCAACAATTAAATTGTTTGGCAGGAGTCACGATTTTGCAAAACGAATCAGCGAAATTAGCCAACGGTATCGAATAATCACGCTTCGTGTATTGCGGATCGCATTTTTATCAGCGCTTACATTAGAACTACTCGCAACGATCAGCACCGCCCTTGTAAGTGTGCAAATAGGATTACGCTTATTGTATGGATTCCTAAGTTTTCAGGCTGCCTTTTTTGTATTGATCCTTACCCCTGAGTTTTATCAACCACTCCGGCAGATGGGATCACGTTTTCACGATGCGATGAAAGGTATTACTGCGTTGGAACGAATCAATGAATTGTTGTCACAAAACAATGAATCTATAATTCCTTCGCAACGTGAAGAATTAGCATCGACACCTTGTCTTCTTACAAAGACCCATCCCCCCAGCATTGCCTTTGATACTGTGGGTTATACGTATCCCCATCGATCGGGATTTGTTTTAAATAACATCTCGTTGACGTTACATCCGGGATCCTGGCATATCATCGTTGGAGAAAGCGGTGTGGGAAAAACCACTTTGACCCGTTTATTATTAAAACTTATCGAACCCACATCTGGTTCCATTTCTATAAATGGAGTAGCATTGCAAGCGATACGTGCACGAGATTGGCACCAACACGTAGGATGGGTCTCACAGTTCCCTCAGATCTTTGAGGGGAGTCTAGTACATAATATTTGTATGAATACAACGAATGTGACAAAAAATGAACTTAACCAACTTGCCATTGAGTGGAACCTGATGGATTTTGTACAAACGCTCCCAAATGGATGGGATACCCAGGTTGGCGAATCAGGGTATAACCTTAGTGGAGGACAACAACAGCAACTTGCATGGATGCGGATGCTCGTTCGGAAACCAACGTTGTTCATCCTGGATGAAGCAACCTCTAATTTGGATGTATTTCTGGAACAGCACTTGGAGAACAAACTTGGTTCGTTACAAGGTGCTATCACTATTTTTCAGATTACTCATCGAAATACGTTTTCTAATAAAGCCCATGGGATTCACGTACTAAAGGAAGGATGCATCATTTCGGAGAAGGATAGTACGTAATGAATCGGAAATCTCGCACTACATTGTTCTATCGTATACTCCGCTTACTTGTTCCCTTTCTTGGATGGGTATTATTATCCATCCTTTTAGGAATTGGCACCATCGGAAGCAGCATCGGTTTACTTATGACTGCTTCTTATCTGATTGCAGCGGCATCCTTACATCCTTCCATAGCTGCTTTACAAATTGCTATTGTTGGGGTTCGATTTTTCGGAATCATACGTGGAATCCTACGGTATGCGGAGCGGTATCTAACCCATCTCATTACATTTAAAGTATTACAACATGTACGGGAATGGTTCTATAATCGATTGGATCCCTTAGCACCTGCACGCATAATGGAATTCCGTTCTGCTGATCTATTCACACGAATCATTTCTGATATCCATACCTTGGAATTTTTTTTCATTCGCCTGCTTTTTCCGCCTCTGGTAGCGGTTTCCATATTAGGACTGATGTGGCTAATTTTTTCACAGTGGTTTTGGGAATTAGGTTTAATCCTAACGATAGCATTCGTCCTAGCAGGTGTTGTTGTACCGTTGATACTCTACACATTGAATGTCCAAACTCAGGACAATGTAATCGACCTTCGATCTAAATTCCAGACCAAACTTCAGGAATATATTCGAGGGCGAGATGAACTGTGGGTACTGGGTTCGCTTGATAAAACAAAATCCGAACTGGTGTCACTAAATCAACGCTATATCCGTATACAGAAACAACATGCTCGATTGCTTAATCTCAATGAAGTCCTCAGCACACTCATTATGAATGGAACAATTTTGGCACTAATTATCTACCTGGCTCCTTTGATTAATGGGGGATGGATGGATGGTGTATATCTCGCTGCGATAATAATGGGGGTGTATGCAGCATTTGAAGCAGTTTATCCCCTACCTGACGTGATTAATCAGTTGAATACACAAATCCAGGCTGCTCAGCGTCTGTTTCAAATTATCGATGCAGAACCTTCTGTTATCGATCCAACCAACCCAATATCAGTTCCAGATAGTTATGGAATAAAATGCAAGCACGTGCATTTTAAATATCCTACGCAATCAATACCACAACTAACAGACATTAATCTTACTGTAAATCCCGGGGAACAGATTGCCCTGGTAGGGGCGAGCGGAAGCGGGAAATCTACACTTGCGCATTTACTTTTACGATATTGGGATATAGAACAAGGGAATATTTCCATAGGAGGTATTCCGATTCGGGACGTTTCACTGGAGGAACTTCGCTGTTATGTAAGTATGGTTCCACAACAGCTGCATTTGTTTAATGGTACATTATTGGATAATATCACGCTTGCCAATCCCCAAGCCAGCATGGAACAAATTGAGCGCGTACTCAATCTGGCTGGTTTGGATTCCTTTATTAAGTCTTTACCCGATGGGATTCACACCTGGTGTGGTGTCAACGGGGTATTATTAAGTGGTGGGGAACGGCAGCGTTTGGCGATTGCACGTGCTTTATTAAAGGATGCGCCTATTTTTATTGGAGATGAAATGACCGCTCATTTAGATAAACAGACCGCGCATATTATCTGGAATAATCTCCAACCCATACTATCCCAAAAAACTACGATTCTTATTAGTCATCGTATTTATGAGCTAAAACGAGTGGATCGAATTTATGTCATGGCTCATGGACGTATTATTCAACAAGGAACATATGCCCAGCTTATTGAAGAATCCGGATCCCAGATCCCGAGAACGCCTTCTCTTTTAAAATCATTGGTGATCCCTGAATCGTGATTTCTGTTACCTGGTATGAAATCCTAGCAAATAAAGATACCATTACCTGCGAGTATTCATTATACATTTTGCATGAAATATTCCTGTGATTATCTTATACCATGTTGTATTTATATTTGAATTAGATAATTTATTCTGAGTAGGGGTAATTCATGAATTACCCCTACATACCGTTTGATTTTAGGTCAAACTTGGTATTATACGCTGTTAACACGGGTGATCGACTCGATGGGAAATGGAGTAACGTACATCCATAATTACGTATCATACTTGCTTCCCTCCCCTATTATTAAATCTAAGTAGTTTTCCAACAGGCTACACCCTGCTCACCCGAAATTGAAACCACAATTGAATACATAACAATGGAGGATGAGAAATGAAATTGCTCATTACTGGAGGATCCGGCTTTTTGGGAATCAACCTGATCCGTTACTTATATAATCGAGGCTATCAAGACATTCATTCGTTAGACTTTGCACCTTTTGAATACCCCGATATGAAGGATAAAATCCAAATAACGGAAGGAGATATTCGCAATCGAGAGTTAGTCACCGAGGTAATGAAAGGGGTGGACATGGTTATTCATACCGCTGCAGCATTACCACTCTATAAAAAAGAGGATATCTTTTCTACAGATCTCGATGGAACCCGAAACCTATTAGAACAAGCAGAGCATAACAAGGTGGATCGATTTATTCATATTTCTTCCACCGCAGTATATGGTATTCCGGATCATCATCCATTGAAAGAAGATGACGCGTTAATTGGAGTGGGTCCGTACGGCATAGCCAAGGTGAAAGCCGAGGAAGTGTGCTTGGAATTTACACAAAAAGGGATGTGCGTTCCGATTCTACGTCCCAAATCCTTTATAGGTCCTGAACGACTGGGTGTATTCGCTCTTTTTTATGATTGGGCGAAGGATGGAAAGAACTTCCCCATGTTGGGTAATGGTAAGAATCGGTATCAATTTTTGGATGTGGAGGATCTCTGTGAATCGATTTATTTGTGTATGACCAAAGAGAAAGAAATCGTCAATGATATATTCAACATTGGAGCAAAAGAATTTACAACCCTCAAGGAAGATTATCAAGCGGTGTTGGACTATGCCGGTTTTGGCAAACGAATGATTAGCTTTCCAGCCGGTCCATTTATTCTAATGCTTCGGATTCTTGAGTTTTTTAAACTTTCTCCTTTATATAAATGGGTATATGAAACTGTCACGAAGG
>CAYPZJ010000357.1:0-5522 GCA_964414635.1 uncultured Spirochaetia bacterium
CGAAGATAACACACCCGAAATCGTCGAGTTGGATTTTGAGCCGGTAACTCATCAGGAGGAACATCCCGAACTCCAGGTGGATTTTGATCAGGAGATGGAATATGCATTAATGGATTTAATTGAACGACGGGCTCAGAAACAACAATCGCTATCCATCATCAATTTATATCCATACAATCTAACCGATGCCCAGCTCAGTCATTTATTTCAGCGATTGTATGAGCTACGCTATAATTTATCCGATCTGATTTACCTAAACTTGGGTGAAAGCCAGCTCACAGATGTATCCATGGAAATAATTCAACCATTTTCCAATTTGTATTATTTGAATTTGGGTGGAAATCAGTATACCGATCAGGGAATGAGTTACCTGCGTGTGTTCCCCAAGCTAGAACGTTTGATTCTTGCAGCTAATAAATCCATCACCGATCTTACGCTTAACCAGCTCCAATTGATGCCACAACTAAAATTCTTAGATATCCATCAGAATCAAATTACCGGATTAACTTTAGAACCTGATGTATTAATGAAATTCCCACAGCTGAAATCCCTTAATCTCGCGAATAATCAGATTGATTCTCGAGGTATTAGGAATCTGGGATTGGAAAAGTTATCCAATTTATCCGAGTTGAATCTAGCTTTTAATCATTTAACCGATACATGCCTTTCCCTATTTGAGCAAATCGAGCAAGAATGTACCATAAATTTGATTGGAAACCCTATTGATCCAGGCGGAGCACCATTTAAACAAGTAGTTTCCAAGGAAAATTTAGTGGTGCTAATCGGTGGATGAGTTTATTCCAAAGGTAAGTGGTGCAATGCTGCCCATTCCCAGAAGGATCGATCATAGTTTGCTACTCTGGTGAATCCTGCCCACCGTAAGGCAGCATATAGAAATCCTGAACGGATCCCACCTGTACAATAGAGATAAATAGGCGTATGCTGGGTAGCACCCAATGAGCGTAACATGGAACGAATGGTTTGTTTGGATACTAAGGTTCCATCGTTATTGAAGACTCGCTTCCACCAAAAATGATGCGCGTTGGGAATATGTCCGCCCCGTTTTTCATTGTATAAAATGGCGCCTTGATATTCATGACTCGTTCGGCTGTCTAATATGATTCCATTTTGGGTTTGTTTTTCATTTAGAATTTCCTGCCAAGTGGCACGCCATTCCTCATTGGGCGTTGCTGAAAAATTTCCTGTTGCGATCCGTGACGAAGTATGTGTTACAGCTAATCCGTTTGCTTTCCATGCTTGTATTCCTCCTCGAAGAATGTACACATAGCGATGTCCCAAATAATCTAAAAGCCAATACATACGACCTTCCTCTCCCCACCCGTTTTTCCAGTTTCCATAAATAACAACTGGATGCTGATTACGGATTCCCAATGCCTGTAATATTGATTCCAACTGATCGGTGGGTTTCAATTGTATTGTTTCCAGACTTCCATTTACAAAATCTTGCCAAGGGGCAGATTGCGCTCCAGGAAGGTGTTCATCACTATATTCTCGTCGATCCCGAGCATCAAGGAAGGTTAAATTGTTAAGTGATTGTGCTTGCTCAATAGAAACAAACAGATTCGAAGGATTGGAAGGCAAGCTATAGAGCATGTCTTTACAAGTAAGTAAGATGCAGCTAAGCAGAATAATAAAATATCCTGTTTTGAGTGTGAAAGAGGGATGTACTATCATAAAAAACCTCAGTGTTCTAGCTAGACTTATGTGAAACTCCGTTCATCGAATGAATCAAAATTTTTATATATACTAAATAGATCCTTGATAAAGGATGAAAAATTGCCAATAATCCGTAAGAGAGTTTCTTCCTGCTGTAAAAGGGAAATCAGTTCGAAAGGAGACAGCATGATGATCTAAAAAGGTAAAATATAAACCAAGTCCACCACCCATATGAATCTGCTTCCCTTCGTCTAGTATACGATCATACAACACACCATCCGCTTTTCGATCGAACAGAGCAGTGTCCAACACCACCCATAAATATAAAGGTGATTTTTCTAGATTAAAAGCGGTCTTAGGGATTAATGGAACATGCATATCAATATTGGCAATAAAAAAAGCAGGTACTCGAAATTCCGAATAAGCAAAGCCTGCAATGCGGCGGTATTTTATTTCAGGTCCCCCAACAGAATAAGACAATAAATAATCTATTTTGTGTCCTGGAGCTGCGAATCCAAGCAATCCTGCTCGGGCTTGTAATTGTAGAACAAAATCCCGCCATCGTTTTCCAAAAAAAGCAAGGATCTCTATTTCTGGGATATGATCCACACTTGTAGAAATCTCTCCATTAACCTCATACGTATATGAAGCTAAGGTTTCACGATACGCTGCTTCCAAAACCAATCGCTCACCTATTTGCACACCTGGTATATGCCGACTCAGACGATACAATCCCATAGTTAAACCAGTTCTGAACCAATTTGCATGTGAACTAATAGACAACGTATCTTTAGAATCCCTGCTGGGACGTAAAAAAACATGTCTGAATTGTGCAAATATCTGGGCATACCATGCTTTTGGATGCTTTACTCCTGCATATATCGTTCCGTTAAGGAACGTACCGTTTAATGTTTCGTTTTCCAGCATGGTTCCTGTGCGTGGATCCACAACGTTTGCCAGATTCTGCCAATCAAAAATTTGGGATTGTAATCTTCCGCCGATCTCCATTTTGGGTGTATAATAGGCTATCTGAAGATAGATCGCTTCGGTATCAAATTCGAAATAGGTGGCAATATGATCTGCAGGAAATGAATCCGAAAAAAAAGTATAGCGCAGAATCCCAAAAGGATAGGATGCATTACCAATTGGTGTATTAAACGATGCTTGCCAATCATGGGTTGTAGCATGGATTGTTAATCCGGGAACCAGGATTAAAGCAAGACAGAAAGCTATGTAACCATGTTTCATTTGTTTCATCCCCGTAGAATAGAGTAAAGCGAGTTTGAACCCGCGGAATAAATACTGTGTCCGTTATGTGCTATCATTATACAGTTGGAGTGCATATAACGACCAACACAAACCTAACTGGATAGATTAATAAATATCATTGAGACTCCAATCATAAGCTTTATATTGTACTTGATAGGTCGCATTTTGTAAATATGCTTTTTTTTGTGGATGGGAAATATAGCGATAGATGAAATTGAGAATTGCTTGTTCTGTACGGTTGGATCGGGTTATAACACCACGATTGGCATATACCGGTATAAAGTCTTCACCAAACCATTTTAAAAGTTCTGAAATACGAACAACACCAGATCGGGGATCCAACTGAACATGTTCGCTACTATTTACAAACTGTTGTGATTGAATATGAAGTTGGCGATCCAATACATACGGTTTAAAGGCACCAGGAGGAAATGGGGGACATCCTTTGGAGGCACAATTAAGCGCCATATGGATTCGTGGTTCATTAAAGGAATCCCGCATCCACCCTGGGATACCTTGCAGCTGATCACGTTGCCCTCGCATTATACCATGTTCTAACTGGTCTAAACTCATTTGAACTCCAGCAATCACATGGGTTTGCTGATCCCAAACATTTGGAATTCGACGAATGCTGCGTACAGGATATGCTTGTATTATGCTTTGCATTGTATAGGCATTGTATGCATTAATAAGAAACGCAAGCTTTTGGTTTCTATTCCAAGAAGTGTATTCACTTTGACTAACCGAAGCAAGCTCTTCCAAATAACGGTTTAGTTCAGCAGCATTTTGTTGCAAAGAACGATAATCCATTAATCCGTTTTTAACGTGCTGTTTCATAAGATTATCTAAGATGGTGTGTTCATGACTAAATGCAAACAAAAATTGTGATACACCTAATACCAACAACAGGCTAGCTAGTATCATCCATTTATATACGTGTTTCATAATCAACCTCTCTTTTTTTTGTTGTACATTCTAACAGTTTACTCATACAATTAGTTGGAAAAGCAATCCAAACTTGAATTTCTCTCTTCCTTGTCCAGACTAAAATGCTTTTTGGAAAAGGAATAAGGATTTGGTTCCTACATATGCCGTCATAACTGCCAGTTTAGGATTTACGAATTTCGATCGAATTCTTCGTGTCAAATCCTATATGAAAAGTGCAACAAAAAGTATGCCAATTAATGCGAAAATAGGAAAAAATGAGGAATCCATTTACTGATGGCAATCTCATTACGTCGATTTGATTCAGAAAAGAATGGTATTCGTTATGGAGTAAATTATTTTGGAGTGTTGTAGATTTCGAATGAGGACACGTTAGCTGCGTGCTACATTAATATATATATGTATAACTCAATCAGCAAGGTGGAATATTAATAGTGTCGCATTGTATCGTTGTATTTTTGAATATCCGTTTATTTTTTAGCCATTTGAAGTAGTTTGTGATCGGAGGGAAGGGTAATTTCTAACCTAATCCCAACTTGATAGCGTGTGGTATCGTTTTTTAAGGGTTTGCACCAAACAGATCGCCCAAATAAACGATAAGTCGAATCAAGCAGGACATCAACAATTACGGGTACATCTTCCTCAACAGGTTGATTTACCACGACACCAGCACCGGATCGTGATATATTTTGAAGTAAACCTTGGAGATGAACAATTTCTTTTTCAAGAAATAAATCAATAAAGCACTCTAACCGATATCTATGCTCTCGACGTCGGTCTATCCCTGTGTAAGCTCTATTTGATGTATCGAAGATATGTTTGTTCTGGATAATCCACCTCCCAGAATAACTGCCTATAATATATATCGAATTTTTCCAAAAGGCAATAAGTAAATATTTTGGGGGTGGGATTTTTGATTTATGGTTTCTGATAAATTAACCGTCAGCGTTCAGCATTCAACCAAATTACCAGAAAATAGATTGATACCATAATCCTATTTGTCTTTGGTAAATCGTTCTATTTCTTAAGGAAGAAAAGCGATTTTTATTTAGAATGCTGATGGCTGATTTCTGAATACGTAACAAAAATGCATTAAAATGAATCAAAATTTTATCGGTTGAAAACCATTGGCAACCTGGTGTAATATTCCTTAAATATGTGTGTATCCTAAACGGGGCAATTTGCCTAAAACAAATTTGCTTTTCTAGAAAAACAGAAAGTTGACATTTGCCGCTAGCAGTACTATTATAAAATTGAGTATACTGCATGGTTTAAAAAATCATACGGGTTGATCTGCATAGAACAAGCAGAGAAGCCCAAAGGTGCTTTTCTGTATACGTTTATAAAAGTGTTCAGTGCTTTTTTTTTAAGGAATGCGATCATTCCTTAAATAATAAAAAAATTTTCAACCATGGAGAAAAGATGAGCTTTAGACTATCATTCTGTATCATAATCCTGATTCTTGGTTCCATCGTTTTCGGGTGTCAGGAAGACATGCCAAATTCAAATGATGATCCCAATGAGAATACAGGAAAAACGTTGACAGATCATCTAAACATTCCTGATGACTTAGATTTAATCACTTCTCTTGAAACGATAGCAACTCAAATGCCCACCGTGTTATTTGATAC
>CAYPZJ010000358.1:0-5457 GCA_964414635.1 uncultured Spirochaetia bacterium
AATCGAGGGAATACATCCTCCTGCTCACAAAAAAAGAAAGATTGGACAGCCTGTTATAGGATAGACTGGCATAATAATACAATTGAATTAGCTCCCTTTGTGGTGGGGAAAGGAAACTAATTGCCAAACGCATCCTATCAAAATAATCGTTCCATTCACTTTGTACGTATCGATCATCAGGGATCCCTTCAAGAGAATCAAAAGCAATGGATAATGTTTTGCATTGTCGATTTTGGTTAGTTAATATAACTGAACGGCAAATACGAAACACCCATCCTCCAAAAGCCTTCGGTTCTTTCAATGAATGAATGTTGGTGAATACTTTAATAAAGGTTTCTTGTAGTACTTCTTCTGCTTCATCCCAGTTATTCACTTGATTAAGGGCAAACCCCAGTACACGGCTTTGATAGCGTATGATCAATCGTTCAAATGCTGGTAAGTCACCTTGTTGGGCGAGTAAGACCAATGCAGTTTCATCAATCATGGATTATTACTCCTCATTGAAAGAGGACTCCTAAAAACCAAAAAGGTTGGTTTTTTTGTGATAAACATGGTCTTTTTTGTGTGTTCGTGGTACCTTGCTTTACGAATAAATCTGCTAATAAGAAATGTGGAACTTGTAACAGTTATATCCTGGTTTGACCTTTTTCGTCAGCACCCTTTTATTTATACTATGAAAACACCCATTAGGATGATTCAGCATTCTTCACATTATTCACTTTCTCTGATACAGTAAAGAAATTCAGAGCACGGTACTTTTCACATACCATATCAGCAAATGGTGCGGAAAAATAACATCCTACAATATACACTTTCCCACCAGCACGCTGAGAAGAAGTGAGATTAGGAAAAAGACTATGAACAGCATCTTCCTGTTCAGGTCCTTGTGTTGCGATTAACACTTCATAACTGTCAGCAGGTCCTTCGTCACCAACATAATTTGCAACAAGCCCTTCCACTTCAGCAAGTATCATCTGCTCCTCTTCGGTTACCTTTTGATCTGCTTCGACAATCATTTGTAACACATCAACCAATTGAGTCGCTTGATCCTTTGGGGGATCTAGTGTAAGATAATGGGCGATACTATCGCGAACTTGTATCAGTCCTTGTCCTTCTGGTTTCTCCCCTTTTGCCATATTTTCTATTGGATCTTCCAGTGCCCATTGTTTGGCAAATGTTCTGATAATCTTGGCTTCATTTTCATCAAGATCATCATCAATAAGAGCAACTTGATGAAGGATTTGTAGCAATTGCTTCGCCGCTGCCGGTCGAACCATTGCTATTACCAAATCTCCTGCTTCGTTTGTTTCTTGTTTGAATGCTCTTCCTACTTTCTTCCAAAAACCAAGATTTTTTCTGTCTTTTACCCAAACACCAATTCCAATAAGAAAAAAGATTACTCCAACTGTTAAACCTATGCCTGTATTAATAGCGTAGGTTATTTCTCCATTGGCAATTTGTTGGATCAGAAATGGTAGACCAGTAAGAATGCCAAGTGCGCAAGCTGCAACTGAAACACTTTCTGCAACGGGTGTTTCATGTTTGCGACTCCATATTTTATTCACCGTAAGATATTGCCGAACCACTGTGATTCCCACAGAAGCCCAAATCAAACCTCCAATAATTGCATTAAGCACTTCCATAATTGCTCCTTATTAATACTTTGATAGTTGATTTAAACAAAAGAAAGAATAATCAGAACCCAAACATAGCTACCAACAAATACAATAAATCCTGTCTTTTGTGTTACCCTCAATATCGCCTTACCTTCTAAATCATCTCAAATATAACTAATTCCTCGGCAAATGACAAAAACCCTTTTTCTATTTGCAATTATTTATAGTACGCCTAAAAAATTGTTAACATGAATCGTTAGAATACAAAACCATTTTAAGGATTTTGGTAGTACACTTTGATTGATCCTATTTGACTCAGCACGATTATTTTTCTACACTTGGTTTTGCGGAGGGCTCAATAATGGATTTACTAAGAAATACTCTTAATCAAGTTGGGTTTATTCCCGATCAAGCATTTTCTGATAAACTTAAAGAGGAAGGATCCGTGTTTAATTCTAGTGAAATCAGATTGAATGTGGATATGAAGTTTACGTTTTTGAAAAGGAAACTGGTGACAAAAGGGTTGTTAATCATAACAAATAAAAGAATCGTTGCAGTTCTGTATCATCATGGACAATATTATGTAATTGTTAACACATTTACAGACCATGAGTATTTTTCACTTCTGGAAATTGACAAGAGCAAACAAAATCATTTCATAATACAGATTGATTACGACAAATTTCCTGGAGATCTGAAGGGCAAAATAAAACTTGAATATCAAATCGATCCCGCTACAGTTCCTATTGGGGAATAAGGACACAACTAAAATATTGCATAATGAAAACAAATAACAACAACTATTAGGATTAGTTTTAGCAGTATTCCACTATTCATAACATAACCAGTGTCGTGATATTAAGGTGGTAATCAAATTCCACAAATTCATTCGGATTAGCATACATACCTCTCCTTTTCTTAGTCATGCAAGAGCCGCTTCAAATTTGGTTTCATTTCTTCTTCCGATCGATTCTCAACCAATTCTTCTATTTGCATGAAGAAGGTACCATTGGTTGGTATGGTTTGCCAATTCTGGGAAAGAATGTTGTTCTCCCCCAAGCGAGCAGCCCAACAACATAAGGCAATGTATAAATCATAGATCTATCTTAAAGAAAATATATGGTTCGTCGAAACGGGCTGTGATATATAAACATCTTGACATAACGAAATATCCTTAGATGATTCTTTATCATGAGCCTAATTCTGAACCCTGTTCAGGTGATACATAACGATCCTTTATGGAAGTTTCTGTCGATGTAGGTGCTTCCCACTGATAAGCAAACTCCCCTGTATCCACGACAGGAAAACAGGCAATCCGCAATCGAGCACAACCCATTGGAATTAGAGACACTTCAGTCGTAGGTTCTTTCGATATTACAGGACTGGACTGCAACGGCATAACCGTCTCATCCACCAATGTCCATTCGGGAATCTGCTGTGCTTTCACTTTTAATTCCAATGGAGCATTTTGGATAGTCCAAGGTTGATCTGGTGTTGTTTTCTTTGGTACGATGCTGAATAAACCACCAGGCTCTTGGCTATCCAAGTGCAGACCGTAATTCCATGGGGAAGATGGATACACTTCCCATTCTGGCCATTCTTCAGTACCACCACATCTGCGCCAATCTTCCTCAATTTTTAAAGAATAAAACAAAGGTCCACGGCGGACGGACACACTACCATTCCTGGGCCAACGCTTAAGTTGTATTTCCATATCCATTTGAATCGTTAAATGATCTTTATTTTTCCATTCTCGTTCGATCCGAATATAGGATCCCGGTATGGTTTCAATGGATATAGGTTGATTGTTGATTTGAAACCGAAAATCTCGACACCAGTCAGGAATCCTTAAATACAAGGGGAATACCACTGATTGATTTGATGTTATACGCATGGACACGTCACCATCAAAGGGATATTCCGTATCGGTTTGAATTTGTACGGGTTGTCCGGCCAGAACCTTGGCATGTACTATTGAGGCCCCATATATCCATGCAACCAATCCTCCATCGGCAGAAGCTTGCCACAAATTCTGTGCAAACCATGGCCATCCCATAGCCACATTATGCTGGCAACATCGATATAAATGCGGAGAATAGTCAATCTGCCGACCTTTATTTGTATAATCATGATTTCCAGAGGAATCCAGCTGCGGTTGGTTGGATGCCGTTAGATAATGAAGGGCTTTCAAATCGGGTGTTTGGCTCGCGGAAAAATGGTTAAAAGTAATGTTTTCACACCGATCGGCATAACGGGTATCCCCCGTAATTCGACCTAAAATGTAAAAGCTTTTATTAAATTCAGTCATACCGCAGGTTTCAAAACCTTGCCGTGGATCGACTTTCCCTGGTCGCAGCTGTTCATCTCCAGCAAAAATGCCCCCTGGCTGTTGTCCCCAGGTTAGCATATGTTGCTGATACCAATAATCCGTTAATTCCAAATGCAGGGGATCATGCGATTGCACATAATAATTTCCAGGATATCTGAATCGTTGGGCAAAATGAACAACATGGTGATCCAACCATTCATCTTGGGGTGCTGCGGTTCTTCGAAAAAAGGTGGTAGCCAATGGTAGTAGATTCTCCTCCCCAGTACGGTTGTATAACCAGTATAAATGAGGAAGCATATCCCCAGAACGAGCCGTCTGCACCGCCGGTTTCCAATTTCCAAAAACATCCATAACTTTATATGGTGGAATTAAATAGCTATCTGGCATATGTCGGCAGAACTCAAAAAACTTGGTTAACAGCGGGATTACCCGTGAATCAGAGGTCGCTTCATGGTGATGGATCAGGGCATCTATCATCACCATGTGAGGCCAGATATCACTAACTTTGACCTCATCATTCCCTTCAACAACCTTATGATACGTTGCACCAAAATACCCATCCGAATCCTGACTATTCAGTATGGCTTCTATCCAGGTTTTGGATTCATCTTTAATCCGTTGGTTACTTGTTAGTACACCTAAATCATAAAACCCGCGAAACCAATATCCTTGTTCCTCCCAACCTTCGTTCCCACCACCAAACCATCCATTATCTGCCTTTAAAAATGACGAAATCTCTGACAACTTGCCTGTCATCCCTTCAACCATCAAATCAAGCTGATGCCTAAGCCAACCTTTTGGTTGAATTGCTCCCAGAGGTAGTTTCTCCATTTTATTCATTAACAACGGAGCCCGGTTGAAATGATAGCTTTGCTTTTCTTCTGCAATGTGGGGCATCCTGACGACTGATACCTGCATATCTTGTTCTCCTCATTTGATTAGTTTTTGTGCTGTTCCCCTAACTAATTTATTTCTCCATAAATATATCCAAGATTGCTACTTACGACAAGAAATTTTAGCAACCACAACGTAGGCTATACATACAAAACTGATCGTTACTTTGGGATCAATCTAATTTTGGAATGTTAAAAACAACAAAACATCGATTACAGGCTATTGGTTACACCTTGTTTGGTGCACTTATGATTATCGCCAGTAAAAGATGGTCGTAAATCTCATAAATCCAGCAAAACCTTCTCCACGTTCGTTAATGTGTGTAATAAGAAAACATATTCCACCTTCAAAACCGAATCCAAATTTCTGAGAAGGTTTCCATTCAAAACCAGCACCAATATTAGCTATTGGTTTCGCGTAAAAAACACACATATTTAGGGTGAAATTCATTCCACCCCCCAGAATTCCAAAAGGTCTAAGTACATGCGTGTGTCCTGATTTACTTGTCTTAAAAAACTGTTTCCCAATTAAGAAATGAGCAGCCAAATCATTTAAAATAACAAAAATGTCTTAGCCCCCTAAATGATTGGACCATTTTGGGTGTTAATTAAACTAACA
>CAYPZJ010000359.1:0-5455 GCA_964414635.1 uncultured Spirochaetia bacterium
GGAAATTGGGATCACTGATGGGTAAAAAGATTTCCCAAAGACCACTGGAACGGCGTTCCATTTGATATCGGTAACGCCAATTGTCAAAACTTGCCTTCAGATAAACCGTACGGGCATCGGGATTGTCATACCGAAAAAGCAAACCGGTTGGGTAGAATTCTGGATTTTCCGCATAGCTGATTGCTACGCTGGTTAGTACGAGAGAAAGTATCAAACTGCATAACCAAATTTTCCGCATAAGGAAATCCTCACTCGATGAATTCATTGGAATCTTCGACCAAAATAGAAAAGAGTTTAGTCATCTGAAAAAAACTAATCATCATCCTGGTGTTGCTGTGTGATTAGTTCTTTTAAACCCTGCTCTAGTGAAATACGGGGTTGAAAACCAAGCTGGGATTGGATATGTGCTATGGACCCTACCGAATACCGATGTTCTTCCCGTCTTGGTGGAGCATATGTTGCAAGCAGATCCTGTTTCAATAACCGCTGGAGGATAGCAAATAAGTCATTGATGGTGGTACCGATTCCCGTACCCACATTAAAAATTTGATGATCTGCAGCAGGATGCAACCCGAGAATTGTTGCTGCTGCTACATCCCGTACATGAATAAAATCCCGGGTTTGATTCCCATCCCCAAAGATGGTCGGTGATTTGCCCTTTCGCAGGTGATCTAAAAAAAGAGTAATCACACCCACATAGGGGGTGAGGGCTTGACGGGGTCCGAAGGTGTTAAAATAGCGGAAAATCACAGGGGTTATCTTAGTCTCTGAAGCCATCATTCGAAGAAATTGTTCCATCGCCTGCTTTGATATTCCATAGGGGGCTAAAGGTTGTAATATGTCTGATTCCTCCGCAGGTCGTTTATCTGGTGAATCAGGATAGACCGCCATACTGGAAGCAAAAATAATCTTTTGTACCTGGTGACGTTTACAGAATTCATACAATCGTAAGGAGCCCATAAAATTGGTATCGGCATCCTCATAATATTGTTCCACTGATCCACGGATGGTAACCCGGGCAGCCAAGTGAAAAACGTTTTGTATAGGGTATGTAAACACACGGGCTAGCATATCCGGATCCCGAATATCCCCCTCAATAAAAATCGCCTCGGGATGAATATGTTCACGTTTTCCCATACTTAAATTATCCAATATCAGTACACGATACCCTTGTTCAATCAAAGAATCCACGATATGCGAACCAATAAAGCCAGCCCCTCCAGTAACAAGGATAGGTGAAGAAGTAGAAACGGATTTATACTGCATCAACAGAAACCTCCGAATGAGTGGGTATGCTTAGTCGTCTAAGGAAGGAAGATGAATTTCCTGATAAGGAGTCAGGATCATATTTGAAATAAGATGTCGGCTCTGGATATGGGTATGATCAAATACCACCGTATTATGGAGCTCAATTGGATGATCCAGAATCACATGGTTTCCTAAAATGGTTTGGTCAAGTTTTGTTCCCGTTGGGATCTGTGTGTGTTCCCCTAATAAATATTCCAATCCATTGCTCCGAAGAAAAATCTGATTAATCTCAAGAAGATCTTGAGGATACGTTAAGTTTAAATCGTCTGTGATTAAGGGGAGATGCTTTACGCGATATCCATCGTCGATAAATATCTGGATGGCTTCGGTGATTTCATATTCGTTTCGAAGCGCAGTCCGCGGTGTTCTACGGATGGCATCAAAGATGGGCAGATCAAACACGTAGATACCGCACCCCTTTAATGGTGTCGTTGCAAATCGTGGTTTCTCAATTACCCGATGCACCATACCGGCATCATCAGCTAAAACCGCAAAATTTCGTTTAATCATTTCAGGATCGGATTCAATTTTCGTTGCAAGGATTGCCTGGGTTTCATTTTGATTAAACTCTTGGATTAACGGTGCCAAATCGTTTGTAATAAAGAATATATCACCTAAAAACAAAACAAACGGTTCGGTAACAACTCCTTCCAGCTGCGCTACGGCATGAGCAATACCCAACGGTTCTTTTTGTTGAATGTATTCAATCTGCACCCCATAGTATTCGCCATTTCCAAGAAACTGTGTAATATGATGACCTAAATACCCAATCACAACAATCACACGTTGGATACCCAGGATACGAAGCGTTTCCAACTGATATCCAATAATTGGTTTATTCCCAACGGGTAGAATAGGTTTAGGATAGTTTTCTGAAAAAGGTTGCATGCGACTACCAGTGCCGCCTGCAAGAATGACGCCGATCATTGTATTGGTTTACTCATGGGGATTCGCATATATGGTTCTGATAGACCTGTTTATTCCTATAACTCATTGCACAAAGTAATGCAGCAGCGAGCAGAAGTCAAGGGGTGCGATTTTAGTGAGTGCGAGTCTAGTTTCGGGTTTATTATTCTTGAAGCTGGATGGGTTGTTACGGAAAAAGAAGAGGGAGCCTACATTAAACAACAACACACCCCTACAATTTTTAAATGAATTAGAGGGGCAAGTTATCTAAGTATAATGCTTACGCTTGATTGAGTCTATAACTTGTCTTATTAGGAAAAACAATAAAATCAGTGTCCAAAATTCGCATCCTTCTTAATATGCATCGAGGATGGAACCGATTCCAATGGAGCCGATCCATCCAAAGGGGGTTTGCGTGTTGGATGACATCATCATAGTTTGTTCGAACGCAATTACTACCGTAGAATAGGAAATTAGATCCGATAAATATTTAAGTTGATCTTCAATTTCTTGTATGGTATTCGTAAGACGAGCTAATTCTTTTTGGATTTGTAAGGCTTCTTCCACCGTTTGGGCTTTTTCTAACAACATTTCAAGACGTTGTTTAACTTGTTTAGCATTCTCCAAGCGCAACGCCAGATCCATATACTGTTCGGTAACATCCTGAGAAAAGATATTTTTCTGTAGGATAGTCCCATAGGTTTTTAGTTGATCGAGTACATCATAAAACAATGTCGCCGGTACACGTATTGTGATGCTTGTGTTGGTGGAGGATTCAATAAACCCTTCGATTTCCTCCACATACGTAGTGATTTCCTCTCGGGCTTCATCGATGGAAAGAACTTGCATCCGTACATTCGCAGAATAAATAACCAAGCGCTTCGATGGTTCGGGCGAAGTGCTGGTACCAGCGGGTTCGGTTTCGGGTCTATGTGCTTCCGGTTCAGGTGGAGGGGGCGGCGGCATGGTTGATTCCGTGGTGGATGCACGCATATCATACGATTGAGATTCACCGGGATAACTACGCGGTGCAGAATCTGCATATCCATAGTCCGCACTCGCAACTGAAGGAGACGGCATCGCTTCTTCTTCCATATAATAATAATCATCCCCTGCATACCCCGAAGCTTTTTCTGAATAACCTCCCGCTGCTCCACAGCTATTTAATCCAATGATAAAAAGGATGCCCAATACTAGAAAAAACAGCAGCTGTAAAACCAAAGCAGTTCGTCTGATATTCGAAGTAGGTTGTTTCATAGTTGACCTCAACACACCATGAATATTCACGTATCATGGCTTTCTTAAAGATAACACGAAAATAGGATAAATGGTGTATCCGTAAAATTTTTTATGGTATTTCATAAACCGTAATCGAATTCGTTGACCAGTGCTCTTGTTTATGATCTCCCAATAGCATAATAAGCCGATCTTTTTTATGAATGCATTTTTTTTCAAGCAATAACGAAGCGATCCGTTCTACCAATTCGGTATGATTCATTGTTTCTGAAAAGAAGGACGAAGGAACCAAAACAGGGTAAATGTTATGACACAACGCCATACGATTATAGATGGATAAATCGGCGGTAATCATAAAGATATTGGAATCCGGGCGATATTTTGAAAGGATCCGTCCCGTAGTTCCCGTTCTTGAAAGAACCACCATGGCTTGTTCCTCTACCGCATACGATAAGTGGGAAGCCGAGCTACAGATTGCTTCACGGACAGTATCATGAGCGGGAATATCATACACATAGTTTTCCTGATTTGATTCACACAGCGCTTGTTCCACTTCTTCGATAATGGTTCGCATCACAGCCACGGCTTTATCGGGATATTTTCCTGTAGCCGATTCACCCGAAAGCATCACAGCATCTGTTCCATCCAGAATCGCATTGGCAATATCACTTACTTCTGCACGGGTTGGCGTGGGTTGTTCAATCATCGAATCTAACATTTGCGTGGCGATAATCGTGAGTTTGCGTTTACAATTGGCTTCTTCAATTATGCGTTTCTGAGCTAGGGGTACTTTGGCTAATGAGATTTCTACCGCCAGATCCCCACGAGCAACCATGACCCCATCCGCTACTTCCAGTATATTTTCCAGATTATCCAATGCTTCGGGTTTCTCAATCTTCGCAATAATGGGAACCGTTTTTCCAGTAGATGCCATTAGTTTTCGTAATTGCTCAATATCCGCTGCTGTACGTACAAAGGATAACGCAATGTAATCCACACCTTGTTCCAGACCGAACAACGCATCCGCCTTATCTTTTTCTGTCAACGCAGGAAGCGATATAGGTGTATAGGGTAAATTGATTCCTTTTCCACTTAAGATGGTTCCTCCGTGTATCACTTTACACGTCACCGTACGCTTTGCAGCATCTGTATGGATCACTTCCAGGTTAATAGCACCATCTGCCATCAGGATTGTTTTCCCTGGTTCCGTATCGGATGCAATATTGGTATACGTAGTGGGGAGGATTGTAGGTTGGGGATGGTCTTCCATTCCAGTTAGAATTAATTCATCTTCGCGATGGACGGTAATCGGCTCTTTGAGCTTTCCCACCCTTATTTTGGGTCCTTGGAGATCTAATAGTATCGCGAGGGGTTTCCTAGTACGCTCACTAACATTGCGAATCCGTTGAATTTTTTCGGTATGGCTTTCATGTGTTCCAAACGAAAAATTGAGCCGACATACATTCATTCCTTGATGAACCAAACACTCAAGCATTTCCTCCGAATCACTTGCAGGTCCTATGGTACAGATGATTTTTGCTTTTTTCATACGCTCCATACTCCAAAGCATTTGTAAACAAATTCATGATGTAAAACATACAGAATATGTCATGTGATAAATATACTATGGATCTCGTGGAATACCAATGTATGTTGTATATTACCTTCTGATGCGGAATAGGTTGAACCGTTTTACTATAGTACTTCTTTGATGATGCAAAAGGGGTTTATTAGATGTTCCTATACTACTTTTTCTAACAGGAGAAAAATAATTTCCTTTAGTGCAAGGGAAATTTTATAAAGCAAATTAATGTGGATGAATATCCTGTCGAAGTAAAATGTGCCTTTAAAAGAAGCAGAACGACGAAGCAATCTTGTTTCATCAAGAGATTGCTTCACTGCGATTGCAAAGACGGTTCATTCTTTGCTCAGTAAGGGATTTATCTAATGAATGTCTTAGCCCCCTAAATGATTGGACCATTTTGGGTGTTAATTAAACTAACAA
>CAYPZJ010000360.1:0-5452 GCA_964414635.1 uncultured Spirochaetia bacterium
CATGTTTTTTCTGGTGAAATTCATTAGTTAATACAGATTGTTGAAACTCATACGTTCTTTATTATGTTTATTTCAGAATGTTTGGTGTTTCAGCAATATGGATGGAGTTGGTTTATGAAACAAATAGTCCTTTTTTTATCCCTCTTTTTTTTAGCTACAACCCTCTTTGCTTGGAATAACGATCAAACCTATTATCAGGAAATGGAGCCCAGTGATTTTCCATTGTTATCACTAAGTGCGGATAAAAGTATTGCTGTCTTAGCGGATGAAACGGCTATAGAGATATATAAGCCCAGTGAGCAATACTGGAATCAGGTTAAAGTGCTAAACCCACATAAAGGTATTATCACTGCGGTTCTTGTTTCTCCAAATGGACAGCAACTATTCGCCACCTCTGAATATGGAGATTTAATCGCCTATAATTTACAAACCTATACCCCCTTATTTTCGGATAACCTAGCGCGCCGAATTGGTGTGTCGGGGGTTATGGGATTGGGCTTGGCTCTATCCGAAGACGCCAACCATGAAATATTAGCTGTAGGAGACAGTCAAGGGCATCTGTTATTCTACAAACGTGTTGGGTCATCCTATGCGTTCAAAGCTGCATATACTTCCAATCGGAGCAAACCCTATTACGCAGTATCCTTTTCTCCAGATAATCGATACCTCGGGATTGGGACGGAAGGATCCATGGAAATATGGCGGATGGATAACCCTGAACAACCACCCAATTTTGAAACATCCATGACAGTAGCAGATAAGCAATTTTATGCTGTGTTGTTTATCCATACCTCATCTGGATCCATTTTATTAGGTGGGGATCAGAAAGGTCAGATAACGGCGTTCAATGTAAATAGGCAAACACTGGAAAAGACATTAAATTTTCATGCTGGTCCCATCGCCTATTTAGAACGATCACCAGAAGGAACCCATTTTGCATCTATAAGCATGGATCAGTCGGTGGCGGTGTGGAATGCCGTTACATTGACAGCGGATATGGCATATGTCCGACCCGATGAGTGGTTTAAATCCATAATTCTGGAATCATTGTACAGTGTTCCCAAAGTATTTCCACTAACGAAAGGGAATGTGATACGAGAAAAAGCACAGATTTTATCCTACATGGGAACGGAGAATTATCAGATTGCATGCGATAGCTCTACCACATTTCAAAATCAAGTGGATACTTTTAAGCAACGTTTTCCAAACGCTCGTGTGAGTGTTGTTCACTATACACCAAATCTAACCCTTGGCGTGATTAAGGCATTGGAAGAATTATTTGGTCAATATATTTTCTATAATAAATCCGCCAACTCCTATGAATTTTACCAGCGTCAAGAACAAGAAGTAACCTTAAATGATTTTACCCTGGGTTCTCCTTTTATGCGTACGTACTGTGGAACCAAATCGCATAACCATCTATATTCAACTAATTTTCCTCCCGTCGAAATTGTGGATTACCTCGAGCAAAGCCATTTAAGTGCCCTCCAGCAAGTTCAATTAAACGAGGATTATGCGATTCTCGCATTATATAACTCAGGACATTCTGGAAAAAAGACCAGTGTGGCAGTTGTTTCGTTGCGAGAAGGATATTCTAATCAGGGGAGAACGGGTAATTGTATTACTTTCAGAGGATGGGGACAGCATCCGTCACCAATTATGGCGAGACAGTTAGCCAAAATGCTTGCTTTTTCCATTATGCTAACCACGGTGCGAGTAAATGTATTAGGTAATTATGCTCGAGTAATTCAGGACCAAGAATTTGAAGCATGGGGAACGACGATTCATTCGGAGTTAGAAACTCACTTGTATGCCCATAAGATTAGTGTGATGCTGGAGGATATACAAGTGGTATCGGAGGAATGGGATCCTGTGAATCAAATCTTTTGTTTGGATCTCTCTATTGATCGGGGTGAGTTTGCAAACTTCCGACAATACGATGTGAATTCCTATCGCTGATTAGCTTGAATACAGTAGATAAACAGCATTTTTGAATAATGTGAAAGATATGATAACAACTTCGCAATTGCTTTCCCCTTTTCTGCTCGGTACCATACTACTTATATTGATTTGTGTGAATTGTTCCGATCCCATAGCAGACTATCAACAGATGCTTATGAAGGATGCAGAACTTATTGCGACAGCCAACGAAGCAATGAAGCAAGCAAACGAAGCGGATACCCTAGAGGAAGATCTTACCATCACAAAAGAATCCATTCTTCCCCTCTTGAAAAAGTCTGTAGAGTTATTGACTCAGAGGCAACCAACCGATCCCGATCTCCAAACAATCCATACTATTCTAATTAAGTACCGAGAGGGACAGCTTAAAGCGTTGGAAGCATATCTTAAGAATCCCGATATCACACATTATAACCAAACCATTCATCAGTTGGAAGGTATTTATACAACCTACCAGGATCACCTTAGTCATTATTATGATACGCACGGGATTTCCTATTCTGAACTGGAATGAATAGATACGTTAATAATGGAATGGTCTTCGATTCCCAGCACATGCCAGAATCCCATCACTAATTGAATCACTCGGGAATAATTCACGATCCCTTCAGGTATTTGGTTCATCTGAAGGTAGGTATGATAGACAACCGTATTGATCTGGTGAAGGACAGGGAGTTTATACATATAACGTTCCCAGCTGCGATAAAACTCGTATCGAACTTCCGGACGTATTTGTGCCATATAGCTCTGATACGTTTGGGGATCGTCCAGAGCATTCATGAAGTACCGAAGCATTCCCACATAACCGGAGTATTGTATATAAGGATTTTTAGATCGTTGACAGGTGACAAACGCAAGGAAATTGCAATCGGACTCAAATGCATAGCCCTGAAGGTGGGATTTTTCATGGGCAAGTGTAAATGGAATTTCAAAGTAAAATAAGTCCTTTGCATAGTGTGATTCCAACAAAAACGGACTGATTACTCCACTAACGAAAAACTGTTCCAACAGCTGCATCCAGGAGGTTTTCATCTTTCGGGATGTATGTAATACACACCCTTCCAGATCCATTATGACTTTCTCAAGCTGTTCATGGATTTCTTCATTCAGTGTATTAAAATCATATGGAAGTGGTGCCTCCATATTTATTTGTCCTAAATAGCTGTGATTTACATAATAAATTAGCGACTCTAAAATCATATAATAATGATCATCGGATTCAGCCATGGTTGCATTATATGTTCCACCTAGATAGGCTTTGTCTTCCAATGGTACACGGAAGTAATTCATCCCCCAATTCACTTCAAACACTATAAAAATGAAGGAAACACCAATAATTACATTCAATGACCATGAGATAATCCGATGCCATCCAAACACGGGCTTGATTGTATTAAACGCTGTTATTAAGGGTGTACGCTTAGAAAGTTTTAGGTAAACTAATTTAACAAACACCCCAATACCATAACTGGCGATTCCAAACAAAACAAAACAGATTTGTAGTACACCTACGAATAAAACCGGACTAATCAGGATTAAGATCAACTCTGTCAATGAAAATGGAACAATATCAACCAGGGGGGAATAGATCGAAACAAAAAGAGGGTATATTCCTTTTGAATATAACGATTCCGTTAGATGGGAGTTCCCATTTAAAAAAATGACAACTCCCAATATGCAAAAAGCGAAAAATAGGGTTATCCCTGCGATGAGAACCCGCAGTTTTTCATGTTCAAAGTAGGATTTCAATAAACATTCTCAATTTTAACGCCAATCACCCATCATAATAAAAGCAGCCCAAAAGAACGGGTTATTCAACTGATTGTTTGCAATCAGTTCCAATTGCGCCTGCTGTAGTGCTTTGTCCTTAGCCATGCCCGTTTTCAGGTTTTTGTAAAAGCTTTCAACAATGAGTGGTGCAGAGATATCAGCTAGAGGCCACAATGTAGCAATAACCGTCGGGGTCTGCTGTAAGAATGCAGATGCGAGGGTTACATATTCTGTACCTTCCAACTCATTCATATCATGCGCTACCGCTGTATTACAGGCAGATAGAAGAACCAACTCGGTATCCGGATTGAAGCGAACTGCGTTTGGATCGGATATTTCACTTACACGTAATGCTCCATTGGGGTCCGCTAGTGCGATAAAGGAACGTTCGGGTCGGCTGGAAAGATGCCCATGGGCTGCAAGGTGAATGTATGTATGCTCCGGTGCATCTTCAAGAAAGCGTCCTTTTGTTGCGTCCTCGCGTATGTAAATGGTAGTCGAATCTGGAAAGATGCCTCGAATGGTTTCTACTTCATCTTCCGCTCCGGGTAAATCTTCTGCAGATCGATCCAACAAGGTTGGATTCCCAAATGCAAGGATATCATGGGGTGCATCAATCGGGTCGGCTTCTACCAAACTTATATAGCTGGATTTTGAAAAGTATGAGACCACTTTATCCTCTATCAAATACGAACCATCATCCGATATCGTTGCATGGAGGGGCATAAAAAAGAGCGGTCCATAAGGAACTAGTCTTACATTGTCATATGTGGCAATCGCACCCTCTATTGGTTTAATTAAATCACGATAGAACAACCGCAAGATTTCTTCCATACGAGGCGCATTGTTGCGAAGATCGCGAGTACTCCGGACTTTTAATAATTCTCGAAATTCTTTAATTACAGGTACATACTGATCCGATCCACGATTAATCATTTTCACAACAAAGTCATCAGGGGTTACAAGAAAGATATACGTTTGTTGATCTGCTACACAATACGTTACCATGCAGTCTTTACTACCCAAACTTGCTTGGATTTTTTCATAGGAGGTAGGCTCGGGAAACATAAAATGTTCATACGCATTGGGGTAATTTGCTTTAATTTCCTGCAATTGCTCGGTGACCCGGCGTCTTGCTTCGGAAAGCATATCCACAACCACTTCGGTTTCTTCTGGTGTATCCGCTTCTTCCAGTTGTTCTTCTAATTGATCCACACGTGCTTGATCTTCTTCCAGATCGTCAATCATCGTCTCCAGTTCTTCGTTATCCTCTACGGGAATAGATTCCGTGGGAACCGCTGTGGTATGTTCTTCTGCATTAACCGAGTTATCAACTGTAACAAATGCTTCTTCGGCTGCTTGTGGTGGTACTTCCTCAATAATTGGTTCTTCTTCTACTGTGGCTGGTGGTTCTGGCAGCTCTGTTTCTTCTGGCATATTTAGTAACATTAAGAGTTGAATATAATTTTCATACACTGCTTTGCGTCGTCCGGATTGCAAATATGCATCATACTCTTCCGCATTAGCTTCTGGTAGTACACTGGCAGATAGTCGTTCAATTGCATCAATAGCAAATAGATAAAACTGTTCGGCTTCTTCATATTCCCCCATCTGATGCAAACAACGGGCGACACCATAAAATGGATCAAACACTACATCATACAATCCCACTTCATCTACTAATTCAATAGTTGCTCGAAACTGTGCCAATGCTTCTTCCAAG
>CAYPZJ010000361.1:0-5400 GCA_964414635.1 uncultured Spirochaetia bacterium
CTGATATCGGTCGGTTTTATCTGCAATCCCTGGAATAAGGCTAATTCTGCATCTTCCAAGCGATTGGCTTGGATATTGGCTAAGGCGAGTAAAATCAGGGCTTCGAAACTGGTTGAATCGATTCGTCGTGCATCTCGGAATACTTTCTTCGCTTTGTTATACTCTCCTTCTTCCAAATAGAGTCGTCCCAATTCCAACATCAACGCTACATTTTCTGGATCACCTTCTAATTCCGCTAGTAACTCTGGAATCGTCCATTGCACTTCCGGTTCCTCGGGTGTTTCTGTATCCTCTTCGGTGACAGAAGGTTCCGTTGGTTCAGGTGATCCCTCAGGTGTTGAGGGTTCAGTCAAATCGGATGGGGGTTGGTCTGGTTGTGTTTCGCCAGAATCAGATTCTTCTATGCTGTCGGGTGATTGAGGAGTAGGTGGTTCAGGAACTTCGGGAGTATCTACAGCTGCAATTTGTGTGGTATCATCGGGTTCAGTAATGGAAAGATCACCCTGCTTTTCTTCAAGCTTAGCTGTTAATTCTCGGATTGTGTTGGTTAATCTACCATCAATGGAAACCCGTGGGGATAAGGCTGTTGAAAGCAATGTTACCGCCGGATAAGTTTCCTGCGCTTCATGAACGGGAATTATTTTCAACCCATCCGTTTCTTTCCACTTGCTTAGCTTTTCCACACCTTTTTGCCAGGCGATATCAAATGCTTCATCACCAAGCATGGTAACATCGATGGGAATCCACAAATTTCCGTTTCCCAAAACAAGAAAATCCTCTTCGTGGGTGGAAAGCTGATTCTTTTGTTCAATGGTTAGACCCGTATCAAGAAGTAAGACCATATCCCCCGGAATAAACGCAATAGCGGTGGGTAAATCAATGGATTCCAGCAACGCTGAAAACAAAATAACCAAATCATCCACTCCACCTGTTTTTTGTTTAAACGTATCTCTGGGATATTGTACCTGATCAACTTGTCGCGGATTCTGACTGTAATTGGAAAAGGGAGTCGAACTTGTAGATGTGTATTGAATGCCATATAATTCCAACGCATGATACATCTGGAGGGCTGTCTCCACATGATTGGCTAACGGAAGCTCATCGTTTTCAAAGCTATCCCGTATGTATTCAGCAAAATAGCGTACCGGCAGGTCGTTTTTTGTGATAAACGATCCGATTTTTTTAGGATCCGTCCAGGTTAGTGCATTGGGATTATACAGCTGGACATTTTGGGTTGCTGTTAGACTTCGTTCATGCCTTCCATCATCATATAGGATACGGATTTCAACTGGAATCTTCGTATCTTTTGGAATAGATAATACTTGTTGACTTAATTGTAGCTTCAAGTTTAGTTCCACCGTATCATTTTTCGACACTGCTGCTACATGATCCGCAATAATAGGTTTATCCATAAAATCAGGAATGAACACTTCCGCTCGGACGTTGCTTAGTACATTGCGTCCTGCATTTTTCAATAAAATTTTTCCACTGGAATGCTCGACGTAATACGGATATAGCGCCCCAAATAATGGACTAAATTCGATCCGTTCGATTTCCACTTTGTTTTCCATTGCATCGCGATAGGCAGGATGAATCCCTGCAAAAAGAAAACCACCACCTATGGTAAGTTGTGTAATGGGCTCATCCGGTTCCGTTTTCCCAAAAAGATCCCAGCAGGTCGTGACCGCCGCTTCCACAACCAATGTAGTGCTACTTTTTCCAAATCGAATGCCAATCCCCGCAATCCCCTTAAAAAACGGATTGATTGTATAATAGTCGTATCCCAAATCTTCCGCACGGAATTGGGAGTATCTTGCACCTCCACCAGCTGAAAGCGTTATGGAAAACACATGACCGAAGTTAAGATGAAAAGACGGGTAGAAACCTGCACCACCCATAAGAATGTAACTTTTTACCAACGTATTGATTTTTGTATAAGCAAAATCAAGTTCAGTGCGAAACATAAGATGTTTCACTCGTTTCGCATTCGCGTTGATAATAAACGAACCACCATAAGATGGTAAAAGGCGATCCTCGTTACTTAAAAAGGGAAATAGAATATACCCTGTTAATTGAAGTCCGGAAGAATAAATCGGAGAAAGACGATCGGGATCGATGGAGGATTTTCCTTTTGGTGCCACTGCATTAGGATTTTCAACAACCGTCGTTTCTGTTGCAGTCATCCCGTCTGATGTGACCGTAGCTTGAGCATATAGCATGGTAGATAGGATAACGCATAGAATACAACCAATAATTCCCAGATAAGTACGAACCATGCATAACTCCTTTAAATTGTTAACTCCAGATGACGTTTTTCCTTTACCATATAAAAGGAAAAATAAATCTATTCAATATAAAAGCTTAGCACCGAACAGGAAAAAGTCAAGCATCTTTTTTAGCTATAACACTAACCTAGTACAAGATGCGCATCTCAACAAGAAAATTATCGGTAGACAACGTCTTAGGATTTATTATACTCGTGGTATAAAAAATCTAGCGAACGTTTGTTAGAAATTCTGCAACCAGATTATTCAATCGGGGAAAGAATCTAGGATTATTTGTAGTCCGTAATCCTAGTGCAAACTAGGCTAAGGAAATACGGAGTCAATACAATGAACAAAAAACCATTTCATTCAAAGCCACTTGTAAATCCACTTTTCGAGTCTAATCACATCCAAGATTCTGCCACTACTCAAAGCAGTGGGGGACAACGGACCAAACAAGATATCTTATTGAACGCATTGGATTTTTTCGCAGTCAACGGGTATAATGGTACTTCCATGCGGATGCTCGCAAAGCATGTAGGAATCAAGCCAAGTACGCTATATTATTATTTTGAAGGGAAGGAAGCCATTTTAAGCGCTTTGTTTGAATTACTTCAGGTTGATGTGGTTCAGGAAAAACTGGAACAAGAAATGGATGATGCTATACTTGATGATCCGCTTCAGAGTATGCAATTTTATTCCGATTGGCTCGTTGTTGGTTTGGAAGATCACCACACCCGTTATTTCCTACAGCTATTAATCACCGAACAATTTCGCAATGAAACGGCGCATAGATTACTTAAAGAAGGTATCATGAATCGGCATCAACCATTCTGGCGTCGATTGTTTCAAAAATGGATGCAAGAAAAGAAGATCCGAGATGATAATCCCAATTCCTTAACTGCGGAGTTTTTGGCTGCGCTGGGTTACTTTCATATGGGGTTATTATTCTTTTGGGATGATAAATCACGCAGAAATGTTATCCAGAAACAAATTCAATATCATATACAGTTTTTTTACAACGTGGTGCGTGTATCATAATGGTGGAGAATTATCCATCACATTAGTAATCGAATACCAGGATACTATGACCCATCAAGCGGGGTAGGGTGCATGTAATCTGATTTTGATCCTGCTGGAATGGTATTTCCTGGCTTGAAGGTGCCAAATAAACCCGTTTAATAGGATGATCCAAACGTAGGAAGATGGGAATTTCTCGAAGTTCGGGCATATCTTCAATAACCAGCGTGCGCCCTCGTTGGGTGGGAGGTGCATATAATACGTGGAACACATAGCGATTGGAATTGGGTTGGTGAGTCAAGCGGGTGCGAGCTTCTGATGGTACTTGAATATGAACCCGAGCGGTACTATAGATGCGTTGTAACGCTTGTAAGAAATAGGTACGATGAAAGTAAGCCCCATCACGATAAATCATGCGACACATGGGGTGCGCCAGGAATATCACGTTCCCTGATTGAACCGCTGCTGGATGCGGAGCTGGGTCATCCTGGTAGGGCGCATTTTGATGAGAACAATAGGTTTCATAGGTTCGATTGAAATACGGTTCGTAGATTTGAGCAAGGATAGTACCATCAGTGCAATTTGTTTGAATGGCTCCTTCATAGCATAAGAGAGGACTTTCGATCATATCACCCTCCCAATTCGAATTCACTCGTAGATAATCTTGTTCATACCGTGACGGTCCCACATACGATACACCCAGGTTAAGCACAAATCTTTGGGTGTCCCTATCCATTCCGCTAGTTCCTGTACAAAGCAGAGCACCGTGTTGATCCACATAGGTTTGGATGCGTGGCTGCCATGTTTCATTCACCGATACATCATCAGGAAGGATGATACAGTCATACTGTTTAAGATCGCTGTTTTCATGGAGGATGTCAAAATCAATATGGCTTTCAAGAAGGATTTTAACTAGACCTTCATTACTATGAGCATTGCTAGAAGGTAAAAAACCCAGGGTAGCGGTACTTTGTTCGTCATAACACCAGGATTCAATTGCTTCTACATAGCGATAGGCATGTCCAATGATTCGGTACGTTTCCATATCCATTTTCCCATTGGGATGTAATTGATCACCAATGCTGCATCGGGCTCCCATTGCTAACATCAATGCACATTCATAGTAAAGAGCTTGGGGATTTTTATAGCCTCCAAATTCCCCCCAGGTTGTATGAAACTTGCCAGTCATCCCAAGATACGGTAATCCATATCGTCGAAAATATGCCGCATTCAAGGGAAGTTTATCATACCCCCCCCAGGTGGTGGGCAAGTCTTCTAATTCAAAATGAGTGTGCAATGGATGATAGGCTGGATCATCTATCGATGCTCCATGATTAAAGAAAAACGTAGCATGAGGGTGATATTCCCGTAGGATCTGTGTACATCGCTTCGCAAAAGCCAACCATACTTGTTTTCCATATGTTTGCGCATCGGTTTCATTTTCTGGATTAAGTCCTTGTTGTTTCATTCCCGCGCGGCAGTCATCACAGTAACACGTAGGACCAAAATTAATATCGTAGAATAACCCATCCAAATCAGAATAACGCCTGCAAATTTCCTCAGTTAGTTGAAAAATGTGATCCCCATAGGCAGTTCCGGGGCAAAGATACAACCAGGAAACGATAGGACGCCGATCATCGGGAGTTGCGTCTAAATCCACATTGCGGGGTATCATACCTCCTTCCTTATTACGAACAACCCATTCAGGATGCTTGGTAGCATCTGTAGCAGACCATCCTACCGTAATGTATATTGGAGCACGTACTCCAATTTCATGAGCTGCATTAATCTGAGCGCCAAGCAGATCAAAATCCAAAGCAGGATGCATTGAACCTACTTGGGTTGGGAAATAGCACCAGGAATGATGGCACTTTGCAAAAACCGTAATCGAATTTACATTGCCTTCCTTTAGTGCTGTTTGGAATTGTGTTTTATCAAATTGAGTTCCCACGTTGGGAATTAATTCAGAGGTATGAAAATCCAAGTGGATTTGTCGACTGGCTGACGATGACATGAATGCTCCTTTCAACGATATGTATGGTTGAGTATACTAATTTTTATCCAAAAGAAAACCGAATCCCTCCACATGGATGGGTGATTGAATGATCTGTTTCCC
>CAYPZJ010000362.1:0-5384 GCA_964414635.1 uncultured Spirochaetia bacterium
TCTGTATTCCCGCCTATGGTATAACCTAAAAAGGGGTAAGGAAGCATCCTTACCCCTTTAATTACCCTTGCATTTTATAATATACCGGCGTTCGCTACTTCATCTATCTCTGTATCCGTGTATGCAGGCTTTATTTTTTCAAAAAAAACATAGAAAAAGTCGAATTGGTAGTTGACAGAGAGAAAAAAAGCATTATACTATAAGTTAATGCAAAGCACTAGTTATAGCTGCATTTGTGTAAATTTCTTTTACGATGGATATATCCATCAGAGGTCTATGTTTCGTCGTGTAAAATCGAACGAATAATTGTTTTGTATTGGGTAATTGTAAAAATAGGTAATGATTTTAATGTTTTTTGCTTCTTTGAAAGCCTCGTTAAACGACCTAGCTCGCCATTCCCGTCAACGATTTTGTTTCTGATGATGCCGCAACGATGCATAGTCGCTATTCAAGGAGTATGTTATGTCTAAAGTTTATGTTGGAAATCTTCCATATTCAATTACCGAGGAAAAGTTGGAAGAATTATTCCAGACGTTTGGTAGTGTGAATTCCTGTAAAATCATCACTGATTTTGAAACCGGACGGAGCAAAGGATTTGGTTTTGTGGAAATGGCGAGTCAAGAAGAAGCAGATACGGCAATCAACCAATTGGATAACACCAATTATGAAGGTCGTACCATCAAGGTCAACGTAGCGCGAGAGCGTAAAGGCGGACGCTATAATAACAATGATGACCGATTCTATTCACGAAGAGGTTAAGTCGGTTTACTAGATAAGTAAAAGACTTTTTTAAAGAGAGATCAACCGATCTCTCTTTTTTTATACCCACTGCTTATACTTTTCGATCTTAAGTTCCTTCACTAATTTCTGATTTTACTCGATAAATAACAACATTACACTCCTCATCCTATTAAACCAGTTTCTTGGATTGAATGCTGATATCTAATCGAAACCTTGTACTGTGAATAAGCATCTAACAAAAACGGTATTTATGTAAAAAATACAAAAGACAAAAAAAAAGTGCAAATTGTATTATTCCCGCATCTCATTACTATTATGTTAATTAGAGCGATTAACATCCAGTATTCTTGCTTAACCCCTGCTTCTTTTTGTCAAATTCCTCTTGGGGGAGTATACTTAATAGTAGGAGTGTAAAACTGTTAGTGACAAACGCTCTTATCTAACGGCACATTTTAATGACACAATGGAATTAACATGAAACATACATTTCAGCTTAGCGTTGGTATAATACTCACTTCTATTTTCTTATCCCATTGCTATACCCCTGGACATTTTGTGGAAACCCCTTTTGAAATTAACGCTATTGACGTAACGGATGTTACCTATGCGCAGGCAACGGTTTCATTTACAACAACATATCCTGCAACATCCATCCTGTTTTACGGTTCCACCTATGATGAAGTCGTGGGTTCATACTATGACACGACAATGGATGTTAGTATTGATTTAAGGACGACCCATCAGCTGATTCTACAAGGGTTGAACCCAAATACAACCTATCATTTCCAAATTACAGCAACGGCTGAGAGTGGTGCTATCGCCCAGTCTACCGATAAGGTATTTTCAACCTCTATATGTCCAGAAATAACTTCTGTTGAGATTGTCAATCCAGCTACGATAAACCTAACCTTTTCTGCTCCCTTGAATGAGGACTATGTGGGTGACTCCACTAATTTTATTTTACGGGGCGGTTCTTCCGTTACCTATAGCCAGTATGAAACCTCATACGAAGAAGATCCCTATACAGTTCAATTATTTGTATCTACCCTTTCGGATCAGAAATATACCATTGAAGCAAAGGGTATGACAGAAATAGATAAGTTGGCAGAAATCGAGTTTGCTCCTTGTTCAGAGTCGCAGCTGGAGTTCGATGGTATAGCAGGAACCGTCGGTACGTGTCCTACAATACTTGGCGTGAGTCCTTCTAATAGCACCATGGTTTACGTTGAGTTTTCCCAACCGGTGAATAAGCAATCCGCTACGACATTAGATCATTTCAATATCAATCCCAGCATTGATTTACTCGGTGCTTTATTAGAGGATAATCCTCGTATAGTCAAACTCATCACAAGCAGTCAAAGCGGGATTGAGTATACATTAACAGTAGATAAGGTTAAATCGGTTACGGATGTACTACTATGTAATGCTCCAGAAAGTCATTCTTTTACTGGTACAACGGTACTTGATACAACGGCTCCCTATTTAATTTCTGGAGGTCCTTTGGATAATACCATGGTTGAATTGGTTTTCTCAGAACCGATTGACCCTGCGACTGCGGAAAAAATTGATGCATATTCACTTTCACCTAATTTAACAATTAATAATGCATGGATATCTTCTACAAATAGTAACAAAGTACTTCTTAATGTAGCCCCCATGGTTGCCGATTTGGATTATACTTTAACCGTAAGCAATGATGCAACAGATGGGATACGAGATTATGCTGGGAATCTTATCACCACACCACGCACGATTCTGTTTGAAAGTCTACCAATTTCTGACACCACTCCTCCAGAAGTTCTTACTATCCAACCACTTAATAATACCCAAATTCTGGTAACGTTTGATGATCTTTTAGAAAGTAGTTCTGCATTAGATAAAACAAATTATGGGATTGCTGGATTAACCATACAATCCGCAACCTTCTATGGTGGGAATTCTGCAAAGGTCTTGCTTCAAACTACATCCCAATCAGCTCAGGATTATGCCATAACCATTGTTCATATAAGTGATGATAATGGAAATGAAATGGACCCTTATAATGGGAGTTTCTTTGGTGATGCCATCCCCTGCCCAATCAGCGCCACATCCGTTGATTCCTTTACGGTTGAAATCACCTTTAACAAATCTATGAGTAGTGCAGAAGCTGCCACGTTATCAAACTGGTTTGTGGATACCGAACCCTCTGCTGATAGTCTGCAGATCACCGGCGCTGTTGTAAAGGCAACAAACGACAAGGTGATTCGATTAACTACAGATCAGCAACAAAGTGGTTTTGATTATGTGATCCATGCAGAAAATTTAAAGGACAAAAAAGGGAACGACATTTGTTTTCCCAATTCCATCCCATTCACTGCAACCGGAACACCACCAGCCACACCAGATGTTGTGCACATACAAGCCCAGGGACCTTACCAAGTACGTGTAGAATTCAACGTGGATTTAGTTCCTTCTAGTTGTGAATGTACATCTATCAGCGCATGCGAATTAATTTATGATCTACCAGGCTTGATCATAAGTAATGCAACACTGGATCAACCCAATGTAGTACTGCTTGATACAAGTATTCAATCCCAGGGGGAATATCACTTAGGAATCTCTGGAGTTAAAAACCTGGCGGATTTACCTATCCTTGAACCTAATGATTTTGTTTTTCAAGGGGATGGGAAACCGTTTTTAGTCTCTGCATCATCCCAATCGAATACGCAAGTCCGTTTAACCTTTAGCGAAGCAGTGGATGAAGTATCCGCAGAAACCATAGCATTTTATTCGCTACTAAATGAAACGACGTTTACGAATCTAAGTATTACAAACGCGACGCGTTCCATTACCCATCCCAATCGTGTGATTTTAACAACGGATTTTCAAACAGGGGGGATTGATAACTATACGGTTACCATAACGATCGGATCAGCCCCATTCCCACCCGGTTCCCCTGATGGAGTAATTGACTTAACAGGAAATTATCTGATCACTCCAAACCAGGCAACTTTTAGTGGGCAAGACCCAATAGATACGATTGCTCCTCGGGTTGTCTCCGCGGATGCGCCGGATGAATATACGGTAAATATTTATTTCACCGAAGATATGGATGAAATCCGAGCGGAAAATCTAACAAATTATTCCATTGCAGGACTGACCATAACGGATGTGGAATTAAATCCCATGGACGCTTCGCATATAATTTTAACCACTGAAGAACAATCGGGGACTACTTATTTAGTTATTATGGCAAATGGTTCCAATGGTATTAACAATGGTGCTCCCTTAACCGATATTGCGGTACCACCTAACAATTTGGATGCAACTCCTTGGGATCGGGTTTCCTTTGTTGGGGCTGGTGAATTGGAGGGTCCACTTTCTGGCGATCCCTATGGCGATGGATCCGTTTTCAGCCATATGACCGCATACAATGGGAAGATTTATTTGGCTTCTAATGATGATAATAATATGGCGTTTGCATGCAATCCTGATGGTTCCAACCCTACCACAGTCACTTTTCGTATTACAAAGGATACAACAGCTTCTGGCACGGGTACGGCTTCCAATAGTTACAATCCTCCTAGTGGAAAATTTACAACCTTCGGAAAATTTTATTCCGGTAATGGGTATTACTCGGATGATCAACACGGTCCTGATATGGAAGAGGGTTTGGAATATATGGCTGCGGGGATTATTGATGGAACGGAATATCTCTTTGTCTCTCCATTAAGAGAAGGTACCAACTCGACATACCGAGATTTGGATTATTTATATTTTACTTCCGACACGGACTCTCAATTAGATTTTATGTATCTTGATGCAACGCAATGGAACTCAAGTGCATGTTACAATGGCTGTTCGCAATCCTGGGCTGGGTTTAATCCAAACTCGGAGGCTGCATGCCATATGTATGTTTTTAATAACGCACTCTACGTTGGTATTTTTGGGACACAAGGATGTTTCCGGCCCTTTGGGTTTAAGATTGATGACCTAACAGTAAATGATCCTGCACTATTTTACAACTTCTGGCCTACATACATTCCTGGTGGATTTGGTGCTCAAACAGGGAATACTGAAAACACCCAGGGTATCGACTCCATGATAGCCTTCCAAGACCGTTTGTGGATGGCAAACAACGGAGGCGTAGCCCGTTCTACTAACAATGATCCCTATAATTGCTTGCTTCCTGATACCAATTGTGGAACTAATTTATCATTCACTTGTCCGGGTGGACCCTGGGAAAATGTTACACCCGTTTCCGCAGTATGGAGCCCCGATCATGCAGCATTTACAGCACGAACTTCTGTACCCTTAGTGAATAAATACAAAGTGAAACCCTATGAAAAAGCATTTCCCAAAATGACCGTTTTTAAGAACAACCTATACCTCATTCGCAACACAACAGTAAATGAGCCTCAAATATGGGAATGGGATGGATCAGAATACACGCTAATTGCGGACAATGGATCGGGGTATACGGATATGGGAGATACAGACAACCAAAGTGTTTCCAGTATTCAATCCAATGGTGACTACCTATACGTTACTTTTGACAATTTGGTAGACGGTCTTTGTGTTTATCGTGCGGAAACTCCAACTTCGGATCCTGCTTCCTGGACCATGGTGGATCAACCTGGTTTATCTGATGATAATGGTGACCC
>CAYPZJ010000363.1:0-5337 GCA_964414635.1 uncultured Spirochaetia bacterium
ACATAATTCACATAAACGTGTCGATACTAGGTACTGTGTGAATTATACTGAGAAGGAGAGATCGAATGCAAATCATCAGACCATCAATATTAATTAGTGGTATAATTGTACTGAATATGTTTCTATTTATTCAGTGCTTCAATGGAACATATCTTGATACGAATCTTATCCAAACCTCTTCGTCAAGCATATCAACTTCCTCAAGCGATACGTCCAGTAGTTCAAGCATTCCCCCCGATGAGACCCCGCCAGTAATCAGCAATGTTAAGGTAATCGATATAACAACGGAAAGCGCTAGGATCACATGGGATACGAATGAATTGGCTTCTTCTCGGGTAATATTCACAAACACTTCTGGAGAAACGGAATTTGCTACGGTAGAAGGTTATTCTGAAAGCCACACCGTACCATTAACTTGTTTGGAACCTGATATCGTTTATCATTATCGCATTATTACACAGGATGAAGCAGGAAATGAGACTATCAGTCCTGATTATGTTTTTTATAGTGGGAATTGTGCGTTGTGTGGGTTTCAGGAAGAACCAGACCCGGTATTGATAAACCCGGTTATTGATCTATCTGAATCTTCTGGATTTCCAGCCGTCGTTTACGATGCGGATCATTTTAATCAGGAGGTGGGAGATTATATTAAAACCGAAGGGGGAACAGGAACCGATACCTATCAGGTAACGCCTTATTATAAAATGTGGTACTGTAATGAACCGTTTGCATCGGTACGAAATATCAATCTGGCATATTCTGAAGACGCTATTACCTGGTATCATGGTAGCACCGATGGGTTAAAACTATTCGATCCTGCAATGAAGGCATGGCATCCTATGGTGATTTATAATAAAAACGGCTGGGATACGATCACAGGACAGTCTGAATTAGCAGGGAAGTATATGATATGGGTCTGGGAAGGTGGAAATAACAATGTAATTGGTCAATATATTTCTTCGGATGGGGTAACGGTTACACGGTTGGATGGTAGGCATGAACCGTATGTAGGTTCCACCAGTGATTTACCCAATACCCTATTTTCTGGATCCAGTATCGTATATAGTGTTTTTGTTTTATACGATCCGTTAGACCCGAATCCTGATTATCGTTTCAAAGCATGGGCAGATAATAATGGATACTACTATTATACCCATAGTGCTAATTTACGAGATTGGGCTGATGCCAGTAGTTCGGGTGAAGATACAAGAATTCAACTGTGTACAGATTCGTGTGTGGATCCAAAATGGGAAGGAACGTTGACACAAGATTTAACCTCAGGTGTTTCCACCGATATTTATTTAGATCGTATCGAAGATTTTTCCTACAAAAGCCGTACGGGTTATGAGCTAATCATCAATCCGGGACAACCCAATGAAGAGACCGTATCATATACACGTGCATCCCCTGCAGATAACTATTTAGTTATAGATTCACCAGCAACCATAGCCAATGATCATGCTACTGGTGAATCGGTAGTCCAGATTCCATTTATATTTGAAAATGGGGCATGTAGTATTCAATATAACGAAAACCTGGGTGTTTTCGAAGTGTGGTTTTCTACAAATGTTTATGGGAGAGGTTTTGTGCCTACATGGCATAATCATACTGGAATAGGATATGCACGAACCTCCAATGGATATCAATGGACGCCGTTGGAATACATTGATGGATCCGGGCAACGGAATCCGATTTTGAGTACGGCAGATGGATTAAATCCCAATCGAAATCCTCCCGATCCCGTATTTAATGGGTATACCGATACGCCATATGTAATTTATAGTCCGAATCAATTTTCTGGACATGGGGAATATCGGGATTATAAAATGTGGTTTATGGGAGGGCTTACCAACGCAGAAAGTAACATCTTTTATTTATCGTTTAACGGAACATTTTAGATTGAATAGAATCAAACAACGGAAGGATAAAAAGGTGAGGAGCATGTATGCAAAAGCGATCATGGAAGATCATACATAACAAACAGAAATACATAAGAAGTATCTTAGTACTTGTGATCTTCTTATCACTTTTTCTTAGTTGGTTTTCGGGTTGTTTTTCAGGAGAACATATCCTCCTTCACGATTCGGATGTTACCATCTCGGTCCCGTCCTCCATGGGATCCTCAACCGTTCCATCCTTCACACCAGTGCCATGTGAAGAAGGTGATCTTGTTCTAACGGTGGATGGAGCTGACTCATGTAATAACCAGCCACATTTTAGTTGGAATGGTGGGGTTGCTGAACGCTATACATTAGAACTAGCCCGCGATTCCAATTTCTCCGATATGATCTATATCGCAGAGGATATTGAATCAACTTCTTTGAATAATGCTGTTCTACCTCCTGGTGATATTTTCTGGCGATTGCAAGCAACTCAGGATCATTGTGAAGGTCGTTCAACTTCCGGTTCTTTTCAAGTGCTGGGTTCATGGATTCCAATTGATGGTGTATTAAATTATAATGTCGACAATGACGCACAAAAACCAGTGATCAAACAAGATAGTATAGGGAACTATTATGCAGCGTGGAGTGAAAAAACGGGGTTTGTATCAAGAATTGTTGTTAGTAAATGGGATGGTTCGGATTGGACGCCGCTTTCGGCACCGTTTTATAGTGGAACCGGTAGTAGTGCTAGTCAAGTTCAACTTATTCTTGTAAACGATGTACCCCATGTGATATTTTATGAATCGGGAACCGAAACTGGAATCTTTGTTATGTATTTCGACGGTTCGAACTGGGTACAACTTGGGTCTAATATGCTCGATACACTCCAAGCAGATTATCCCCAAATCGATGTAACGCAAGATGGAACCTTATATGCTGCTTGGCATGAATACAATGGTGGATTAGATAACAAAAAAATTATGGTAAAATCTTGGAATGGAACGAGTTGGGATCCGGTTGGGAGTATGCCCCTTAATTTGGATCCATTGGTTGTTTCAACCAATCCCTCCTTGGAAACACAGGAAAACCAAGTATTTGTTGCGTGGGAAGAGGAAATTGATGGATATACCCATATTGTGGTTAAAACCTGGAATGGTACAAACTGGGCACTACTTGGTTCTCCTATTCAATTAAACGCAACGTTTCACGCTGGGAAGCCTGATTTATTACGTGCCAACAATGTTCTATATGTGGCGTGGCGTGAAACAGATAACATTACCTCCCATATCTACACCGCATATTGGAATGGATCCACCTGGGTTGTGTTAGGGGATTCAATCAACCTTTTTCCCAAGCGGTATATCAAGAATTTAGAGTTGGCTGCATCCCAATACTTGTATGCAACCTATACTGAAGAAACCACCGATGGGAACAAAATTACATTGCGCATTTGGGATGAAGCTAACGCATCCTGGCAACAGAAGGGGTATTATCTAAACAACGATACCCAAAATATTGCACTTAACTCGGATGTCATAATCACAGCGTTGGAAACTCCAGTCACAATCTGGCAGGAATATACAAGTGGAGTCTCCCGTATCTATGTGAAAGAATATCAGTGTCCCTGATTCGTATAAATAGCTTTCCATCTTACTTCATTCGTTAGATGAGTTTACACCCTCCCTAAAATCTAGTATGCTTAACTTAGTGATCCGATAGATTTTGCTGACGAAGTCGTGGATATATTTAAAACCCCAAGTAGGAACCAGGATATGATACTTTCCCCACACCATCTCCAGTCGTATATCAATACATTTAACGATCAAGATACCGAGTACTATCAGCAACATATCCCGAATAAAAAAGCCTGCTCGTTCCTTCAAGATCACATCCCCCTCTTTTGTTGTCCCGATGAGGATTTGTTACATACCTATTACTTCCGATGGTGGACGTTTCGTAAGCATATTAAACAAACACCGGATGGATTTGTAATTACTGAGTTTTTACCCGAAGTCAAACATGCCGGGAAATACAATACCATATCCTGTCCCGCTGGGCATCATTTTTATGAAGGCAGATGGTTACTTGATGCACAGTACTTAACAGATTATGCTTACTTTTGGTTCATAATAAGGAGGGGAACCACGACGATATAGTTTTTGGGTAGCGGATGCACTTCTCTCATTCACGCAAGTGCATCCAAATAGAACCCTATGGGAGCGTTTGCTACCTTACCTTATTGAAAATTATACACAATGGGAGATAGAGCGTCAACTGGATAACGGGTTATTCTGGCAGATTGATGATCGGGATGGGATGGAGTATTCTATTGGTGGGACAGGAGCACGCCCCACGATTAATAGCTATATGTTCGGTGATGCAAACGCGATAAGCTACATTGCGTCGGAGCTTGGTCAGCTTGAAATCGCGGATGAATTTAAGAAAAAAGCGGTGGATATAAAGCAACGAGTACAAACGCTACTTTGGGATAATCAGGCGGCGTTTTTTAAAACACGAACTCATCAGGATGCCCAAAGCCATTTTGCCCATGAACCCAATTATCCACACGATGCCCTTGTGAATGTCCGAGAACAAATGGGTTATACACCTTGGTATTTTAATTTACCCGATCCGGGGTATGATGCTGCTTGGAAACAACTCATGGATCCAGAAGGATTTTATGCACCGTTTGGTCCTACGACTGCAGAACAAAGACATCCCCAATTTACAATCAGTAACACCGGACACCATTGTCAATGGAATGGACCCAGCTGGCCGTTCGCCACGTCGGTTACATTAACTAGTCTGGCGAATCTTTTGCATTATTATAAGCAGGATCAGATTACTAAACACAATTATTGGAACATCCTGAAGCGGTATGAGCAATCCCACCGCTTACGAGGGGATTATAATCATCAGATATGGTGGATAGATGAAAATCTAAATCCGTTTACCGGTGAGTGGCATGCTCGAAAACGAAAGCTAAGTGAAGGGAAAGAACCTATTGAACGAGGGAAGGATTACAATCACTCCTCGTTTTGTGATTTGCTTATTTCGGGTTTGATGGGATTTCATCCCGATCAGTATGGATCCTTACTAATCAACCCTCTTGTACCTGATGAATTATGGAACTATTTTTGTTTGGATCGGATACCCTACAAGGGTGAAGAGTGGACTATTGTATGGGATAAAGATGGATCGGTATTTAATAAAAGGAAGGGATATACTATTTATAAAGCAGGCAAATGCATCCATCAATCAGCAACCATTGAAAAAACTGTTTGGTAAAGGTTATATTGCTCCCATGAAGCATTGGACATCTTGAAGTTTAGAGGTGTTTCAAATACTAAGGCAGCATAGTGACCGAAAGCATCCACACAACTTGTAACTAAAACCCAATCTTCTTTCCCATTTACTACCTTTGGAATAAAGACCACATTGGTTTTAATCGGGT
>CAYPZJ010000364.1:0-5330 GCA_964414635.1 uncultured Spirochaetia bacterium
ATAAAAATTTAAAAAATCAGTTTTCTTCAGGACAAAACCGAAAATTTTTAGTATACTATAAGAGCTGGGTGAATAAGGGCACATGAGTATAGAATCTATCCACCAGCGGATGCTTAATGGAAGTATGAACGAGAAACAACAGATACAAAAGGCTATATTATACTTCATGGCATTATGTTAAAGAAGTTGGAATTATGATACGAAAAATTTGTTTGCCCCTAATGATTTGCGTTGGTTTGCTGCTTCAATCTGCTTGTTTTAATGAGCATTACACTATTTCAGCGGATCTGTTCTATTCTTCTGGTTTAACATGTGATACGATTGCTCCAGAAGTTGTTGGAATCAGCTCTCTTTCCTGTTCAGAAATTCAAATTGTATTTAGTGAAGATATGAATCCTAGTTCGGTTCAGGATGTATCAAATTACAACATTAAAGGATTGCCAATCCTTCTTGCAGTTCAGGACACTGAATCCCCCAATATTGTTAATCTGATTACTGAATCGCAGGATCAGCAGACCTATCAACTAATTATCTCCAACGTTTCTGATGCAGCTGGTACTATACTTGAAAATGCAGTTACACTAAACATTCAGACGAATTGCTCTGATGATCCGTGTCCTGTTGTAGAACAGGTCAATCCGATACATAATTCACTGCTTTCGATACAATTTTCAGAAATCGTAGATAGTACAACCGCTTTAGATGAGAATAATTATTCTATTCCGGGATTAACAATCACGGATGTAATATCTTCCAGTAACCCATTCTTTGTAAATGTTTATACATCCGCACAACTAGCTATTCCGTATCAGATTGAGTTTGGGGCAATCCAAGATACCACAGGGAATGTTTTATGTGGCAACACGACCGCAAATTTTTCAGGAACATTAATTACGGATTCTGTTCCACCTTATTTAACAGCGGTTAACGCAATAAACAATCATATGGTTGAATTAACCTTTAATGAACCAATGGCAAAAAATACGTTATTAGATATTAGTAACTATTCCATTCTGGGTTTGGATGTGGAGGGAGTTTTTATAAAGGATGATTCGAATAAAGTGATACGGTTGCTTACTTCCAGCCAAACCACCAATTCATATACTTGTAGTGTTTCCTCTTCGTTAACCGATATAATCGGAAATGCGCTTAATCTTCCAAACTCCGGGGTATTTACTGGTGTTGGTACAGCCCCTGTTTCTTTTGAATTAGTTAATGGAAAGGCTCTCTCACCGGATACCATCGAAGTTTTCTTTTCTGCCATTTTAGATGAAACCAGTGCAAATACTGCTGGCAATTATAGTATACCTGGGTTAACGATTCTTGATGCTTCCCGTGATTCAAGTAATCCGGTTCGGGTTGTTTTAACAACAAGTCCACAATTATTTCAATCGTATACCTTAACCGTTAATGGTTTACTTAATACTTTGGGAACAAGTATCGGGTCGTTAAATACATTGGACTTTATGGGAGAAATTACCCTTTGTATTAGCTCGATTAGCGCCCCTAATAGTACCAAATTATGGATTACATTTAATCGAGAGGTGGAGCTTCCTGCATGTAATAATTCATCCAATTATATAATTGATACTGGAACGTATCCTCCGGTATCGGTTTCATTTGCTCAACGGGATAGCACCGATTTGCGCAAGGTCCAACTCGATACGTCGCCTCAAAATGGATTCTCATATACAATGAATGTTTCAAATTTACTTGACACCAATGGAAATCCTATTGGAACGACGGGTGCGTGTAATTCCTACGCATTTACAGGAAATGGAACGACTGATATTGATCCACCGGCTATCGTTTCTATAAATCGATTAACTACACATTCTTTCCAGATTGTATTCGATGAAAATGTAGAATTGGTCACAGCGGAAACTTTAGCCAATTATCAAATCTCACCCTTATTAGCATTGAATTCCGTGACAAGAGATAGTGGTGATTATCGTGTGGTAACGATTGAAACAGCTGAGATGGAATTTGTTACTTATACGGTTACCATTACCAATGTAGCAGATCTTGTGGGGAATGCAATTTTATCCCCTGGTATAAACGATACCTTTTTAGGTGAAGATGCACCTAAAGTCTCGGAAGTAGTAGCGCTTGATGAGAACCATGTTATGATTATTTTCACCGAAGATGTGGATCAGACTTCGGCAGAAACGGCTACCAATTATTCAATTCCAGGGCTTACTGTTTCTACTGCTTTACGGATGACAAATGAGTTAAGTACGGTTATTTTAACAACCAATAATCAAGTAAATGGCCAGCTGTACACCCTAACCGTGAGTAATGTTATGGATTTGATTGGGACACCTGTTGGCACCCCCAATACTGGTACATTTGATGGAGTAACTATTCCGAATCCTACGCTCCCAACATGGATTGGTGGTGGTTCGGACGGATGGAAATCTACGAATGGATCTACAGCTGGTTCAGCACAATCGGCGTTCAATAGCCCGACATCGCTCATTTTGAATGGGGGAGCACTTTATATTTCGGAATATTCAAACCATCGTCTGAGCAAATGGTTAGCAAATGGAACCAGTGTTGGGTGGATTGGAGTTAGCCATACTACCGCTTTTTTAGGAGGCAGTGGGACCAGCAGTGGCACAGGTGATGGCGAGTTTAATAATTGTGAGGGAGTTGATTTTGATTCGTTAGGAAATCTATATGTTGTCGATGCTTCCAATGCTCGTATTCACAAATGGGATTCTGCCATGGTATATCAGGGGTGGGTCGGAAAGGGACATACTTCAGGATTTGCTACGGGCGGAACGTGCAGTGCGGGTTCGGGTGATGGTGAAATGAATTATCCAGAAGAAATTCTTGTTTTACCTGATGATTCCTTTCTGGTTACCGATTCGGGAAACCATCGAGTGCAAAAATGGGATTCCAGTGGCTCTTATATTGGGTGGATTGGAAAAGGACATACCGCCGGTTGGACTGCAGGAGGTACAGGGAGTTCAGGAACCGGCGATGGAGAGTTTAATACACCGTTAGGTATTTGGCTTACCATAGATAATGAGCTTCTTGTCGCAGATTTTTTAAACCATCGTGTTCAATTATGGACGTTAGCGGGATCGTACATCGGATGGATTGGAAAAACCCATACCTCTGGTTTTGTAAGTGGGGGAACGGCTTCATCGGGATCGGGTGATGGGCAATTTAATCGCCCTGCAGGATTATTTGTGGATACGGTAGGTAGCATTTATGTTGCTGATTTCAACAACCATCGGATTCAGAAGTGGTCCAAATCGGGAGTTTATATTGGTTGGATTGGGGGGGGGCATACCTCAGGATTTGAAGCGGGTGGCACTGCAGTATCTGGAAATGCTCCCGGACAATTTAATAGTTGTCAAATGCTACGAATTGACAGCACGGGCACAATGTATGTGGTTGATACAGGAAATGATCGGGTTCTAAAATACTAGATCGCATGTATCCTGCTTCTAACTTAATATTTACATAACTCCTCAAAATAGCATCCCATGCTCTTATCTTATATAATTAAAACCAAATGGCGACGATTCTTGAAATTGAAGAATAATACCAAGTTGGGTATAAATTCAATTTTGGGTAAGGGTAAGCCTTACCCGTATCAAATGTTTTCAGTAGGGGCAATTCTTGCGGGGTGTTGGAAAACGCAAATGTAGGGGCAGGTCTTGCGCCTGCCCTTTCTGACACCCTGTTCCAAAGGGCGCCCGCAAGAGTCACCCCTACAAAGATCGAATGATTTTTGATTTTTTCAACACTCCCCTTGCGATTGTCCCAGATTACGTTAATTGAATTATTATTGGACACGGTATTACATGGTATTCGTTAGCAAATTGTTGTTCCGGTTTTCATTTGTATTTATATTGAAAGTCACCATAAGCACCGATGCTAACCAAACAGGTTTGAGTAAAGGCTAGAGGTTTTGGATCTGACGGAATCGATTTGGATAATCGGTGATAATCCCGTCCACACCCATACGAATAAGCGTATTCATGGTTTCAATCGAATTAACGGTCCAAGCAAAGACTTGTTTGTGATGATCGTGTGCCGCGTCAACAAAGGTAGCTGTGAGTAGCTTGTGATGGACACTCAGATATTTCCACGGTTGTGATAAATATTCAAATGAAGGCTCGTGTGCAAATATAAGTCCTGTTACTACTTGGGAATCCAGCTGTGCCAGTTCGAGTAAATAGGTATGATGAAACGATGTGATAATGCAATTCGGAACTCCATTGGTATCCTTCAGGAGGTCAAGAATCCGGGGGATATAATCTTCGGGAGTATCATCACCTTTAATTTCAATATTCAGTTTCGTTTGATTGGTATATGTAGTAATGACTTCTTCCAGCGTGGGAATGGGCTCATTCAAATAAGGTTGTCCATACCATTTTCCATAATCACCTTGCTGAAGTTCCGCTAAGGTAAGGTCGGATATGGCTCCTTTCAGGGAGGAAGTGCGATCCACGGTTGCATCATGAATAACTACCACGTGTTTATCTTTGGTAAGCTGTACATCGCATTCAATAAAATCCGGTTGATAGTTCAGTGCGGTGCGAAATGCAGCATGGGTGTTTTCCGGTGCAAGTCCCGATGCTCCACGATGGGCGATTAATAAAGGATGTGACATTGCTTGGTTTTACTCGCGTTACGCTGTGAGAAGTAAATAAACCGCTAGACCGGTGCTGGCAAGTACAGCTAATACAAACAAAATGAGAAACACCGGATTTGTTTTCGGACCCGATAATAGTCTCCCGAAGAACAAAAAGAGTGATATAAGTGCTAGTAAATTATGGGGTTGATTGAAAATGGGCAAATCTGTAAATAGATTTTGAATAAATCCTACTTGGGACCAAATCAGACTATAGGCAAGAGCAATTATAAGTGCTAAAATAAGAAGGATTGCCCCGAGCGGTTTTAGATCCATGGTAAGGATGGTGTAAATGATGATACCAAAAATGATCCACCCAACTAGAATTGGATTGTTTACTACGGGTATAGTATCAATGCTTCCTGGGGAGAAAAATGCCATCATTATAAATACTAGAGCGCCATACGCTAAGCTCAATAAGATAGCGATGTCCGCAATGACTTTAAACGCTGTATATTTTTCTTCTTCTGACATAGCAACCTCCTTACTATTAACCAGTCATCTGGGCAACATGGATTGAGCGGGTCCCTTAACTATATTAATCCCAAACACCAATAACTGATGTATATCAAACCACTCACAAGTCAGTATAGTAATAAGAGAAACCAGAATTGCCAAACCCATCTTGGGTGCGATTTCATCTCTGGGTTTTTATAGATTTTATGTTTTAGATTATACC
>CAYPZJ010000365.1:0-5325 GCA_964414635.1 uncultured Spirochaetia bacterium
GACCACCGAGATCTACACTCTTTCCCTACACGACGCTCTTCCGATCTATGTCAAAAATTCAAGTCATGATTGTTGATGATTCCTTAATGGTGCGCAAAGTACTTGGAGATATCATCAAGTCCGACCCCAAACTCGAGCTGTGTGGTACAGCATCCAACGGACGATTGGCACTTATGAAATTACCCACCATGAAACCCGATGTCATTACGTTAGATGTTATGATGCCTGATATGGACGGACTGGAAACCCTTAAACAAATCATGGCAAAATATCCCGCTAAAGTGATTATGGTAAGTGCCCTAACAACGGAAGGTGCGGATGCAACCTTAAAAGCACTGGAAATTGGCGCAGTCGATTTTGTCCCAAAACCCACCGCAGAAAATGTACAACTGGAGGAATTGGAAGAACAACTGCTTAGTAAAATCCATGCGATATCAAAAAGTAAATGGACGTCCCAAACTGTTATTACCGCTCCTGAAAAACGTCCCGAACCGGTACGTCCGACTGTCAATCGGATTATTGCAGAAGGGAAACCTGCAAAAAAAATTGTCGCTATTGGTATCTCCACAGGAGGTCCCGCGGCATTAAAAACGGTCTTTTCACAAAAAATTGATCCCCATGCAGGTTATCTAATCGTTCAGCATATGCCAGCAACGTTCACTCCCCAGCTTGCCGAACGGTTGGATTCCCTTTCAGAAATCAAAATTAAACAAGCAGTGCACCAAGAAACGGTAAACGCCGGATTTGCATATATTGCACCCGGTGATCAACATATGGAAGTATTACCAAATAACGATGGGAGCCTCCGCATTCATTTGAGTAATAAAGAAAAAGTATCGGGGCATCGCCCTTCAGCAGATGCGTTATTCTATAGTTTAGAACGAGCCAATCTGGCACACCGATGTGTTGCTGTTATTATGACTGGTATGGGAAGAGATGGTGCCAGTGGTATTGGGCTATTGAAGAAGAAAGGAGCGATGACATTAGCTCAGGATCAAAGTAGTTCTGTGGTTTTTGGGATGAATAAGGAAGCCATAAATGAGGGAGCTATCTCAAAGGTTGTTACTCTTTATGATATTGCCAAAGAGATCAATGCAGCATTAGCAAACATCAAAATTTAGTTTCTACATATCCAACAATAGGTAGGGAACGTTATGAATCCAAAGTCGCAATATAAGGAAGTCTTCTTAGAAGAAGCCAATGAACAAATTGATCTGCTCAATCAACTCATACTCGAAATGGAAAACAATCCCCTCGCAAAAGGTCCTCTATACGATGTATTTCGTATCGCCCATACGTTAAAAAGTTCAGCTGCGTTCGTTGGGTTATCCCAATTATCTTCCTTTTTACATAAGCTGGAAAACTTACTACAACGATTAACAGAAGATAAAATTCGATTATCCCGGGATATTGTGGATGTTATGTTGGAAAGTTTTGATCAAGTCAAACTCGCCATCGATGAATTTGCCGCTCAAGATGATGTATTCCAGGATTTTTCAGCAAATTTATCCCATATCGAAAAAATTTTAGAAGGGGAATCCACCGAATCACCCACGAGCAAAGAAAAATCTTCTACCTCATCCCCACCGGCTTCTTCTACAACTACCCACACTCCCTCCCCCCCATCCAATGATGACAAACATGGAGAGGAAGATAAAATTGAGTTTTTAACCAAAGAACTATTGGACAAAGCGCGAGTTGCTATAGAAGAGGAGGAAGAGCAAACATTATATTTAATCGTGGTTCAGCTTGTCAAAGATGCACCATTGAAATGGCTGCGCTGCGAACTTATTCTGAATAACCTCCATCAACAAGGGAAAATTTTGGGAACCTATCCTGAAGAACCCGATCTTAAATCCGATGCGTTAAAAGATCGGTTGGACATTTTAATCTGTAGTAGTGCTGAACAAACCATGGTAGACCGAGCAGTGGATGTGGATCAGGTAGCCCGGTATTTCATCATAAAAACAACCATCGAGAATCTGGAAAATTATATCCTTACAGGGCTTCCCGTCGATTTAGAAGCTGCACAGGAAGAAGTTGAGCAAGATGTCGCTGTGTCAGAAACCTCCACCGAACCAGGAACTCCCGATTCAAAACCAGAAACACCGCAGGCGTCTCAGACACCAAAACGAGAAAGCCAGTCAAGCATTCTTCGATCCCAACAAGCACAAACTGTACGTGTTCCTATCTCCAAACTCGATGAATTAATGAATTGGGTAGGTGAATTGGCAATTGTAAGCTCCGGATTTATCGATATAGGAGAATTATATGGGGATCGGGAAGAATATCGAGAGATACTTACGGAGCTACAAGGAAAAACCGATCACTTAACCCAAATCGCTCGAAACCTTCAGGAAGGGATCATGCATTCCCGTATGGTACCGATTTCCACCGTTTTTTCCCGTTTCACTCGCATTGTACGGGATTTATCCAATGAAATGAATAAACCCATTCAATTGCAATTAGAAGGGGAAGATACCGAATTGGACAAAAAAATAATTGACTCCTTGGCTGAACCACTAATTCATTTGGTACGGAATGCAATCGATCATGGGATTGAGAGCACCGAAGAACGGGAAGCCGCGGGGAAAAATCCAAACGGGCATATCCTCATGAACGCTTATCAGCGCGGCGGACGCATTTTTGTAGATGTTACCGATGATGGAAGGGGCTTAGACAAAGAAAAAATTGTAAGAATTGCGGTGGAGCGGGAATTAATCGAGAAAGAGGATGCCCATGCAATGACGGATTCCGCTATATACGAATTGATTTTTATGCCCGGATTTAGTACAAAAGAGCAGGTTTCGGAGATATCCGGACGAGGAGTTGGGATGGGCGTAGTAGAGGAAACCTTAAAAAATCTGAATGGTTCTATCCATATTACATCGGAAGTAGGTAAAGGCACCACCTTTTCCCTCGCATTCCCTCTCACCTTGGCAATTATATCCGTCTTGTTGGTAAAAGATGAAAACGATGTCTTTGCACTTCCCCTTCTTGGTATCGAAGGCGCTTATCTGACTCGACAGGAAAAAATCGAAACCGTTGATCAACACTTGGTTGTACGGTTGAGAAATCGTGTGATTCCAGTCATGCCTTTAGCGGAAATCCTAGGTTTTAAGCGGGGAAGCACAAAAAAAGATGCCATTGTCATCATTGAATATGAAAATGCTTATGTGGGTATTATGGTTGATGAATTACGAGGGAAACGAGAAGTGGTGGTAAAAGCGCTGGGACAGGAAATGAATAGTGATAATAAAGGATTGGCAGGGGCGGCAATTCTGGGAAACGGACAAATTGCTCTGATTCTCGATCTACCAGATTTAATCAAACGCCACAAGGCGGAAACAGCCAAATTTAGTAAAATCCTGCAGAAGCAGCAGGAAGCGACAGCTAGCCAAACCGTTTAATTTTCTTTTTCCGTTTAAACAAATACCGTAGTGCTGTGTTAATAGTAGAGAAGAGAGTACCACCGAAACAAAGGATGATGCATGAAAATTCGAGCGCGTTACACTTTCCCCCTTTTAATACCCCTGTTGTTTGTAGTGATTGGATGTGGAGCACCGAAAGAATTGCAATGGAACGCTTCCATGCCAGCAAAAACCTTGTTCTTTACGGGACAAGAATTATACGAACAAGGATACCTAAAAGATGCATTGGAAGTATTTCGTACAATTATTACTAATTTCCCTGACGATTTATACCATTGCGCATGGTCTCAATATGAAATTGGAAATATCTTTTATGATAAAGAAAGATGGGACAAAGCCTTGGAAGCGTTTGAGGCGGTGGTCGCATATGAAACAACTGCAATTGATCTGAATAAAATTGATGAAGTACGACAACCCGTCCGTTTAGCGCGTTTGTTGATTGAAAAGATCGAACAAGGGGAGCAGCATAAAAATTCTACTTATTCCTCCGATCCCTTTCAGGAATTGGATTAATACCATTACATTTACTTAAGCGGGTTTCCCCGTGCACGGATTCACTTCTAACCTAGCCGCATTGCTTTCACGCCCCTTTCTACTTTATGTTCTCGCATTCATGCTTCCCATTATGTGCCGTGTGCTTGCAAATGTTGTGGGATTGATTACAACTCACCGGTTATTGGGTGTTGATGAGTTGGATTATAATGAAGCTGCTCTTCGTATCTGGCACCTCGGTGAATATATGAGTCATAAGGGCTGGGCATTCCGCACACCAGGATATCCCCTTTTTCTCGCACCGATTGCTGCCTTCTCAAAATTAAGCGGGTGGATAACCATGGATTTGATCGCAGGATATCAAATCCTATGGAGTGGGATTGGAGGTATCCTTTTATGTAAATTTGCGCGGATCCATGCGACTCCTCAAGCCACGCTTGGTATTCTTTTCTTTTATTGTCTTTACCCCCCCTTCCTTTTTTTACCCTTTTTCATCCTAAGTGAAAACGCCTATTTCATCCTGTTACTAGTACAAGCCTTGCTATGGCACCGCGTTGTGCAAAGCTGGTCGCTTCGCCTTCTCTTTCTTTCAGGAATAAGCCTTGGTATTGGGACACTTATTCGTGGAGAGCATTTACTATTCACACTAATCTTTCTTGCGTACCCTTTTTTCCGCGGCTTCCCAACGAACGTACGCTGGATAAATGTTCGGCGTTCTCTAATTATACTTCCTATTATCATGCTTATCCTCTCACCCTGGTTTATACGCAATCTGATTGTATTTGAAACGCCCGTGATGACGACCAGTTGGGGCTCCACGCTATGGGGTGGGTATAATGCTTACACCCGGGGAGCTGATCTACCTGCTAGTTTTCCAGAAACCCCATTAAATCCCTTTTTGGAAAACAACTTTGCATATTATATTCAAACCCCGGCATCTCCCAACGCCGAATTGGAAAAAAATAGATATTTTGCGTGGCAAGCATATCGCTTTATGCAATATTCATGGCTGGATACACTGGAGTTAATAGCCTATAAAGCCGTTCGATTCTGGACTACCGGGTTTCGGGATTTTCACCTGCAATCGACACTTACGCAATTAGAACGCCCAGCGTTTTCCCAGATGCTGCTAAAAGTATTACTCACCCTAACTCCTATGTTTTTCATATTTGGATTTTTACTTCGGCTTCCTTCGGTTTGGCGAACACCTCACTGGTACTGGCTTAGCTCCGTTGTGTTCTTCATTTGGCTCTTTGGAGCCTTTCTCATAACTGTACCTCGACTATTTCTACCCATCCTCCCCCTGATGGCGGTGTTCCTTTGTTCCAATCAAAAACCCAATTTATTTCAACTCCAGAAACCCGAATCGCTCCCATCTCAGACTGTTTAACAGTGATCCACA
>CAYPZJ010000366.1:0-5303 GCA_964414635.1 uncultured Spirochaetia bacterium
GGAACCATTTTAATGGGAGCCTTCTGTGTGGTTCTCCAACTATTATTATTTGATATTTCCTGGTGGTTGGCTTCCATTGCTATTGTATTCGCCTTTCTATTATCATTAATTTGCACACGTGCTGTGGGTGAAACGGCGATCAATCCGATTGGACCTATGGGAAAAATCACGCAGTTGGTATATGCGGTTATTGCTCCTGGGAGTGCCGTAACCAATTTATCCGCTGCTAACATAGCTGGTGGAAGTGCGAATGCTAGTGCGGATCTCTTAGTTGATATTAAAACTGGTTATTTATTAGGAACAAGCCCGCGCAAACAATTTATTGCTCAAATGTTTGGAATCATAACAGGGGCAATTGTATCGGTTCCGTTGTTTTACCTATTAGTTCCCGATGGCTATTCCCTACCCGATCCAGAACAAAATTTCCCACGACCCGATCATATCTCTAAGGTACAATTCCAACAAAGCATTCTAAACCGCACAGAAGATATGGAGACCCGGGAGTATCTGAATTACATTTACACCACTGGTAAATACGCTACCCTGGATGAACATGTGGACAAGCAAATCCATCGCATAGCCCAATCCATAGATTTAACCAATCCAACACACAGGCAACCCTCATTCGATCTATTGGAACCAGTTGTTCAGGAATTGATGAAGCATCGATATCCAACCAAATACTTAACCGAATTATTCATTGAGGATGATACGTATGTTTTGAAGGTAGAACCTTCTTCAAGACAAATTTCAAAAGTGGAACAATTGTTGCAGGAACTTCAGCGAACACATTCCCAAGCAGATTTCAGCCTTTTTTATGATGAAAACAGGCAGATCGTGTTACCGGAAACCATAGATAAAAAGATATTTGAGACCGGGATTCTTAAAAATCTAATCCAGGAGGCAGATAAAACATGGTTGCAATCTTTTTATGAGCTTTCTGATACCGTAACGGTAAAACCGAACTTAACGAAGGCGATGTATGCTAAATTGTACGATTTAGCAAAAGCAGCTGGTACGCTGAACAGCCAATTGGAGTATGATCGTTTCAAACGCGAGCAATTGCTGGCAAATCCAGAATTAGAGTGGGATATGTTCCATCATTTTTTAGGTAGTGTGGAAAAGGAAACGGACCAATCGTTTGTGGAATCCCTTTTCATTCAGACATATCATCGAACGAAACATGCTTCGACAGAAGATCAAACACGATTACACACCCTTTTTCAGGAAGCACAATTAAAACGAACAACAATTGATCTTGCGTTTTTAAAAAATATATGGGGTGAAGTGACGTTACCTCAACAAATTGCTCGGGATAAGTTTGAGGATCGGTTATTGAGTTTAATAACGATGGAATCAGATCGCAAGCTGATTCAACAGTTGTATGAACCAAGTGAATCCCTACGTTTAAAATCCGCGTTGGTTTTGAGATTGCATAAGATTTTTATGCAATCCAGACAGCGCTTAACCTTGGGTTCTGATATATCAGAATATGCTTGGTTAGAGGAATTAGCTAAATCAGGTGGGAAATTGGTTCCCGATATGATTCCCCAGGCTGATTTTATTCGATTGGATACCGTACTATCAAACCAACCCGAATCTCTGGCATTGGTTCATGCACTTTATACAGCGGATGAACGGCGTGTTTTAGATACACATATCGTATCTGTCAGTTCAGAATTGCCGTCCAGCGAGGAGGAACCTGCGGCTTCCATTGAGGTTTCGGCACTTGATAAACACATCCAACAGTATCTTCTCGATACTTTGCTTGAAATGAAAACGAAAGAAAACGGACAGCTTACGCCTGAAGTGCAAGCGAGCATTGGAGCAGGCGATGTACCGAAACGAATTATGCCAGATACCTTTGAGACCGATATTCTCCCATATCTGGGGAATACGGAAGCCTTGTTTCTCAATACCTATTATACGAAAGTAGAAACCTATCATCTTACCAGCGCATTACTCGAAGCGGATCACGTTCGAATTCGAGAGATGCTACTGTTTAATCCCGATACTCCCGTCGCCTTTTTATCCGCAGAAGCTGCGGGATTTCTTCTTCCGGAAAACCTAACACAGGAACAATATACTACCTTGTTAGAAATGGTCTACCGAGATACGGATCGGGATTATATTGAATCATTATATAAAAAGGAAGCGTATTATTCATTGAAACCCGATTTGACTACGGTTACGCTTCAAAAAACGACTGAGATCCTTAATTCTATCAAGCACCCGGCTCCAGCTGCAATGATTTGGTATAGTGTTGCAAAAGTACTAACCGATGGCTTGAGTGCCCTTCCACCTGGTGCACTGATAGCCATGATAATTGCTTCACTTTTAGGTATTTTAATAGCAATATTGGAGCATTTTCTTCCAGCCATTCGTAAATGGCTTCCGAATGCGATTGGTGTGGGTACGGCAATGATTATCCCCTTTCATTATTCGTTTGTGATATTTCTTGGGGCATTCGTGGCATGGGTTGTGTCTAAAGTTGCGAAAGATATCCCTTATGCGCGAATAATCGCCGTGGGTGCAGGTATTCTCGCAGTAGGAGTAATTCTCCAATTAATCACGGTTGGATTACGAGCAATTGGTATTGATCCGGCGTTTATTGGGTAGCTAGCACGTGAATGAGGGATACCCACCCGATTCCCCCTTTTTATTCACCACGCACAGATTTACTCGTGCGTATCTTCATAAGGAGCTCCTATAATGGATGAAAAAGAATTATACAAAGGATATCGTGGAAAAGTATTGGAACTACTTAAACAATCGAAAGCAAAGGTTTGGAGCGATGTGGTTGTTCATACAAAGAAAGGAGATTTCAAGGGTATCATTTTACCACGTTCTGAAACAGCGGACGCCTATCATCTTGTTTTAAAAATGATTACGGGATATAATGTAGGAATTGCTGCGGATAATATTATTGAAATCGAAGAGCTAGGCTATCGGGAAGGACATTACAAAATACCTGAAAAGGAATTTCCCACCGATTCGAGTAAACCAAATATTGTGTTATTGGGTACAGGCGGAACAATCGCTAGCCGTCTGGATTATCGTACGGGAGCGGTCATACCTGCATTCACTCCGGGTGAACTATATGGAGCGGTTCCTGAATTGGCGGATATCTGTAATTTAACAACATATAAGCTCTTTGGTGTTTTCTCTGAAAATATGGGACCTGAACAGTATATTATCACAGCTAAGCGTGTAGCAGAGGAAATAGAAAAGGGTGCTGATGGTATTGTGATTGGTCATGGAACGGATACGATGCACCATACTGCTGCTATTCTATCTTTTATGCTTCAGGATCTCCCTGTACCCGTAGTGATCGTAGGATCCCAACGTTCTAGTGATCGTCCATCAAGCGATGCTGCTATTAATCTAATCAATGCTGTTCGTACGGCTGCTCATTGTGATATTGCTGAAGTGATGGTGTGTATGTTTGGACCAACATCCGACAAGTATGGATTATTGCATCCCGGTACTCGGGTTCGCAAAATGCATTCTTCGTATCGTTCTACCTTCCGTACGATTGGGGATATCCCCCTTGCCATGGTAGATGATAATGGATTTACCTATCTACGCAATGATTTTAACGGTCGTCGAACGGATGGAAAGGTAACCTTGAATCCAGTATTTGAAGAACGCGTAACAATTATTTATTATTACCCTAATATGCATCCAGATATCGTTGATATGCTGGTGGATAATGGGTATAAAGGAATTGTAATTGCTGGAACAGGATTGGGTCATGTAAATAAGCCCTTGTATCCAGCGTTAAAACGTGCGGTAGATAAAGGTGTAACAGTCGTAATGACCGTACAAACCCTTTGGGGGTTTGTCCAAATGTATGTTTATGAGACCGGTCGTGAATTATTACAAGTAGGAATCATTCCATGTGATAATATGACACCCGAAACCGCCTACTGTAAATTAGGCTGGGTATTAGGACAAACGGATGATCCCAACGAAATACGAAAGATGATGACTACTCCAATTAATCGCGAAATCACAGAGCGAGAACCCCATGATGGGTATTTGATTTTTCAGGGGGGCATCCCTGAAACCAAGGCGTGGATCAGCAAATTATGGAAATAATACTGCCCTTATGCGATTAATTATTCGCGGGTTCGAAACCTTTTTAACCGCTATCGCCCTTCTTTCTTTATTAGGGTACATTCTCCAGATTAGTTTTATTCCCCATCCCGTTGTTATTAATCTCTATTTTATAACCAATCTAGTTTTTGCTTCAACGTATACCATTATTTTGATCATACGAGCTGTACTGGGACGGAAACGATGGGTTATTGTTCGTGAGTTCTGGTATGATTACTTACTTTTTCTTCCAATTCTTGCAATCTATTTAATCTGGCAGATACAAATCAACGACCTCTATGAATTTCGTGAATTAATAAACCTTGTAAGCAATGTTCTGATAATTCGTCAGACGGTGGTTTTGCTGCGGTTTATCTATACCAATTATGCATTCAATCGGATGTTGAGTGGGATGTTGTATCATCCCATCCAATTTCTGTTGGTTTGGTTGGGAATAGCAATTGTGTTGGGTGTGTTGCTTTTGAGTTTACCACTAGCTTACTGGGATAATCAAGCAACCCAAAGTTTCGTTGATACCTTATTGATGGTAACGGCTTCCGCTTGTGGCACGGGTTTCTATCTTGGTGCACTTACAGAGACGTATTCATATTTTGGTCAATTCATCATTATGGTTTTAATCCAGTTTGGTGGGTTGTTTTATATGACGATGGCTTCGGTAATCATATTTACGTATGCTCGATTATCTTTGCTTCGGCTTGTGGGATGGGTTCCAACTGTTCGTCATGAATCAACGGGTCAAAGTTTCCGTACTTTATTATCCATGATAGCAGCATATGTTTTTATTATAGAAGCGGTAGGTGCAGCCATTCTAAGCATTCAATTTTATTTTGATCCTTATTTTACATCCCTGTCCCAAGCCATATATTATGGAATATTTCATTCTATTAGTGCCTTTTGTAATGCAGGTATTTCCTTATTTCCCCAAAACCTTTTAATCCTTCAGGATAACTTTTTTATTCTTTCGATACTTGCCCTGCTTTCCATTTTAGGGGGCGTAGGTTTCATAGTCTTGCTTAATTTGGTTTCGTTTTTATATAGGATTTGGACAAAGCGACAATATAAATCCTACCATGAAGTTCATTCCCTTTCGATTCATAGCCGGGTAGTTCTTTTTACGACACTATTTGCGATTATTATTGGGATGGGTATTTTCCTATTTAATGAGTATCGTAATGTTTTGCATG